>DATFWL010000421.1:0-9791 GCA_035259385.1 Vicinamibacterales bacterium | reverse complement strand
GGCGCGGTGAGCTCGTCCTCCATCATCACGCCGCGGCCGCTGATGTAGCGCACGCGCGGCGCATCGATCGCCTCCTGCAGGTTCAGCCCGCGATCGATGAGATTGATCAGCACCTGGACGTGGCCCTGCGCCTGCACGTCGCCGCCCATCACGCCGAATGACATCAGAGGCCGGCCGTCCTTGAACACCATCGCCGGGATCAGCGTGTGGAACGGGCGCTTGCCCGGCTCGATGCGATTCGGGTGACCGGCGTCGACCGAGAAGCCGGCGCCGCGGTTCTGCAGCACGATGCCGGTGTCGCCGGCAACGATCCCCGACCCGAACGCGAGGAAGATGCTGTTGATGAACGACACCGCATTGCGGTCGCCGTCGACGACCGTGAGATACGTCGTGTCGCCGCCGGTTCGCAGATCGCCGTACGCCGGCGGGTCGATTGCCGTGGCCGGGTTGATCAGCGCGCGCCGCCGGGCGGCGTACTGTTTCGAGAGCAGGTCGGCAACCGGAACCTTCGCGAACGCCGGATCCGCGATGAACCTGTTCCGATCGGCGAAGGCGATCTTCGTCGCCTCGATGAGCGTGTGATAGTAGCGCAGCGGCTGGCGGGCGAGTGACGCCAGGTCGATGCCTTCGAGGATGTTCAGGATCAGCAGAGCCGTCAGGCCCTGGCCGTTCGGCGGCAGCTCGTACAGCGTGTGGCCGCGGTAGGTTGTCGAGATGGGTTCGACCCACTCGGATGTGTGCGCGGCGAAATCTTCAGCCGTCAGAAAGCCGCCGTGCGCGCGGCAGTAGTCGACGATCGCGCTGGCAATCTCGCCGCGATAGAACGCGTCGCGGCCGCCGCGGGCGAGCGCGCGAAAGGTTCGCGCGAGGTTCGGCTGCCTGAAAATCTCACCGGGCTTCGGCGCGCGGCCGTCGATCAGGTACGTCGCGCGCGCGGCTTCCGTCGCCTTGAGCTTCTCGACTTCCGGCTCCCAATCGGCCGCGGTCTTTTCCATGACCGGGAAGCCGCTTTCGGCATAGCCGATCGCCGGCGCCAGGAGATCGGCCAGCTTCATCGTGCCGTACTTCTCGAGCAGCGTGACCCAGCCGTCGAAGGCGCCCGGCACCGTCACAGCTTCCATGCCGAGAAGCGGCATCTCCGTCATGTGCCGCGCCCTGAAGTACTCGGCGTTGAGCGCGCGCGGAGCGCGCCCGCTCGCATTCAGTCCCTCGAGGCGTCGCGTCTTCGCCGAGTAGACCATCGCAAACACGTCGCCGCCGATGCCGGTCATGTTCGGTTCGGTGACGTTGAGCACGGCCGCCATCGCGATCGCGGCGTCGACGGCATTGCCGCCGCGCTTCAGCACGTCGATGCCGGTCTGCGACGCCAGGGGTTGGCTGCTCGCGACCATCGCGCGGCCGGCGCGGACCACCGAACGTCCGGCCGGAACGCCGGAAAACCACTCAGTACCCGCTACAAGTGCGGCGACGCCGAGAAACTCACGGCGGCTCAACTCGAAGTTGGACATGATTCCCAGGGCGGTTTCGGAAACAGCGCCGCGCTTGACGTTCTCGAGCGACAGTGTCAGCTCTCCGGTCCGAGCGTCAGCGCTCCAGCTAAATCTCTCTCGCGCGAATGTTGCGGAATTTCACGAACCCGTTGAAGCCGCCCGATTCGCCCGCCGGCGGCCATTGGAAGCTGATCGGTCCCGCCTCTTTCCATGTCGCCTCCGCGGGGTCCGTCGGGTCGTCGGTCACGTCGCAGATCTTCCTGCCGTTCAACGACACCTGAAGCCGCGGACCCTTGAATGAAATCTGCAGGTGATTCCAATCCTCTTTCTTGCGCAGGCCCGGGAACTTCTCGTCGCCCGTGTCGAGCCAGAGGACGTTGCCTCGAAGCGCCTTCGGCCTCACGCGGTGCACGACGACGCCGATGAACTCGCCGGCTTCGCGGCGGCCGATGTTCACCTGATAGCCGGTCCGCAAGTACACGCCGCTGTTGTAGAGGCAGGTCTTGTCCTCGCTGGCGTTCGCCTGACTTGGACCGACAACCTCGGCCGAGCAGCGCGTGCCGCGCTCGGCGAGCATGAAATCGAGCTCCAGCTCCACGTCCTTGAATTTCGCCTGCGAGACCAGGCTGCCGCCGCGCTGACCCGGCGCAGCTTGTCCGCCGACAATGACGCCGTCGTTGATCGTCCAGCCGACATCGGCCGGATTCTGCGGCGGAGAACCGGGCGCAGCGCCGCGGCCGGCAGGAACGATCCAGCCGCTGAAATCGTGGCCGTCGAAGAGCTGCTTCATCTCACCGGACGGCGCGGCGGCCGCAGCAGCGACCACGAGCGTCACGACGAGCGACGCAATGGAGATGGATTGGCGCGCGCAGCGGGCATTCGGCGTCATGAGGTCCTCCGTCAGGGCAGTCCGAAGACATACAGCGCTCCGTCCGCAGCGACGGCGACGTATTGACGGCCGGCGGCCGCGTACGTCATCGGGCCGCTGGCGACTGTGCCGCCGAGGTTCACGGTCCAGAGCACGGCGCCGTTTCTGGCGTCGAGCGCGAAGAAGTGTCCCTCACGTCCGCCCGCGAACAGCAGGTCCGACGCGGTCGTCAGGATGCCGCTCTCGGTGTAGTCGACCATCTTGAACTCCCACTTCTTCTCGCCGCTCTTCGGATCGATCGCGCGAACCGCGCCGTAGCCCTCGTCCTCCGAGCGGTACACCGCCGGCGTGGGACGCTCGGCGTCAGGACGCGCCGGCGCGCGGCCCGTGTACTTGCGGCGATCGCTCCATGGCGGCACGTCCGCCTTCACTGACAGCGTCGAGTAGTTGTCCCACACGGAAATGTAGAACAGACCCGTCCGCGGACTGAAGGATGGCGAGTACCAGTTCGTGCCGCCCTGCGTGCCCGGAAAGATGAGCGTCCCTTCGGCGCTCGGCTTCGCGCGCGGCGCCCGCATCGGCCGGCCCTTCTCGTCGAAGCCGAGGTTCCAGTTCTGCTTCACGAACGCCTTGCCCAGCAGGTACTGCCCCGTGACGCGATCGAGGACGTAGAAGAAACCGTTGCGGTTCGCCCAGAGCATCACCTTGCGCGGCGCGCCGCGCCACTCGATGTCGGCGAGCACGGGCACCTGCACCGCGTCCCAGTCGAACTCGTCGTTCGGGGTGAACTGGTAGTGCCATTTCAGCGCGCCGGTATCGGCATCGAGCGCGACGACCGAATCGGAATAGAGATTGTCGCCGGGATTCCGCGGACCGCCGTTCCATCCAGGATTTGGGTTTCCCGTGCCCCAGAAGGTCAGGTTCGTCTCCGGATCGTACGAGCCGGTGACCCAGATCGGCGCGCCGCCGTGCTGCCACGAATCGCCGGGCCAGGTTTCGTTGCCCCGCTCACCCGGCTCCGGCACGGTCTTGAACCGCCAGCGTTCCGCGCCGGTGCTGACGTCGTACGCGGCAATCCAGCAGTTGGTGCCGAACTCGTTCGTCGATGGTCCCAGAATCACCACGTCCTTGACGACGAGCGGCGCGACGTTCAGCTGATGTCCCTTCTTCCAGTCGACGAGCGTCTTGTTCCAGAGCGGCCGGCCGGTTTTCGCGTCGAGCGCGATGAGGTGGCCGTCGTAGGTCGCCCAGAACACGCGATCGCCGGCGACGGCCAGACCCTTCACCACCATCAGGTATGCGTTCGACTCGGCGGGCACCGGATAGCGGAACGTCCAGAACGCACGTCCCGTTGCAGCATCGAGCGCAACCGCCTCGCTGTTCTGCACCGTGTAGAGCACGCCGTCGACGACGAGCGGCGTCGTCTCCATCTTGTCGAGATAGCGGGGCCGCCACACCCACTTGAGCGCGAGCCCTTTGACGTTCGCCGGCGTGATTTGATCGAGCAGGCTGTGGCGCTGGCTCGAGTAGGTCCCGCTGTAGGTCAGCCAATTGTTCGGCTCGCGATCGGCGTGCAGCAGGCGATCGTGCGTCACCTGCGCCGAGAGCGACACGGCAACGGAAGAGGCGATCGAGATCGCGAGCCGCATCACGCTGAAGCGCTCGCTACAGCGTCGCCACAACAGCGTCATAAATCTGCTGCGTGCCTTCGTGGCCGTTGCTCGCTTCGATCGTGTAGAGGCCTTTGTACCCGAGCTCGCCTTCCAGGAATCTGATGGCCGTTGCCAGATCCCAGCGTGCATTGACTCGCGTGTGCATGCTGCCCGCGGTCATCGGGAACATTGTCCGCAGGCAGGCGTGCAGCTCGTCCTGATTCGCCGCGTTGGCGCCGCCGACGTCCACGTTGGAATAAGCGCCGGCGCCCCTGATGATCTCGGAGAGGAGCGTCCAGACGACCGGACCACGAGGCGGGGGCGGCGGCGGAGCGGCAGCCGAGTCCGCGGTCCCGCGCCCGCGGCCGCCGCCACCACCTCGCGTTTCCACAGACACGATGATCCCTTTCGATCGGCCGTAGTCCGCCATCGCCTTCAACGTCGGGATTCCGTAGCTCTTGTTGTCCTGCGACGGCTGGCCCTGGTTGATCATCACGCGCTGCGCGCCGAGCATCACCGCGTGATCGACCCACATCTTCGTGAGGTCGATCGCCATCAGCCGGTTACGCAGCTCCGGCGCCGACATGTTCAGCTGGCCGAATTCCAGATTGATCTGCGTCATCCGCGACTTGCGTTTCTCGATCTGTGCGCGCAGCTCCTTCAGGAACGAGGGTTCGGTCGACGGAATGTGGTCGTGCTGGAACTCGATCTTGTGGACGCCGTACTTGTCCGCAAGCATTTCGGGTACGTCGAACAGCTCCAGTGTCCGCTCGGGCTCCTGCGGGAGGTCGGGCAGCTGCAGAAGTCGCTGAAAATTCAGCGTCATGATGGCGATGCGGTCGAGCGTCGACGGCTTCGCACGGACCGGGGTCACGGCTTGGGCCCAGAGGCGTGACCCGCCGGCAAGAGCGGCGGCGGCGGCGAGGAATGCGCGGCGCTTCATGGCGTACGCTCAGATGTTCGCGACGAGCACGTCGTAGATGCGCTGAACCGCTTCGTGCGGATCGCCCTGGCCCCCACCGGGCGCTTCGATCGAGTAGAGCCCCTTGTATCCGAGCTCAACGGTCAGCTTGAGCGCGGCCGCGAGATCGTACCGCGCCGGATTCAATTTGACGTGGCAATTGCCGTCGGTGAGCGGAAGCATCGCCCGGATGCCGGCGTGCTGCGTGTCCTGATCAGGAAAGTTGCCGAGATCGCAGTTCGCCCTCGTCCCCGAGCCCTTGATGATGTCGACGAGGAGGACATAGGCGGGAGGGGCAGTCGGCGTCGGAGGAGTCGAACCGACAGGCGGTGTCGCGCCTCGCGCGTTTCCGCTGCCGCGATTCTCCATCGCCACCATCACGTTCTTCGTCTTGCCGTAGTCGCCCATCGCCTTCAGCGCGGCAATCGCGACCGCCTTGTTCTCCTGCGTCGGCTGCCCCTGGTTGACCATGATGCGCGGGCATCCGAGCGCGGAGGCGTGATCGATCCACTGTTTCGTCCGATCGACGGCCTGCTGGCGCAGCGCGGGATCGGCCGCTGAGATATTCTGCGGTCCGAATTCCAGGTTGATGTTCGTGACCTGCGACTTCGTCTTCGCGAACCGCTCGCGGAGATCCTTCAGGCAGGACGGTTCGGTCGACGGGAAATGTGCGTGCTGCATCTCGATGTTGTGCACGCCGTAGCGATCCGCGTACATCTGCCCGAGGTCCATGATGTCGAGCGTCCTCGCCGGATTGTCGGGCTGCGACGGATTCTTCAGGATGCTGTTGAACGACAGCGACATGATGGCCACGCGCGAGAGCTTGGCCGCGTCGCCCTTCGGCTGCAGCCGCGTGCGCGTCCGGCTGCTCACCGATCGCGTCGCGTATTCCATCAGACCGAGGGCGATCGCGACTTCGAGGAACTCCCGGCGTCTCATGGGACCTCCTACTTCGTCAGATGTTTTGCGAAGAACCGCGCAATCTCCTCGAACGCTTCCTGCGTTTCCGGCGCGCTGGCGTCGCGCATGTAGTGCGCGTGCGACTGCGCCTCGAAGACCTGCAGCTCGGCGTCGACGCCCGCCTGTCGCAGCTGGCGATGGACGCGCACGGTGTTGCTGAGGAGCAGGTCGCGCGTACCGGTCGTCAGTATCGCCGGCGGGAAGCCGCGCATGTCGCCGTAGATTGGCGAGAGCAGCGGGTCCTTGAGATCGTGGCCGTTGGCATAGAGTCTGGCCATCGCGTCGCAGCGCCCGTTGCTGCCGACGAGCACGTTGTCGATCATGAAGTTGGTGTGGAACGAGTCGCCGACGCCGGTCAGATCGGACATTGGAGTGCCCGGAGCAATGGCGCCGGGAAGCGGCAGCCCCTCTTGTTTTGCGCGCAGCACCATCGACAAGGTGAGCGCGCCGCCGGCAGACGTGCCGAAGATTGCCATGCTCGCCGGCTTGGCCATCTTCAACGCCCCTTTCCACACGGCTATCGCGTCGTCGAGCGCGGCGGGATAGGGAAACTCCGGCGGCCTGCGATAGTCGACCGACAGAACCTTGAAGCGTCCGAAACCCGCCATGTAGATCGCTTCGGTCGTGGCCGATTCACCGCCGCCGAGCACGTAGCACCCGCCGTGAACATGAACGAGCAGCCTGTCGCGGTTCTCCGGCGGGATCGTTCGCGGCGTCACCATGTACGCCGGCACACCGCTCACGACGATCGATTCGGACGTGACGCCGAAGCGTTCGCGCAGGGCGGGCAGCGTGCGGTTGGCCGCCGGCGCCGACAGGGCCTTCCATTCGTCGGTTGTCTTTGGCACGACGTTCCAGGTCGGGCTGAGGGGCGCTCCGACGAGCGCCTGCATCGCGGGGCTGATGTGCTCCGGAACTGGCAGCGTGCGGGCCGACACGTCGAGCGATCGCGGCACGAGCCCCTGGGCGACGAGCGCGATGCCCAGTACGAAGAGGTGACGACTCATTGATCTCCCTCCGCGGGCGCGCATTACTCTACCCTATGCGCATACGTCTCAGTCCGGGAGTGTGCGCAGCGGTCGCGGCAGGCGCGCTCGGCGCCGCCGGCGTGCCGGCGGCGGACCAGCTTGAACGGCAAGCGTCGCGCGTGCGGCTGCGCGACGTGGCCGCCGACTCGGGCGTGCGCTTCGTACGACACGTCGGATCGACGTCCGCGAAGTTCTACGTCGACAGCGTGCCGGGCGGCCTCGCCGTCTTCGACTACAACGGCGACGGCCGTCCGGACATCTTCTTCACCGACGGCGCCGCGCTGCCCTCGCTCGAGAAACAGCTACCCGACCATGCGAATCGGCTGTATCGCAACGGATCGTGTGCGGGATAGGTCGCGAACGTCTCGCCCGTTGACGCTTTGCGATCCGTCTCCCATGCTCGCAGGCTCGCGTCGACGGCGTCGCCCCAGCGTCCCATCCGCGTCCAGGTGTGCGACGGCATGTGATTGAGGTGGCTGGTCGCCGGCATGGCACCGCCCAGATGCGCGGCGCACGCCGCCGCTCGCCGGGGCTCGGTCGTGAGCTCCGTGGTGTGGACGTAGAGACGACAGGCGCCCGGATGGCGGATGTCGCGCTCGAGGGCACTCTCGAGCGTCGCCAGCAGATGCGCGACGTCAGGATTCGCGATGTCGAACGCGCCGGGCCGCGGCAGGAGCAGAAAGAGCGCTTCGGCGTAGAGCGTGGCGGCGTCCAGGTCGTCTGGATAGCGCTGCGCCACACGTGACATCGCGTCCGCGTACGCGCGATCCTGGCGCGCGTGATCGAGCGGATCCAAGCGTTCGACATAACGAACGGCCATCGCCTGGATGTAGGCGCGTTCTTTCGGCGAAGCATGCTCGGCGAGGACCGACGCTCTTCGAATCGCCGCGTAGGCACGCGGCGCTTCGGCCGCCGTCATCCGTCCGTTGACGTACGGGCCCCATGCCCATGCTTCTCCCCACTAGCAGATCGCGCAATCCGGATCGCGGCGTTGTGCTTCGCGGAAGGATCGGCCGGCTTCGGCCTTCGCAAACGCGTACATCAGTTGAAAACCCTGGTTGAAGTACGCCCGCGCTTCCGCGTTGGGTGACGAGATCGATCGATTGGATGTGCCGAGGCCGGATGGGTACAGCCGAATCGGCTGATCGAAGTCGGTGAGGAGCCCGCGCTCGTCATGTTGCGCGCCGGCGGTTCGAAGAACACAAAGGCAACAAAGGACACAAAGGAAACGAGCCCTGGTGTCCATGGTTCCCTGCGTGTCCTCTGTGACGCGCGTCAGCGCGCCGATGACGATCGCGAGGGCTGCCGCGATCGCTTTCAGTGTTTGATCCCCGGCGGCGTCTTCTCGGGCGCTGGCAGCGCGAACGCAATGTACCCGCGCGGCGCGTCTGGTGCGATCTCGGATGCGCCAGGCGCCGCTCCAGGGCCGCCGCGTCCGTCCCCTCGACCACTGCGGCCGGCGCCGCGTGCTGCCGGACGCGGGACCGACGAAAAGACGACGTACTGACGCCCGTTGGCTTCGTAGCTGGCCGGAATGCCGCTGGAGTTTCCCGGCAGCGTGCCGCTCCACGACACCTGGCCGGTTTCTTCATCGAACGCGCGTGCCTTACCGTCGCCGCCCGCGACGAACACGAGACCGCTCTTGGTAACGACCATTCCGTTGCGTGCGCCGAGCCCGCCGGTACTCGACGGCCCTCCGCGTGCCATCGTCTGCAGGTCGTCGCCAATCGGCACCTGCCATTTGATCGTGCCCGTGTTGAGGTCGTACGCCGTCAGCGTCGTGTAAGGCGGTTTGGTGGCCGACGCCATCACGCCGTATTCGGTCACGTACCGATTGGCTGGCGTTGCGACGTTTTCAGGCCACGGCGTGTTGCCGCCTGTTCCTCCGATGCCGCCGTAGGCCGGCGGCGGAGCGAGGGAAATCGCCACTTTCGGCATCGGCACGCCGCCTGATGCGACCACCGGACCGGGTGGCGGCGGCGGACCGAACGAGAGGTTCCCGCGATTGGGGCCGTTATCAGGATTCACGGTGCCGAGGTAGTTGATCACCGCGGTGATATCGGCATCCGAGAGATGCGACAACGGACGCATCGTGCCCTTGCCGCCGGTCACGATCGCGCGAATCGCGTCTTCGCCCATGCGAGCGGTGATATCGGCGAGGCTCGGGGCGATGCCTTCGGGCGCGTTCGGCTGATTCGCTCCATGGCACATCTGGCAGTTGAGCTGATAGACCTGCTGTCCTAGCTGTCCGGGGCGGCCGGCTCGCGCTTTCACGTCTTCGAGCTTCAGAATCGCCAGCTCGTTCACGTTGACCACGAACACGAGACCCTTGCCCGGATCCGACGCCGTCGTTCCCCAGTTCGATCCGCCCTGGTTGCCGGGCATCGAAATCGTGTCGCCAATCGCCGGCGGCGTGTAGATCCCCTCGTTGCGCGCCTTCGCGACGCGCTCGCGCGTCTTCTCGTACTCTTCCGGCGTCAGCAGCCACGGATTCACGTCGTCGACCGTGAACGTCTGCTTCGCGAACGCTGGCGGCTTGGTCGGGAAGGGCTGCGTCGGCGACGCCTGCTCGCCGGGGACATCGCTCTTCGGCACCGGCCGCTCCTCGATCGGCCACAGCGGCGCGCCGGTCACACGATTGAAGACGTACAAGAAACCGGTCTTGCCGGCGTGCGCGACGGCATCCACGCGCGCGCCGTTCAGCCGCACCGACACCAGCTGCGGCGCAGAGACGTTGTCCAGATCCCACAAGTCGTGGTGGACCGTCTGGTAGTGCCACAGCCGCTTGCCGGTTCGCGCATCGAGCGCAAGCAGGCAGTTGGCGAACAGGTT
>DATFWL010000420.1:0-4896 GCA_035259385.1 Vicinamibacterales bacterium | reverse complement strand
GCCGCTCACCCTGCCGTTCGCGCTGCTGTCGATCATCATCTTCAGGCAGTCGCTGAACATCTTCTCCGCGCTGGGGCTGCTGGTTCTCTTCGGCGTCGTCAAGAAGAACTCGATTCTGCAGATCGACCATGCGAACCAGCTGAAGGAGGCCGGTATGTCGACGCGCGATGCGATCGTCCAGGCCAGTCGCGATCGTCTGCGCCCGATCCTGATGACCACCTTCGCCTTCGTCGCCGGGATGATCCCGCTGATCGTGTCGCGCGGGATCGGCGCGGGCACCAACCACGCGATCGGGTTCGTGATCTTCGGCGGGCAGACGATGGCGCTGCTGCTCACGCTGCTCGTGACGCCGGTCGCCTACTCGCTGTTCGACGACGCGGCGAAGTTGCGGCTGTTCGGCCGGCGCAAGGCCGAGGCACCCGTGGAGGTGCCGTCCACCCGGCTGCCGGCTGGAGCTGCGCTGCGGCGGACCTCGCTCATCCTGGTCGCCGCGCTGGCGCTGGCAGCCACGGCGTCGGCGCAGACCGCGCAGGCGCCTTCTGCCCCGCAGATCGCCCCGGCGACGGTCCGGCTCACCGTCGACGAAGCGGTGAAGATGGCGCTGGACAACAACGTCGACCTCCACGCCGATCGCCTCGATCCGCAGATCAGCGATACGCGCGTCGCCGCCGCCTCTGGCGTCTTCCGGCCGACGCTGGTGACGAGCCTCAATTCCAACAACCAGCTGCAGCCGCCGTCGAGTTTCCTCGTGCCGGTCGCGACCCGGAACGATGTCGTCTCGTCGAACGCCGGCCTCGGCCAGCGGCTGCCCCGATTCGGCACCACTTACAACCTCTCGTGGACGTGGAATCACACCAGCAGCAACAGCTTCCTGAACAGCTACGACCCGCTGATCCAGTCAGGGCTGTCGATTAACGTCTCGCAGCCGCTCATTCGCGACCTTGCCATCGACCAGGCGCGGCAGAACCTTGCGGTGAGCCGCACCAATCGCGACATCGCCGATACGCGGCTTCACGAGAGCATCGTGCATACGACGGCGGCGGTGAAGAGCGCCTACTGGGCACTGGTTTCCGCGCGCGCCAACGTCGACGCGCGGCGGACCTCGCTCGAGCTCGCGCAGGAGCTGAGCCGCGTGAACAAGGCGAAGGTGGACGTCGGCACGTCGCCGCCTCTCGATCTCGTGTCGGCGCAGGCCGAAGTCGCCTCCGACCAGGAGCAGCTGATCGTCGCGGAAACCGCGGTCAAGACCGCCGAGGACCGGCTGCGCATCCTGATCTTCGATCCGACCAAGCGCGAGAACTGGAACATCCAGATCGACACCGCCGACTCTCCGCCGGTCGGCACGGCGACGATCGACGTCGACGCCGCAGTGACGCGCGCCCTGGCCGAGCGCGCCGACCTGCAGCGCTCGCGCCGGGACATCGACAACGCCGCGACCGCCGTGAAGTACGCGAACAACCAGAAGCTGCCGGATGTCCGCCTCAACGCCAGCTACCTTGCCAGCGGCCTCGGCGGCACACAGGTGCTGCGGACGGGCGGCTTCCCCGGGACGATTGTCGGCCCCGGGCAGGTCACGCCGTTCAGCGACGTCCTCTCGCAGCTCTTCTCGTCGAACTATCCGACCTGGTCCGTCGGCGTGAGCGTGTCGTATCCGCTTGGCCAGAGCACCGAGGAGGCCAACGCCGCGCGCGCGCAGCTCGAGCACGCGCAGTCGGAGGAACGATTGAAGAGCGCCGAGGCGCGCGCCATCCAGCAGGTGCGCGACGCCGCGTGGACGATCGAGATGAACGCCAAGCGGATCGAGACCACGCGCGCGGCGCGCGAGCTCGCAGAGCAGCGGCTCGACGCGGAGCGCAAGCGCTACGAGGTCGGCATGTCGACCAGCTTTCTCGTGATCCAGGCGCAGCGCGACCTGTCGCAGGCGCGGACGAGCGAGCTTGGCGCCGTCCTGTCCTACGATCTGTCGCTGGTCGATTTCGACGCGCTGCAGGAAGCGGGGCCGGCCGGGCAGTCGATCGGCATCACGACGACGAGCACCGGCACCGCGACCGCCGTTGGCGCGTCGCCGACCGCGACGTCGACGCTGAATGCCGCTTCCGCCGCGTCGACGATCAGCACGGTCAACGCGCTGACCGGGCGTCAATGACCGGCCGCCGGTGACTGAGACGACCCGGGTGTGGCGCGTTCGCAAGAACCACACCTGGATCGACGCGCGCCTGCTCGACGCCGCCACCCACACCGGCGGCGTCGAACTGCAGTTCTTCTACGACAACACGCTCGTGTTCGCGCGCCACTGTCCGACGCGCGAGGAAGCCGTCGCGACCGCCGACACCTATCTCAGGAATCTCGAACGCGCCGGGTGGAATACGCACTGGTGAATTGCGAGGGGATTGGGGATTGGTGATTTCACCCACCAATCCCCCCAATCGCCAATCCCCAATCCCCCGTAGAATCCCCGCGTGGCGGATACCCTCGGCACTCGATTCCTCTCGCAAGCCAAGCAGCGCTGGTCCTCCTTCTGCGTCGCCGACTCGACCGGCCGCGAGCTGACCTTCGGGCGCACGCTGACTGGTGCGCTGCTCCTCTCGCGCGCGATCCGGCGGCTCGCGCCCGACGATCGCAACATCGGGCTCCTGCTGCCGGCGTCGGTCGGCGGTGCGCTCGCGAACATCGCGGCCACGTTCGCCGGCAAGGTGCCGGTCAATCTGAACTTCACCGCCGGTCACGACGCGATGGCGGCGGCGATCGAGCGCACCGGGATCACGACGATCCTGACCTCGCGCGCCTTCGTCGCCAGGGCCGGCATCGAGACGCTGCGCGGCATGGTCTACCTCGAGGATCTGCTCGCCGCCACGAGCGCGGCGACGCGCGCCGCGATGCTGACGGCCGCACGCGCGCTGCCGGCCGCAGCGATCGCCCGTCTGTTCCTCGCGCCGGCCGCGACCGACGCGCTCGCGACCATCATCTTCTCGAGCGGCAGCACCGGCATGCCGAAAGGCGTGATGCTGACCCACCGCAACGTGCTCGCGAACATCGACGCCGCGAACGCGGTGTTTCAATTGCAGCCGAACGACGTGATGCTCGGCATCCTGCCGTTCTTCCACTCGTTCGGGTTCACCGCGACGCTGTGGCTGCCGCTCTGCATCGGCTGCGCCGCCGCCTACCATCCGAACCCGACCGACGCGAAGACCATCGGTGAGCTGGCGGCCCGCTATCACGCGACGATCCTGATCAGCACGCCGACCTTCGCCGCAGCCTACATCCGGAAGATTCAGCCGGAGCAGTTCGCGCACCTCCGCCTCGCGATCGTCGGCGCCGAGCGGCTGCGCGACCCGATCGCGTCGGCGTTCAAGGACAAGTTCGGCGTCGACCTGCTCGAGGGCTACGGGTGCACCGAGATGGCCCCGGTCGTCGCCGTCAACGCGGACGATCCGTCGCGGCGCGGCAGCCGCCGGGGCTCGGTCGGCCGGCCGCTGCCGGGCATCGAGGCCAAGGTCGTGGACATCGACACCGGCGCCGGGCCGCTCGTCGGCAAGGAAGGGCTGCTGCTCGTCCGCGGCCCGAGCCAGATGATCGGTTATCTCGGCGACCCGGAGCGGACGCAGGCGGCGCTGCGCGACGGATGGTACGTGACCGGCGACATCGCGGTGATGGACGAGGACGGCTTCATTCACATCACCGACCGCCTGTCGCGCTTCAGCAAGATTGCCGGCGAAATGGTGCCGCACATGAAAGTCGAAGAAGAACTGCAGGCGCTGCTCGACGAGCCGCACACCTGCGTGGTGACGGCGGTGCCTGACGACGTCAAGGGCGAGCGGTTGGTCGCCTTCTACACCGATCCGGATCTGACGCCGCAGATGATCTGGGAGCGGCTCGGCGAATCGTCGCTCCCGCGGCTGTGGATTCCGAAGCGCGAGGAGATCCGCTTCATCGAATCGATTCCGACGCTGGGCACCGGCAAGGTGGATCTGCGCGCGGTGCGCGCGCTGGCCAACTCCTGACGGAACCACGAAGGCCATGAGGAAGCGTGTTTCTTCGTGCTTTCGTGGTTCCGGCTTCGTGTTTTCGTGGTTCCGGCGGTTTCAGCCGAGTGGGCGGCCGAAATCGACGCGAAGGGTTGACGCCGCCGTGGCACACTGACGCCGTGAAAGTGAAGTGTGGGGAGATTGAGCTCGATTCGGAGAGTCGTCGTCTCTCGCGGGCCGGTCAGAACGTCCACATCTCGACCAAAGCGTTCGACCTGCTGAAGCTCCTGGTCGAGCAACGCCCAGCCGTCGTCGACAAGGCCACAATTCGCCGCCGCCTGTGGCAGGACACGTTCGTGTCGGACGCGAATCTGCCGACTCTCATTGCCGAGATCCGGAGCGCCATCGGCGACGACGCGAAACAGCCGAGATTCGTGCGTACCGTGCACGGGATCGGCTACTCGTTCGACGCCCAAGCTGAAGCGGTGACCACCGGCCCCGGGCCGGCGGAGATGCCGGCGGCCTGGCTGGTTGGCGCCACGCTTCGACTCGCACTCGGGCGCGGCGGCAATGTCGTCGGTCGAGAGGGAGCGGACGTCATCGCCGTGCAGGCGGCGACGGTTTCGCGGCGGCACGCACGGCTCACGATCGACGAGCGCGGCACGGCGCTCGTCGAAGATCTTGGCAGCAAGAACGGCTCGTTCGTCAACGACCGCCCGGTCGTCGGTCCCGCACCGATCGCCGACGGGGACATCGTGCGCATCGGATCGGTCGTCTTCACGTTCCGCGTCGCGCGCCCGGTCACCTCCACGCAGACTCTGTAGAACGCGCGAAACTCAGCGCTCTCCGCGCCGACAGACACAACGCATCAGCGAGCGTGCCTCCGCATCGTGGTCGGTCATCGCTTCGGCACGCGCGAGATCGCGCGTCG
>DATFWL010000419.1:0-9840 GCA_035259385.1 Vicinamibacterales bacterium | reverse complement strand
ATGTTCTTGGACACCGTGCCCCAGTACCAGAACTTGTTCTTGATAATCGGTCCGCCCGCTTCGACACCGTAGTCGTCGATGTTCTGGATCGGGTTGCCGCCGGCCGCCGCGAGGTCGCGCTGCGCGTTGCTGATGTTGTTGGCTTCGAACGTCTGATTCGTCCGATAGAAGCGAGCCGACCCGCGAAACGTGTTGCCGCCGCTCTTGGTGATGAAGTTGACCTGGACGCCGGCACCCTGCTGCGACGCGTCGCTGCCACCCTTGGTGACGTTGATCTCGTCGAACGAATCGAAGTCGTAGTAGGTCGGCGACGAATTGTTCGACCCGATGTCGCTGATCACCGCACCGTCCATCGTCCACTGCTGGTTGTTGCTGGTGCCCATCGCGGTGAAGCTGGTCTGCTGGCCGGAGAGATTGCCGCCTACGTTCTGGCCGCTCATCACCATGCCGGGCGTCTGCTGGAGGACCACCCACGGATCGCGCGCCGTTGGAATCGTCTCGAGCGCGTCTTTCGAGAAGCTCGCCGCGATCGCGGTCGAGCGCGTGTCGACGACGGGACTCTCGCCACTGACGGTGACCGTCTCCTCCACCGTCGAGATCTCGAGCTTCGCGTCGATCTCGGCGTTGAAGCCGGCCTGGATGATGATGCCTTCGCGGACGTTCCGCTTGAACCCGGTCAACTCGAAGGCGACAGTGTAGGTCCCGATCGGAATGCGCGGAAACCGGTAGGCGCCGCTCTCGGTGGTAAGGGTGGTCTGTGGCTGGATCAGCGCAGGGCCGCTGAGCGTGACGGTGACGCCGGGCAGCACGGCGCCGGTGGAGTCCGTCACCTTTCCGAAGACCTCGCCCATGCTCACCTGCGCGAGCGCCGTTCCGGCGCTCGCCAGCAGCATGAGGCAGACGAGCATTCCCGCGCGATGAAGCGCTCCCCTCATACACCCTCCTCGCAGACGACTTACAAAAACAAACAAGCCAAGACGTCCAGAGGCGACTTGGTCACGCGCAATGTAAAGGGCGGGTGCCGTTCGGGTCAAGGGAGTTGACCGCTTTTGACACATAATTCGGCCAGTGCGATTCAAATTATTGGGTGCTCTGATCGCGATCGCTTCACTCGTCTCAGCGTGCCGCAGCGAGCGAACGGCCGACCTTGCTCAGTCGGCCGACCGCAACGTCCTCCTGATCACGATTGACACCTTGCGCAGCGATGCGCTGAGCTGCGATGGCGGCCCCGCACGCACACCCACCATCGACGCGATCGCCGACGCCGGGATCAGGTTCACTTTTGCGCACGCCCAGGCAGTCGTTACCCTGCCGTCGCATGCCAGCATCCTGACCGGCCTCTACCCGCATCAACACGGATACAGAGAGAACGCCGGCTATCGGCTGACGCCCGGCACGCAGACGCTCGCGACCCGGTTGAAGGCGAACGGCTTCGAAACTGGTGCGTTCGTCGCCGCCTTTCCCCTCGACGCGCGCTTCGGGTTGACGCCCGGGTTCGACATCTACGACGGCCGCTTCGACGACATCGGCAGCGGTGCTGAGTTCCTGCTGCCGGAACGGCCGGCGCCGGTCGTCGTGCAGCGGGCCGTCGACTGGATTCGCGCGCGCCGCGGGCGCTGGTTCGCGTGGGTGCATCTCTACGAACCGCACGCGCCGTACCGGCCGGCGCCGCCGTTCGATCTGGAATACGCCGCGCAGCCGTACTACGGCGAGGTGGCCGCCGCCGATCGTGCGCTCGTCCCGCTCGTCGACGCGGTTCGCGCCTCCTCTCGCGCCACGCTCGTCGTCGTCACCGGCGATCATGGCGAGGGGCTCGGCGATCACGGCGAGATGACCCACGGGCTGTTCGCGTACGAGTCGACGCTCCATGTGCCGCTCATCGTCGCGGACGTATCAGGAACGCACCGACCACGCGCCGAAGTCTCCGACGCGCCGGCGCGTCACGTCGACATCGCGCCGACGGTTCTCGACATGCTCGGCCTGCCGGTGCCGCAGGATTTGCCGGGGCACTCGCTGCGGACCAGGGCCGATCGGGAAGGCGGCTCGACGCGCGCGTCCTATTTCGAAGCGATGGAGTCGTTGCTCGACTTCGGATTTGCGCCGCTCGACGGCGTACTGGTCGGGCGCGAGAAGTACATCAGGCTGCCGATGCCGGAGCTGTACGATCTGGCGGCCGATCGCGGCGAAACGGTGAACCTGATCGATCGCGCGGCCGAGCGCGTGCGGGCGCTGAGCGCACGGCTGGAGGAGTTTCACGCGACCCGCCCCGGTGCGCAGCAGCCGGAATCACCGGACGTCACCGCGCGCTTGCGTGCGCTCGGCTACGTGTCCGGTTCCGCCCCGCCGAAGGTGTACTACACCGAGCGAGACGATCCCAAACGGCTGGTGGACATCGACCGGCTCATGCACGAAGCCGTGGCGCTGGACGACGAGCGCAGGCTCGAGGACGGCATCGAGAAGTACCGTCAGATCCTGGCGCGGCGGCCCGACATGATCGCCGCCGCTCGACACCTCGCCTTCGACTATTGGCGCACCGGCAACGTGGCCGCGGCGATCGACACGCTTCGAGTCGCCTTCCGCGCGACGCCGCCAACCGCCGGCGCGCAGATTCAGCTCGGGACCTACCTGAGCGAGGTGGGCCGCTTTCCCGAAGCGATCGCATTGCTGCAGCAGGCCGTGGCGGCGGAGCCGACGCTTGACGCGTTGAATGCGCTCGGGATCGCGTTCGCGCGGAGCGGACGTCTTCGGGACGCGCTGGCCACGTTCACGCGCAGCCTCGCGATTGATCCGGCGAACGCCATGACCTTCGAGAACATCGGCGCGGTGCATCTCGACGCCGGCCAGCTCGGCGAGGCGCGCCGCTCGTTCGAGCAGGCCGTGGCGTCGAATCCGGAGTCGTCGCAGGGACACGCGGGGCTGGCCATGGTGGCGATCCGCCAGGGCGATCGCAAGACAGCGATCGAGGAGTGGGAACGCGCCGTCGCGCTGCAGCCCGAAAATTTCGACGCCTTGTACGACCTCGGCATCCAGCTCGCACAGGACGGCCAGCTCGAGGCGGCGCGGCGCTATCTGACCCAGTTCGTCCAGACGGCGCCGCGCGGTCAGTATGGAAAGGACATCGACAAGGTGGCCGCGCTGCTGCCGCGGCTGGGTGAAGCGTCGCGCAATTGAATGAAGAATTGAGACGTAAGAATTAAGAATTCGTGATTCGAGCCGTTACGCGAATTCCGAATTCTTAATTCCGAATTCTTAATTCGCGAGCCGCGCAACGCGCGGCGAGCGATCTGCGCGTGCCCACTCCTCGCTGCGCTTCTTCAATCCGGCGGCTTCGAGGGCGAGATAGTCGTTGGTCAGCGTGCGGTATACGAACGCGACCAGGCCTGCCAGCATGCCTTCGAATCGCACCGACAGCGTGGCGCGCGTGCCGCTCGCGATTGGCGCGACGGCGTGTCGAGCGGTCGCGCCGATGCCCGGGCTGCGCGTCACCCAGGTGAACTCGCGACTTGGAACCAGCTCGGTGACGACGAAATCGGCCGGTCGCAGCCTCGGCTGGCGGACGTGCGCCCGCGATCCGACGACGAGCGACCCCTGATCGAGACGGGTGACGCTCGTGATGCTCGCCGTCCACTCATGCCACCGCTCCACGTCGCTCATCACCGCCCATACCGTGTCCGGCGGCGCGTCGATGTCTACGTCAATGCTGAAGGTCTTCAATCCAGCCTCCTGAACCACTCCTCGGGCGTCGCCGAGAGGACGCCGCCGCCCTGCGCCGGGCCCCAGCTCCTACTCACGTCCCACCAACGGCGTGACCGCACCCGACATCGCGCGATTGAACGCCGGAACGTCGCGCTCCATGAGGTTCTTGTAGTCCGCTTTCGCGGCATTCAGATCCTTCTCGATCGTTTCCATGACGTTGACCGACGTGTCGGTCGGCGCGAAGTCGGCGCCGCCGAGCACGTCGCCGGCGCCCGGCCCGACCTCGCCGTTCAGCCAGATCAGGTTCATGTAGACGCGGTACGCCTGCTGGAAATATTTGTCGTCGCTCGTCATCTGCGCCGGCTCGAGCAGCCGGGCCTCGACATCCAGCAGTTTCTTGTCCATGTCGGCGATCTGCTTGAGCGTCACTTCTTTAGTGCGATCGCCGCGGAAGGCTTTCGTCACGTCCTCGAGCTGCTTCCGCATCACTTCGATGCTGTTCACCATGTCGGCCGCCGCGCTGACGTCGTCGCGCAGGCGCAGCTGCAGTTTCACCGATAGATCCAGATCGGCGAGCGAGGTGGGCACCCTCGGATCCTTCAGGATCTCGATCGGCTGTGTCGTCGACTGGCCATCTACCGTCAGCTTCACCGTGTATTTGCCCGGCACCACGATCGGCCCGACCTGCGCGGGCTCGAGTCCCCAGTGAGTCACCGGACGCGTATCCTGTCCCCGGAACCGCGGTTCCTCCCAGATGTGCGGATTCTCCGGCGGCGTGCTCCTCATCGCGATCAGACGCGGCGGGTCGTAGCGCAGATCCCACGAGATCCGGTTCAATCCCGGACGAGCGTTCGCGCGCAGATCGCGCACCTGTTTTCCGTCGCCGTCGAGGATCTGCAGCTCCACCTGGCCGCGCGGGGCGTCCTTCAGCGCGAAGGTGATGTAGGCGCGGCCGCGCTGCGTCCACCGGTAGGCGCTGCGCGGCGCGAAGAGGTGCATCGCCGCGTCGCTCGTCGCGGGCGTGCCCTGCTCGAGCGGCGTGATGTCGTCGAGCACGTAAATGCCTCGCCCGTACGTGGACACCACGACATCGTGAAACTGTTTCTGGACGACGACCCAGCTCACCGGCGCCTTTGGCAGCCCGGCGGCAATCTCCGTCCAGTGCGCGCCGTCGTCGTTCGAGTAGAAGAAGCCGTGGCCGGTTCCGGCAAACAACTGCCCCTGCTTGTTCGGGTTCTCCGCGATCGCCTTCACGTAGGACAGCGGGTGCTTGCTCGGGAGGTCGCCGTTGACCCGTTTCCACGTCGCGCCGTAGTCAGCGGTCTTGAAGATGTACGGCTCGCGGCTGTCCATCAGGTGCGCGTCGACTGCCAGATACGCCGTCCCGCCGTTGAAATGCGACGGTTCGATCTTCGAAATGACGGCCCACGCCGGCAGGCCGGTGATGTTCTTCGACACGTCGTTCCACTTCGCCCCGCCGTCCTTCGTGTACCAGACCTTGCCGTCGTTGGTGCCGGCCCAGATCACGCCGCGCTCGACCTCCGACGGCGCGATCGCGAAGATCACTTCCGGCGCGAACTGGCCCAGGTTGTCGCCGACGATGCCGCCGGAGGAGACGATGTACTTCGGCTCCTGCGTCGACAGATCGGGGCTGATCACCTGCCAGTTCTGGCCGGCGGTCGTCGTCCTGAAGATGACGTTGCAGCCGTAGTACACGTTCTTCGGGTCGAAGGGATCGATCGCAATCGGCGCGGTCCAGTGACAGCGGTACTTGGAGTCCTGCGGCGGCGAGTCGAGCGTGATCATCCACGGCGCGACCGAACGCGCGATCTTCGTGCGGTGGTCGTAGCGGGTCACCTTGTTGCCGTAACAGGTCGCCCAGACGATGTTCGGATCCGACGGATCGGGAATGGTGAAGCCTGACTCGCAGCCGCCGAGCCCGTGATCCCAGGTGTTGCCGGATCCGTTGTAGCCGCCGCCGGCGTTCTCTGCCGCCCATGCCGCGCCGCGCATCGTGCCGTCGTCCTGCATGTTGCCGTACACGTAGTACGGCACCTGGTTGTCGACGGCGACGTGATACATCTGCCCGATCGGCAACTGCACGCGCTGCGTGCTGCGGCCGTGCTGCGTGGTCAGCGTGATCCCCGCGTCGTGCGTGATCGCGAACCGATCGGGATCCTTCGGATCCCACCAGATGTCGTGGTTGTCGCCGCCCCAGTTCACGCTGCGGAACGTCTGGCCGCCGTCGACCGATTGGAAGAACGAGCTGTTCGACACCAGGATCTCGTCCGCGTTCGCCGGCGAGACGGCGAGATGGATGTAGTAGCCCGCGCGGCCGATCAGCTCGCGCGACCAGTTGACGACGCGCCAGCTGCTGCCGCCGTCGTCGGAGCGCCACACCGATCCCTGGTCGTTGGTCTGAATCAGCGCGTAGACGCGATTGGAGTCGGTCGGCGCGACCGACACGTCGATTTTGCCGAGCGGCGATCGCGGCAGGCCGGGCGCTTCAATCTTCGTCCATTTGGTCCC
This sequence comes from Vicinamibacterales bacterium, assembly GCA_035259385.1. Taxonomy (GTDB): domain Bacteria; phylum Acidobacteriota; class Vicinamibacteria; order Vicinamibacterales; family CAVVIG01; genus QHWK01. The sequence continues at coordinate 3,615 of DATFWL010000419.1, read as the reverse complement.
GCCGTCGCGCGACACGAACAGGCCGCTGCCGGCGCCGCCACCCAGCATCGACCACGGATGCATCTCCACCTGCCACGTACCGGCGAACAGGGTGCGAGAGTTCTTCGCGTCCATCGAGAGACCGGAGCAGCCGGTGTTCTCGTCGACGAACAGGACGCGCTCCCAGTGCTGGCCGCCGTCGGTGGTCCGGAAGACCCCGCGCTCCTGTTGCGGACCGGTGATCCGGCCGATCGCACAGGCGAACACGATGTCGGGATTGGTGGGATGCACGATGATGCGGCCGATGCGGCCGGTCTCGTCGAGCCCGGCGTGCACCCATGTCTTGCCGGCGTCCATCGACTTGTAGATGCCGTCGCCGATCACGTCGCTGTCGCGGATCGCCCACGCTTCACCGGTCCCGGCCCAGACGATGCTCGGGTCTGACGGCGCCACGGCGAGCGCGCCGATCGCCGCGACCGGCATGGTGTCCGATACCGGCGCCCAGTGCAGGCCGCCGTCGGTGGTTTTCCAGACGCCGCCCGACGCCGCGCCGGCGTAGTAGATCGAGGAATCGCCGGGAACGCCGGCGATCGACGCGACGCGGTTGCCGACGACGGGGCCGAGAAAGCGGAACGACAGGGCGTCAGGTGACGGGTTGCCGGCGCCGCCCCGCCGCTGCGCGGTAGGGAGTGCGCTCGCAAGCGAGACGAGGATGATTGCGATGGGAAGAGAGCGTCGACTCATAAGCGCCATTGTAGGCCGCCCGCACTGCATGAGCGGGGCTCGGGGCCGGGGGCTTGGGGCGCTAGTCGCCAATGCCAGCGCGAACATGCATACCCCGGTGGGTAAGCAGGTGACAGGTTGCGAGCGCGTCAGCCCCCAGCCCCGACTCCATCACCGAAGCACACTCTTCGCCACGAACCACACGTTCGCCGGTCGCTCCGCGAGGCGGCGCATGTACCACGGGAACCAGTACTCGCCATACGCGATGAGCACTCTCAGCGGCCGGCCCGATGCGACCAGCCGTTGCTGCAGCGTGCGCTGAATGCCGTAGAGCATCGCGTACTCGTACGCCCCGTTCGGCACGCCTCGCTGCTCGATGAACGATCCCAGTCTGTCGACCAGTACCGGATCGTGCGTGGCGATGTGCAGGAGGCCGCCGGCGCGCTGCGCATCGTCGGCCAGCAGCCGGCAGGCGAGCCTGTAGAAGTTTTCGTCGACGTCCGCCTTCTTTGGATACGCCACCGACGCGGCCTCGAGATACGCGCCCTTCACGAGACGGATCGCCGCGCCCAGCGGCACCAGCGACTCGACGTCCTGTGCCGTGCGAAACAGATACGCCTGCAGCGCGATGCCCACTCGTGGCGACCGCTCACGCACGCGACGGAACAAATCCAGCGTCGGATCGACATAGGGAGAGCTCTCCATGTCAATCCACACGAGGTTGTCCCGCGCGTCAGCGCGCTCGACCAGCCGCTGAAGGTTCCGGAAGCACAGCTCCCTGTCGAGATCGAGGCCGAGCTGCGTCGGCTTCACCGAGATCTGTGCGCGCAGCCCGGCGGCGTGCACCTTGTCGAGGACCTCGAGGTAGTGGTGCGTGACCTCCTCTGCCTCATCGGCCCTCGTCAGGTTCTCCCCGAGCCGCGTGAAGATCGTGCTGATGCCCCGCGCCTGCTGCGCGCTCGCGGCGCCCAGTGCGTCCTCGAGCCGCTCGCCCGGCATGAACGCCTTCACGGCGCGCCGCACGAAGGCCGTTTTCGTCGCGCGCTCACGCAGCCACGCGTTGGTCGAGAGTGCCAGGAGAGCGTTACGAGCGAGCGGCATGAGACAAACACCAGCAATGAGGAATTAAGAATTTGGAATTCGGAATTTGGAATTCGTGATGACGATCGCAGCACGAGTGTCCGGCTTCAGCGGGAGCATGATCACGCATTCCAAATTCCACATTCCAAATTCTTCATTAGAACAGTCCCCTGATCATCCCACCGTCCACCTGCAGCGCTGCGCCGGTGACGTATGCGGCAGCATCGGACAGCAGGAACGCGCCGGCGCGGCCGAATTCGTCCGGATCGCCGTAGCGGCCCATTGGAATCGTCGAGAGCGCGCGTTCGCGTTGCGCGTCCGTGGTAATGCCGGCTTTCTTCGCGTTCGCCTCGTCGAGGTACGTCAGTCGATCGGTCGCGATGCGGCCGGGCAGCAGCGTGTTCACGCGGATGCGATCGGGGGCGAGCTCGCCGGCGAGCGTCTTCACCAGCGCCGTCACGCCGGCGCGCATGACGTTCGACAACGCCAGGTTCGGAAATGGTTCCTTGACCGTCGACGAGGTGCCGACGAGGATCGCTCCGCCGCCGCGGGCGCGCATCGACGGGACGACCAGCCGCACGGTCCGGACGACGCTCAACAGCAGCAGATCGAAGGCGGCCTGCCAGGCGCCGTCGTCGAAGGCGAGCGCCGTGCCGGCCGGCGGCCCGCCCGTGTTCGCGAACAGCAGATCGACGCCGCCGAAGCGATCGACTGTGGTTGCGTGCCACCGTTCAATCGCGTCGGCTCTGCTCAGATCCGCCGCCACGCCGATCACCGGCGATCCGGTTTCGCGCGACAGCGTGTCGGCGGCTTGCTCGACCGCCGGCCGATCGCGCGAGGCGATCGACACGTGCGCACCGTCTGCCGCGAGCGCGCGCGCCACCGCGTAGCCGAGGCCTTTACTCGCCCCGCCGACCATCGCGATCTTGCTTCGGAGACCGAGATCCATGCGCGCGTATCGTAGCGCAACGCTCGAGCCGCCACGAGCCCTGCGCATGTCGGGACGTCGCTGGCACTGCGATTGAACCTTCGCAGCACGATGGACGAGTTCCCGGCGACCGGGCACTGCGACGAAACGGCGGCGGTCGCGAGAGTGTCGCTGTCCGGCCTGTCCATGACGGTGTTGTTCGCGTCGGGGATGCTGTTCGTCCTCCGCGAGAGCGCACCGTTTGCGGCACCGATTCTGGTCAGCCTGCTGCTCGCCTACGCGCTGGAGCCCGTCGTCGACGCGCTCGCGCGGCGCCGAGTGCCTCGTGCCGTGGCGGTCTTCGCGACCTACGCGCTCCTGGCGATCGCGCTCGCGGGCGGCGCGCATCTCGCCAGGCGGCAGGCCGTCGCTTTTCTCGACGACCTGCCGGCGACGATCGCAGCGATTAAAGACTCGGCCGTCGGCAACGCCGGCGGAGGTCGCTCGGCGCCTCCGAACGCGATTCAGAATATTCAGCGCGCGGCGGCCAGCCTGGAAGCGACCGTGAATCGCGCTGCCTCACCCGCCGGCACCCGCGGCGCGCGCGTCGCAATCGACGAACCGCTGGACATTCGAGCCTACCTGCTCGGAGCCTGGACCCGGGTCGTCTCGACGACGGCGCAGGCGATCGTGATTGGCGTGCTCACCTTCGTGGTGCTGATCGGTGGGGATCGGATCAAAACGAAGCTGGTCGAGATCGCGGGGCCGCGGTTCGACCGGCAGATCCTGACGATCGACGTGATCCGGTTGATCGATCGGCAGATTCAGCGCTACCTCGTCGCGCGCGCCGCGATCAGCCTGATCGTCGCCGGGGCGACGGCAGCGGCGATGTGGTTTCTGGGCGTGCGTCAGCCGCTCGTCCTCGG
>DATFWL010000418.1:0-28296 GCA_035259385.1 Vicinamibacterales bacterium | reverse complement strand
GACAGGATCGCGACCGCCGCGAACCCCTTGTTCAGGCGCAGCAGCCGCGCGGCGTATTTGATGTCGCGCCAGATCTCGTCGATCCAGCCGATCGTGTTCATGTCGTAGATCTCCTCGCGCACGCGCGTGCGGTTGCCAAGGGTGCGGACTGCCGCGGCGCGCGCCTCGCCGGGCGCCAGGCCGCGCGCGATGTTCTCGTCGGTTTCGATCGCCAGATACGACTCCAGCTCAGCGGCCCGCTCATCGTCCCACCGCGCGCGATGAAAGAAGCGGCGGAGGCTCATGCCGGCCGCAGCACGCGATTGATCGCGCGCACGAGCTCCTGCCACCGCGACGTCTGCGCGGCGAGCTGGCGTCGGCCGGCAGGCGTGAGGCGGTAGTAGCGCGCGCGCCGATTGTTCTCGGAGGTGCCCCAGAACGACGCGATCCAGCCGCGGTCCTCGAGCCGGTGCAGCGCCGGGTAGAGCGATCCGTGCTCCACCTGCAGCACTTCGTCGGACTCGCGCTCGATCGCGTGCGCGATCGTGTGGCCGTGCGCCGGCCCGACAGCGAGTGTGCGCAGCACCAACAGGTCGAGCGTCCCCTGGAGCATTTCCCCTTGAATGGGCGTGTTTCCGCGTCGCGGCATCGAGCGCGATCTTACTCCGCTAGATTATCTTCTGGAATGACGAAGTGGAAGAAGCGATCAGGGGTGCGCTACCGACGAGTTAGCTGCCGAGGACGGACGATGCGAAGCCGGAGGCGCCGGATCGTGCGCAGCCGGCCCCCGCGTGGGGCACTTTCGGAATCGAGTCCGATGGCGCAAGACCAACGGCGTTACGAATTCGGCATTCTGAATTGCGCCGTAACGTGCGTCGCGGTCGCGGATGCCTTTGTCGGCACGATCGTGTTCGACGTGCGGCCAGACGGCCGCCATCGCGACTCGCCACTACCTGTCTTGACGCCTGCCTTGGCGCCTTGTATTAAGCGCAGGTTGCAAAATTAGCTCGCTCGCGGGTGGCCGCGAACGGGGCCGCCCCGCCGGGCGCGGAGCCGTGGGCCGTGACCAGTGCTTTTCTGGCGAGCACCCGGTGGGGCTGTTCGCGGACAGGACCCGCCACAGAGCTAACTTTGCAACGCACTCTAAATGATTGATGTCGACTCTGAGCTGAGTCAACGCAACGGCAATCAGGCGGCGGTCTCGGGCGCTACCGCAGCGTGATTCGAATCGGTCCGGGATTGTCCGCTTTTTGTCCGTCGTCGACGACGTAAGTGGTCAGCGCGATGATCCGCGCCTCCGGAAACTCCCGAAGACCGTTCATCTCCGGCGTCTGCAAATCCATCAGCGTGATGTCCGGGCGGTGCGCGCCGAACGGCTGAATGGCTTCGTGCCCGGTCGCGGCTTCCGCAACGACCGTCATGTCCGACTGCGTCGCAAGCAGCGCGGCGTTCCCCTCCCGGAACAGGGGGGCATCGACGGTCAGGACGCGTATGCCGGTGGGGCTGCTCAGCATGCATTCGCTTTCCCGTAGGCGACGGATGCGGGAACGGTCAGCTCGGCCTCGGTGCCGGAATCGAGTTCGCTCCAGACCGCCAGTGTTCCGCCCAGGAGCGTGGCGCGTTCACGCATGCCGGCGAGGCCGTAATGTCCTGCGCGTCCTCGATCGAGCATGGCTGGATCGATACCTCTGCCGTCGTCCCTCACTCGCAACCGGAACCAGTGCGGGTCGTACCTGAGATCGACTTCGATCCGCACAGCTGGCGCGTGCCGGAAGGCGTTGTGCAGCGCTTCGCCGGCAATGCGGTAGACCTCGTCGCGCAGCAGCGGGGCGAGCGGTCTCGGTCGGCCTTCGATGCGCATGCCGAAGTCGGGCCGTTTCCCGCTGCTGGCATCGGCGGCCAATGCTTCGCCGAGGGTGCCAATCGACTGCACCAGATCGCCAGTCAGAAGAGTGGAGGCGCGCATCCCCTCCACCGCATCGCGACCGGAACGTCGTCCAACAGGCGGCTTCAGTGGGTGACGGGGTTCTACTACTTCAGAGAGCACGCGACGGACCTCGAACCTTCGGTCGTCGCCTATGAGGTGTTCCAGGGCGAGGCGAACTCCTCCTACAACAATTTCGTCCAGAACCGGAGCCCCGCGGCGTACGGCCAGGCGACGTTCGAGCTGACCGACACGCTCAGGTTGACGACGGGAGGCCGCCTGGCCGTCGACAAAGTAGATGCGCAGCACGAGCAGCTCGGGTATCCAGACCCGGTCGTGCAGGTGCCGCGGGTCGGTCACTCGGCGAGTTGGACGTCGTTTCTCCCGCGAGTCGGGCTCGATTATCAATGGACGCCTGCGGTGATGGCCTACGTGTCGATTGCGGAAGGATCCAAGAGCGGCGGCTTCAACGGACGCGCGTCGTCAGCGGAGGAATTCACGCAGTTCGAACCTGAGAAGGTGTGGGCGTACGAAGTCGGGCTTCGCTCGGAGTGGTTCGACAAGCGGATGCGCGTCAACGCGACCGCTTTCTACAGCGATTACAAGGACTATCAGATTCAGCTCAACCGCTCGAAGATCGATCCCGTGACAGGCCTCCCCGTGCCGTTCAGTTTCGTCGGCAACGTGCCGAAGGCGAGGGTGACCGGCGGGGAGTGCTGGCTGTTGACCGTACCGGCTGCGGGGCTGAGGCTGTCGGCCGGTCCGGGAATCACGGACGGCAAATACATCGAGGTCCTCCCCGGAGCGCCGGTGAAAACGGACAGCCAGTTTGTGAACGCGCCGAAGTACACGTTCACGACCAGCGGCGAGTACTCGTTGGCGCTCGGCAGCGCCGGACGACTGGCGGGGCGCGTCGACTACATTCACAAGAGCACGATTCAGTACGACTACGGCAACTCCCCGCTCGTGGCGCAGGATCCGTTCGGCCTGGTGAACGCGCGGCTCACGTGGCAGACGCCCGATCCCCGCGTGTCGATTCACCTGTTCGGAACGAACCTGTCGGATACTCACTACGCGCTCGGCGGCCTCGATGACGGACCCGGTGGATGGCTTGGCGAAGTGATCAAGCTCATGGGCCCTCCTCGCCAGTGGGGCGTCGGTGCCCAGTACCGTTTCTAGAGCCCGTTTCGTTTGGCCGCAGTGTCCGCATTCAGGCGGACTCTCGAAGTCCTGGGGCTTGTCATTGGAGGCCAGATTCAAGCGCGTCTAGACGATTCCGAATTTCAAGAGGCTCTCCGCCGTCGCGACGATCGCGTCCTCGCGCGGGCGCGGCTTCCAGCCAAGCACGCGCTGCGCCTTTGCGCTCGTCGCGTTTCGCACCTTGCCGAGCATCGGCAGCAGCTGGCGCAAGGCGGGATCGAAGATCGCGCCGGCACGGACGATCCAATCCGGCAGCTCGCGCGTCGGCACCTTCTTCGCCGCGTCGCCGAGCCGCGCCTTGAGTACGTTCGCCATCTCGAGCATCGACATCGCGCTGCCGTTCTCGGCGACGGCGACGAACCGCTCGCCATTCGCCGCCGGGCTGGTCATCGCCCGGAGGTGCAGATCCGCGACATCGCGCACGTCGACGATGGCGAAGTGGATGCGTGGACATCCGGGCATTCCCGTCAGGAGTCGCCTCACCATCTGCGTCGAGGATGACGCGTCCGGGCCGAGCACGGGACCGAAGATGCCGGCAGGGTTGATGACGGCCAACTCGAGTCCGCCCCCTTCCGCCTTGACAAAATCCCAAGCCGCGCGCTCGGCGATCAGCTTCGACTTGACGTACGCGCTCATGTCCCCACGATCCGCGTTCGACCAGTTCGTCTCGTCGAACGGCTCGGCGCGCGGCGGGTAGCCGTAGTAAACGGCGGCGCACGACGAGGTCATCACCACGCGCCTCACCTCTCCATCTCGTGCCGCGCGGAGCACCCGCAGCGCGCCGTCGCGTGCCGAGGCGATCACCGCTGCTTCCGTCTGCCGAGCTGAATCGGACAACGGCGACGCAACGTGGATCACGCAGTCGCAGCCAGCCACGGCTTCCGGCCAGCCCGCCTCGCTCGTGAGGTCGGCGCTGAAGACCGTCAGGCGGCGACCGGGTTCTCCGGCGGCTCGCAGCATTCCGCGCACGCTCTCCTCTTTTTTCACGGAGCGCACGGTCGTGCGGACGGCGTGCCCCGCGTTCAGCAGCTGGAGGACGACGTGGCTGCCGACGAAGCCGCTGCCGCCGGTCACGAGGACGGTACTCATCGTTGGATATTAGACCGGGAGGGATTGTCGAGGAACGTTCGAACGACGGGAGCGTTCGGATAGCCAGCTGTATCGACGTACGAAGGAGAGCTGGATCCTCGTCGGCCTGCACTACTCGCCGCAACTGCCGCCGGCGGCCTCCGCCGGGCCGTCCCAGCAAGGTCGCTCGGTTCAGATCCTGAGGATCAACTCAACGCATCTTCGACCACGCGACCGAGCCAGTGGACCGTGTGAAAGGCACTGACGCCCAGCAACGATGCGTGACTGGACGACAGGGGAAGTCGATCGAGCAGCCGATCGAGATCATCCCGGTGGTACGGATCGAGCCTGGCGTGCCTGAGCAAAGTACTGAACGCGTCCATCGGCACCCCGGAGGCCTGCGCCACCCGTTCAATTCTGTCACTCTCCGGCGGCGTGCCTTCGAGGACGGCGATGTAACCGAGGACGGCAATCGGATGATGGTGCAGGATCCAGTAGTACTGCGCGCCAACCAGCGTCGCGACCGTCGCTGGTGGCATTCGCGTCAGGACCGCAGAGCGGTCGACGCCCAGTCGTTCGAGGTCCTCCAGGACCCACTCATCGTGATTCGTCTCTTCGGGGATGTGTTTACGGAGATATTCCGCCAGTGGAGCGGCGACGGCGTCATGCGGCCAGACCGTCTGCGCGCATTCGCAAGCGGCTTTCATCAGCGACACGCTGGCCCGCACCACGGCATGGTTGTGAAAGAGGAAAGCCGGGTAGATGCGCGCGAACTCGGGATGATTCCACAGGGCAAGCGCAACCGCCTCCAGACGCGGGCTCGCCATCCTGATTTTCGCGCGCAGCACACGGCTCGGGCGCAGGTCGGCAACTCGAGGCGGCATCACCTTTCGACTTTAGAAAAGGATTCCGACAGTCTCGCCGCCGCCGTACTCCAGGAGAAAATCCCTTCCCAGCTTGTTCCCGATGCTGATCAACTGTTGTACTTCGTCGTCGGTCAGGCTCTCGAGAATCTGGCTGGCCTCGCTCGAGAACTGATAGCCGGCGGGAACGAGACCGGCCTGCTCGAGGGCTGCTTGGTTCTTGTGGACCAATTCCATGTGAGTCCTCTGACTGAAAGGGAGCGAGGGACGCGACCGGAGTTGTGAACCTTGAAAAAGAGAGCGCTACTCTATGTGCGCGCTCGTGGGCTGTCAAGCGTCGAACTCGGTCGTCGGTTCATCTGCCGGATTCAAACCGATGCGTCGAATGAGCGCCGCGAAGCGCGGGTCGGGCCGCAGCGCATCGTAGGCAGGCGCCACGCCGGCGTAGGCCAGGAGCATCTCATGAGCGTCGGCTGACTTGTCGAGCCAGTCGAACGCGACGTCGAGTTCTCCGAGGGCGGTGTAGGTCCATGCCCACGCGATGGGCGGTACGTACTGATCGGCAGCGACTTCACGCAGTTGGTCGACCAGTTGCAGGGCCGCCCGGCGGTTGCCAGCCTTGGCGTATGTTGCGGCGAGCGACGCCACCACGATCGGATAATTCCCGGACACTTTGCGAGCCGTCTCGAAGGCTGCGATCGCCTCCGCCAGATTGCCTTGCCCCTCGTAGCTCAGGGCGAGGACGCACATCAATTCGATGTCCTGCGGTGAAAGCTCCATCGCGGTCCGGCAGAGCGCGATCGCGCGATCGTACTGGCGGGCGTAGTACGCGACGCCGGCGACGTAGGTGTTGACGGTACCGGACAACGGGTCGATCTCGAGAGCACGTTCCATCTGCCAGCGCGCCTCGGCGAGCCTGCCTCGTTGGATCAGATAGGTCGCAAACTGGACGCACGCGTTCGTGTCGCTCGGATTGAGCTCACGGGCGCGACGGAAACCACGTTCTCCCTCCTGCCAGTTCCAGTCGTAGTAGGTATTACACACCGCAAGCGTGACGTGCGCGTCGGCCAGCGACGGGTCGAGATCGAGCGCGGTCAGCGCCGCAGCTTTCGCGCGCGGCCACGCCTCATCGGGTGCCACCAAGCCCCAAGACGCGACCGAAATGTAATAGTCCGCGAGGCCAGCATAGGCGGGCGCGTAGCGGCTGTCACACGCCAGCGCCGCCTCGAAATACTCGCGCGCCTTTTCGAAGCCCTCGTTGCTTCTCCTGTTCCAATGGAACCGTCCGCGGAGGTACAGCTGATACGCTTCCATGTCGCCGGTGTAGCGCTTCACCAGGGCTTGACCGCCGCGGCTGGCCAGCGCAATTTCGAGGGAGCTGGCAATCGTCTGGGCGATTTCGTCTTGAATATCGAAGATGTCCGTCATGGTCCGGTCGAACCGGCCGGTCCACAGCTGACAGCCGTCGTCCGTATTCACGAGCCGCACCGTGACTCTAAGGCGATCGTCGGATTTGCGGACGCTGCCCTCGAGCACGTTCGCCACACCAAGCTGCGCGCCGATGGCGCGAATGTCGATGGCCTTGCCCTTGAACTCGAACGCCGACGTCCGCGACATGACGCGCAGGCCTTCCAGTCGCGACAGCACGTTGATCAATTCTTCGGTCAGGCCGTCGCTGAAATACTCGTGGTCGTCGTCGGCGTTGAGATTGACGAATGGCAGGACGGCCAGCGACGCTGAACGCTGAGGCGGCGCGTCGACGGAGTGCATGAGATCCGCCTCGAGCTCGCCAATGCTGCCATGGCGTGCCCTGGGATCCACCGCGATTGCACGGTCGACGACTTGAGCGAATAGCGCAGGAAGGTCGCGCCTCGTGTCGCGCAGCGTCAGCCGTTTGGCACGGGTCTGCGCGGACTGAAGCTCCTGGATGGTCGTAGCCAGCATCGGGTAGGTTCCGGTCACCAGGTGATAGATGAGAACCCCGAGACTGTAGATATCCGCTGCCGGCGTCGGAACTCCGCCATCAAGCACCTCCGGCGCCAGAAACATCGGCGTTCCCACGATGATGCCGGTGTTGGCCGCGGAGCCCCGCCATCGACCCGCGCCGAAATCCATGAGGACAACGCGGCCGCTTTCCTCGCGGACGACGTTCTGAGGCTTTATATCGCCGTGCGTCAATCCCGCCTGATGGACAGCGGCGAGCGCGCGACAGAGGTCCTGGCCGATGAGTGCGGCTTCCCGGTAACCGAGCGTGCCGCGCTCGTTGAGCAATGCCTGAAGCGTTCGTCCCCTGACGAGCTCCATCCACAAACCCGCGCGCCCGTCGTAGGTCTGGACATCGTATACGCGGACGACATGCTCGTGCCGCACGCGCGCAAGGGCACGCGCCTCACCGAGCGCGCGCGACACGGCGGCCCCGACCGTTGGCTTGAACAGCTTCAAGGCCACTTCGATTTCGAGCTGGGGATGCCAGGCGCGGAAGACCTCACCGTAGGTTCCTTCGCCGAGCTTCTCTCGGATTTCCAGCGAGCCCCACCGCGACAACGGCGCAGGGGTGGTCATCGCGTCACGCCGGTCGTTCCGCTCGAAGTCGCCGCTCATCGAGTCAAGGCTCAGATCTGATGCGAGCGCATGATACTCCGCGCTGCGAGTTCCAGCGACAAAGGCTGCCGCGGCGGTTGACGGCTGTCTCGCGCCCCGGTACTCCGCTACCATTACGGCCGTGGAAGTACGAGTGTTCCCGAATTCGCGGCGGCCGGGCGTCGGGCTGCGGCCGCGCCGCGAAGGCCAGCGGCCTTTGCTGCCGCAGCACGCGCGCCACTGCCCGGTGCTCGAGGCGGGCAGCGCGCTCGGCCTGCTGGTCTTCCCGCCGCTCGAAGCCCACGAATCGTTCTATCTGCAGTTTCTCGGCGACGGCCGCTACGAGTTCACCTACTTCCTCAGCGGGCCGGACGGGAGGTGGCAGCCGCTGTACTGCCACACGGTGACGATGCCGATCACCAGCATCGGCATGATCAAGGAACAGGTCGCCTTCATGGTCGAGGACCCGCCGATCTCGAGCGAGGAGGCGATGCGCGTGTCGCGCGCGTTCATCGTGCCCGAGGATCTCGGCACGCCGCCCGGCGCGCTGTCGCTCCGCGGCGCGACCAACTTCCAGACGCCGCCCGGATGGGACACCGTCTACACGGCGGTCTTCAACATGATCGAGCGGCCGAGCGCGCCGATGCTCGTCGTTCGCGTCGAGACGGATTGGTACGCTCACGAGACCGAATTCCGCTACGTCCTGCAGGCGGGCGAGGGAATTTCCGCCACGCAGAGCATGCCGATTGGCCAGGTGTTCTTCGTACCGCGCGAAGAAGTCACGCTGCGCGACTGCACCGCCGACGAACTGGACGCAATCCACGAATCGCAGAAGACGTTCGCCGAGCGCAAGGCGGCGGTCAGGCTGACCACCGCCTACGGGCTGAGCTACAGCCCGCACTATCTGCGTGAGAGTCGATCGCCGAAGGGCTAGAAGCTGCTGCTGGAAACGGCGCTGGATGTCAGTGGGCCGATGCCGCGGCCGTCGCGCCGCTCGTCTCCACCGGCATGCGAGCCCGCAGCGGTTCGCGCTTCAGAATCAGGTGCAGCAGAATCGACGCGCTCATGATCGCCGCGCTCCAGAAGAAGATCGCCTGGAGCCCGTGCAGCAGCGACACCTTGACGCTGGTGAGGAGCGTCTGGAGCAGCTCACGGCCGCCCGGCGCGGCGGCGAACGCGCGCTCGAGTTGCGGACGCACCTGGACCAGCAGCAGCGGGTTCTCGAAGTACGGCCGCGCCGCCGCCGGCAGGCTGGCCGGAATCGATCGCGTGAACTCGCTGTGATAGCGCGTCAGCATCATCGATCCGAATGCCGCGACACCGACCGTGCTGCCGATGGAGCGGAAGAAAATCGTCGAAGAGGTCGCCGCGCCCATGTGTTCCCGCGGCGCCACATTCTGGACGGCAAGCGTATAGACCGGCTGCAGCAGTCCCATGCCGAAGCCGGCCACCACCATGGCGGCCGCGACGTAGGTCGACGCAGTCGCCGCGTCCATTCGCGCGAAGAGAATCATGCCCGCCGCGATGAGGATCGAACCGACGATCCCCAGCGCTTTGTACTCGCCGGTCCGCGAAATCATCTGGCCGCCGATGATGGCTGCGACGACGACCCCCAGCAGAAGCGGCGTCAGCAGGTTTCCCGACTGCGTGGCCGATACGCCGAGCACGCCCTGCATGAAGAGCGGCAGGTAGATGATCGTGCCGAACATCCCGATGCCGAGCACGAAGGCTGCCAGCGAGCAGACGGCAATGATCGGATGGTTGAAGAGCGTCAGCGGGATGATCGGTTCCGCCGCCCGGGCTTCGCTGACGAGCAGCGCGCCGAGCATGGCCGCCGACAGGACGAGCAGCGACACGACGCGCGGCGCGGCCCAGCCGAACTGCGGCGCCCACGTCAGCGCGAGCAGCAGCGGCACCACGCAGCCGATGAGCGTCGCGAAGCCGCCCCAGTCCAGCCGCCGTTGCGAGCCGCGCGGCTTCATGTGCGGGAACTCGAAGTAGATGGCCGCCACCGCGATCGCGCCGACCGGCAGGTTCACATAGAAGCACGCGCGCCACGACCAGTTGTCGGTGAGCCAGCCCCCGAGCGTCGGACCGAAGATCGAGGCGATTCCCCACAACGCCGCGAAGAGGCCCTGGTATCGGCCGCGCTCGAGCGGCGAAAAGATGTCGCCGACGATGGTGAAGAGAATGCCGGTCACCATTCCGCCGCCGATGCCTTGCAGGCCGCGGAAGACGATCAGTTGTCCCATGCCGTCAATCGGCAGGAAGGTCAGGTCGCCGGCCGCCCCGCAGAGCGCCGATGCGATCACGAACAGCACCGCGCCAAGCAGGAAGAATGGCTTGCGGCCGTATCGGTCGGACAGGCTGGCGAAGATCGGCACGGACACCGTCGACGTCAACAGGTAAATCGTCGCGACCCACGGGTAGCGGTCGAACCCCTGGAGCGACGCGATGATGCGCGGCTCCGCGGTGCCGACGATCGTCTGATCGATCGCCGCGAGCAGGGCGGCCAGGAGCAGGCCGGTCATCGTGCCAACCAGTTGGGGCTTCGTCAGGCGAACCAGGCCAGACGTGACGAAAACGGGCTCTCCGGCCGTCGACATAGGTGATGCCAGTCGTAACAGATCGCGGGCCGCTTCGACAACCCCGATCGGACAGGAGTGAGAAACGCGCTGCCGTCGTGTAAAGGGCGCCCCCAGCTTCGTTGAACGACGGTTGCAGGTCAATCGAACAGATCGGTGTCGGGTTCAGCGCCCCTGCCACACGGGCGTCCGCTTTCCGAGAAACGCGTCGATGCCCTCGGCGGCGTCGTCGAACAGCATGTTGCAGGCCATGACGTCACTCGTCATGTTGTACGCGGCAACGACCGGCTGCTCGATCTGTGCATAGAACGCCTGCTTGCCGACGCGAATCGTCGCGGCGCTGCGCGCTTTGATGATCTCGGTGAAATGACGGACGGCTGCGTCGAGTCCGTCCGCGGGCACGACACGGTTGACGAGCCCCCAGGCCAGCGCCGTCTGGGCGTCGACGAGATCGCCGGTGAGCAGCATCTCCATGGCCCGCTTCCGGCCGACGTTGCGCGCGACGCCGACTGCCGGTGTGGAGCAGAACACGCCGATGTTCACCCCGGGCAGCGCGAAGGTCGCGGTGTCTGCGGCGACGGCGAGATCGCACATCGACACCAGCTGGCAGCCGGCGGCGGTGGCGATCCCGTGCACGCGTGCGATGACCGGCTGCGGCTGCTCGGTCATGCGAAGCATCATCCGGCTGCACGCGTCGAACAGCGCCCGCTGCCACGCCTTGTCGTCGGCATGGGCGCGCATCTCCTTGAGATCGTGGCCCGCCGAGAATCCCCGGCCGGCGCCGCTGACCACGATCGCGCGAATCGAGGCGTCGCGCGCCGCGGCGGCGAGAGCCTCGTCGAGCGCCGCGATCATCGCGAACGACAGCGGATTGAAACGCTCGCCGCGATTCAGCGTGAGCGTGAGCACACCCTCGTCGAACGAGCGCAGCACCATCGGGCGGTCGTTGTCGATCACGGCACCCTCCTCAGCGTGATGTTACCCCGGTCATCCCGTATACTCGGCACAGATGTCGGCCTCGCGGAGAAGGATCCGTCGAGATCGGTGGCGGGCGTGACGGCCGCGCCGCCGCTGAAATGGGCGGGCGGCAAGCGCTGGCAGTTGCGGTACCTGCAGCCGCTGTGGCGGCCGCATGCACATCGCCGCCTCGTCGAACCGTTCTGTGGCGGCCTTTCGGTCGCGCTCGGCCTGATGCCGCAGCGCGCCCTGCTCAACGACATCAATCCGCACCTGATCAACTTCTACGAGTGGCTCAAGCGCGGGCTTCGCCTCGACATCCGCCTCGAGCACGACGCCGAGGTCTACTACGCGCACCGCGCGCGATTCAATCAGCTGCTCGAGGGCGACGGCGCACGGACTCGCGAGGCGGCGGCGCTCTTCTATTACCTCAATCGCACCGGCTACAACGGCCTCTGCCGGTTCAACAGCCGCGGCGTCTTCAACGTTCCGTTCGGCAAGTACAAGCGAATCACCTACGCCAGCGATTTCCTTCCCTACCGCCGCGTCGTCGCGGGGTGGGAGTTTTCGGCGCAGGACTTCGCGGTGTTGCCGCTCGCGTCCGACGACTTCGTGTACGCCGACCCGCCGTACGACGTCCAGTTCACCAAGTACGCGAAGCAGGGGTTCACCTGGGACGATCAAGTGCGCGCCGCGACGTGGCTGGCGGGTCACCCGGGTCCTGTCGTCCTCGTGAATCAGGCGACGCCACGCGTCCGCGAACTCTACGGCGATCTCGGCTTCCGCCTCGAATCCATCCACGCACCGCGCCGTATCGCCTGCACCGGCGATCGCACACCGGCTGAGGAAGTGTTCGCCTGCCGGAATCTCGAACAGTCGCGCTGATGGCGAATCACGACGGGATTTGAGAAAATCGGTGGAATGCGCACCGCTGTACGATGTGGCCTCGTCGCCGCGCTGGCGATGGCCGCGCTGGCCGACGTCACCGCACAAACGACGCCAAAACCATCGACGCCCGTGAAGCCTGCCGCCGGCGCCGCTTGCGCGGCCGACGCCAAGCCGGCCAGTTACGACTTCACGTTGAAAGACATCAACGGCAAGGACGTCCGCCTCGCCGACTACAAAGGCAAGGTCGTCCTGCTCGACTTCTGGGCGACGTGGTGCGTGCCATGCAAAGTGGAGATTCCGATCTTCATCGACCTGTACAACAAGTACAAGAGCCAGGGATTCGAGGTGGTGAGCATCGTGCTGCTCGATCGCTTCGCCAACGCGAAGCCCTATGCCGCAAAGATGAAGATGACCTATCCAGTGCTCGACGGCGATTCAGAGCAGGAAAAGATCGACGATGCGTACGGCCCGTTGTTCGGATTGCCGATGTCGTTTCTGATCGGCCGCGACGGGCGCATCTGCCAGAAACACCTCGGTCTGCCCGGCATGAAAGGCACCAAGGAGCCCGATGCCGCGACCGTCCGGGGGATTTTCGAATCTGAAGTGAAAGCGATGCTCGCGCCTCAGCGGTCCGGTTGAGTCGGCGGTACCCGTGCGCCTGGCTGAACTGATGCTCCCACGCGCTCATCGAAGTATCGCTCGATCGGCGGCAGCACGCCGAGCACCATCAACGTAATCCCGGTCGCCGAGATGGCCAGCATCGTCGAACCGATGCCGGCGGCCATTCCAATCGCCGCGTTCACCCAGATGGTCGCCGCCGTCGTCATCCCGACGACATTCGTGCCGCTTCGCAGGATCGCGCCGCCGCCGAGAAACCCGACGCCGGTGACGATGTTGGCCGCCACGCGATCGGCGGCGCCGCCTTCGGTGCCCAACTGGATCGAGACCAGGCTGAAGAGCGCTGAGCCGACCGCGATCAGCATATTGGTACGCAATCCGGCCGGCTTCCGCCGCATCTCGCGTTCGAGGCCGAGCACCGCTCCGAGGCCGGCGGCCAGCAGCAACCGCAGGATGAAATCGATCGGTGTCATATTTTCGTGACCCGAAGCGTAGCGCCGCAAGGCAGGCAAGTCCACCGCTCCAGGTAACGGATGGCTGCGCGCCGGGAGGCAAAGGGTTGCCGACCTCGCACGCTGCCGTTACAAAGCCGTGGAAAACGATTTCCGTGAAAGCGCGGGAATCGGCGGGTAAGCCATTGATTCAGCGCGTCGGGATCCGGCGCGCAACGTGAAGTAGCATCGAATTGAGATGGTGAAGGTTGAGCTGCACACCCATACCGCCGACGATCCCGTTGATGCGATCCCGCATTCGACGCTCGATCTGATCGATCGTGCCGCGGCCCTCGGTTACGGCGCGCTGGCGATCACGCTCCATGAACTGCAACTCGATCTGCGGCGGTTTCGCGAGTACGCCGCCGATCGTGGCATCGTCCTGATTCCAGGCGTCGAGCGGACGATCGAAGGCAGCCACGTGCTGCTGGTGAACTTTCACGGCGCAGACGACGTGCGGACCTTTGCCGATCTCGCTCGTCTGAAGTCTCGTGAGCGCGGCCTGGTGATCGCGCCGCATCCATTTTTTCCACATACGACGTGCCTCGGGCGGGACCTGGGCCGCCACGCCGATCTGTTCGATGCAGTCGAGCTCAACGCGATGTACACGCGTCTCGTCGACTTCAACCGGCCTGCCATCCGATGGGCCGCGCGCCACGGGAAACCGGTCGTCGGCAACTGTGACGTTCATCGTCTCGTGCAGCTCGGCACGACCTCCTCGCTCGTCGATGCGCCGGCAGAGGCGGACGCGATCTGCGAGGCGATCGTCGCCGGGCGGGTGCAGGTCGAGTGCCGTCCGCTCTCGTCGTTCGAGGCCGGGCGGATTCTGGGCGCGATGGTCTTCAGGTTCGATCCGCAGGTCCCGGTGAGTGATACTGATCGCGCATGTTCGACGCGCGCCGCGCGGGCGCCCTCGATCCGTGGCTGGCGGATCTCGAGCAGCGACATCTCGCAGACCTGACATTTCCCGAGGTCTCGCGCGCGCTGCGCGCCCTGTCGGCGACCTATGTCGAACGGCGACAGAGAATCGGCGAAGGCGCCGCGCTCGCCGGCGCGGGGAAGCGCGCGGCCTTTGCGCTGTTCTACGGCCCTCTGCATTTCGTGCTGGTCTCGCACGTCGTACAGCAGCTTCCCGGCGCCACCCGCGGCCTTGCGACACTCCTCGATCTCGGCTGCGGTACCGGCGCGGCGGGCGCCGCGTGGGCAGCCGCCTGCGAGCCAACGCCGCGCGTCGTCGCCATCGATCGTCACCCGTGGGCAATTGCCGAGGCAGCGCACACTTATCGCGCGTTCGGCATCGCCGCGACCGCGCGTCACGGCGACCTCGCGGCCCTGAGATTCCCTGCGGAGCGCGCCGCGATCGTTGCGGCGTTCGCCGTGAACGAGTTGCGCGATGAATCGCGCGACGCGCTGCTCGAACGGCTGTTGGAGCGCGCACGTCGAGGCGATGCTGTTCTCATCGTCGAGCCGGTGGCCGGCTTCGTGGCGCGCTGGTGGAACCATTGGCGCGACGCGTTCGAGCATGCCGGCGGCCGTGCCGACGAATGGCGCGTGCGTGTGGAGCTGCCACCGATCGTCGCGAAACTCGATCGCGCGGCGGGCATGAATCATGGCGAGGTCACGGGTCGATCGTTGTGGATTGGGTCAAGGTAGCCGTCCGGCTAAGCCAGCCGGCGCTGGGGGCTAGGGGCTAGCTGCAATCGAGAGGCTTACGGCTAGCCCCAAGCCCCAAGCCCCATCACGTAGACTCCGGCTTCAGCCGGAGCGTGATCGCAACCACTCCAGGAGCCGCTTGGTCTCCCAGCAATTGACGACGCGCTCGATCGGGACGCCGGCAAGGCGCGCATGCGCGATCGCGGTTTCAGCGTACTGAAGCTCGGCGGTCGAATGCGCGTCGCTGTCGAGCGCGAACAGGCAGCCGGCGTCGACCGCGCGCCTCGCGAGCTCGTAGTCGACGTCCTGGCGGGACGGATCGCCGTCGATTTCGATCGCCACGTTCGCCTGCTTCGCCGCGGCGAACACCCGACTCCAGTCCGCCGTGACGCCGGGGCGCGAGCCATACTTTCTCCCGCGCGGGTGGCCGAGGATGTGAACGCCGTTCGTCTTCACAGCCGTGACCATCCGCGACGTCTGATCGGCGCCAGTACGCAGCGATGAGTGCGGGGCGGCGACGACGAGCTCGAGCTGTGCGAGCTCCTCCGGCCGCATGTCCACGGTGCCGTCTGCCAGGATGTTCGCTTCGATCCCTTTGATCAGCCTGAACCGCCCGCGATACGTGCCGTTCAGCGCATCAATCTCGCGGTGCTGCTGCGCGAGCCTTTCCATCGAGACTCCGCGTGCGATCGGCAGACCGTACGAATGATCGGTGACGCCGCAGAAGCAGTAGCCACGGGCCATGCCTGCACGGACGATGTCCTCGAGCGTCTGGCTGCCGTCGCTCCATGTCGAATGCATCTGCAGGTCGCCCTTGTAGTCGGCGATCTGCGGCCCGACGAGCTTCCTGTTGCGAAAGGCCGCGAGCACCTGCGATCGGCTCAGAAAGTGCCCGCGCAGATCGCGGCGGCGCTCGACGTCGGTGCCCTGACCGCTCTCCGCGATCGCGCGCTCGATGGTCGCTGACGTGCCGGTCTGCAGCACCTCGAGAATCACACGCGTGGACGACGGTCCAATGTTGGGAATCTTGCGCAGGGTGCCGTCGGGCTGGACGAGCGATTCGATCGGCTCTTCGAGCGCGAGGAGCGCCGCGGCGGCGCGCTGGTAGCCCCACCTGCGCTGCTTCGATTTCTGAATCGCGGCGAAATCGCGCAGCAGCGCCGCGATCAAGCCGTTCATGTCCATCCCTGAGCTGCGCGTCGCCATCCCTGACGCCACAAGAATACGGAAGCACGAAGCAAACCAACTAATATGGTCCGCCGTGAACTTCCCCTCCAATCCACGTCCCGCCGCGACCGTCGTCGTGCTGCGCGACAGCGCGGCGGGGCCCGACGTGTTCATGGTCCGCCGCCACGAAGGGACGGCGTTCATGGGCGGCGCGCACGTCTTCCCGGGAGGGCGTGTCGACGCCGCCGACCACGACGGCGGCGCGGAATGGTGCGACGGGATCGGCCATGCGGCGTCCCAGCTGCGCGAGATGCCGCGCGCCGAGGCCGTTGCGTATCATGTCGCCGCCGCGCGGGAACTGTTCGAGGAAGCGGGGGTGCTGCTCGCGCGCGACTCGACCGGCGCCTTCGTCTCGCTTGCCGGCGCGGATCACGAACGGTTCAAGCACGCACGTTCTTCAGTCCACGACGGGGCGTTGTCGCTGCGCGGCCTGGTCGTGCGCGAGCGTTTGCGCCTGGCACTCGATGCGCTGGTGCTGTTCGCGCACTGGGTGACGCCGCCGATCGACACCCGTCAGTTCGACACGCGGTTCTTCCTGGCCCGGGTGCCTCCGCAGCAGACGCCCGCGCACGACGAGACCGAGACGACCCACAGCGCGTGGGTGCGGCCATCCGATGCCATCGCACAATCGCTGCGCGGCGAGATCGTGCTCCCGCCGCCGACCTACACGACGCTGCGTGAGCTCGAGCGCTTCTCGTCGGTGGACGCCGCTCTGGCCTGGGCGCGGCAGCGGCGCATCGTTCGCCGGATGCCGCACCTGCTCGAACAGGACGCGCGGCGGCTGCTGCTGCTGCCGGGCGATCCCCTTCATCCCGATCCGCCAGGCGACGAGGTTCCGGTCGAAACGCGATTCGTGTTCGTCGATGCGCGCTGGCGCCCCGAGCGCGTGCGCCTTTAGAATCCGCGCATGACCGTCCTGACTCCGCTGCGCGTCGCGCCGCTGCTGGCTGCCATCTGTGCGGTCACGCTTGCCGGCCAGTCGCGGCCGCAGGTGGCGGCGGAGGCTGCGGCGATCTATCAGCGGCTTCTCCCGCAGGTCTCGGCCATCAAGCTGTTCGATCACCACGCCCACCCGGCGTTTCCCGACGACGCTGACGTGGACATCGCGCCGCCGCCGCCGGGCAGCTCGCCGTTGCGGTTGCGCGAGGACAATCCGGAGACCAGCGCCGCTGCGCGCGCGCTGTTCGGGTTTCCGTTCGCCGACATGAAGGGGGCGAACCGGAAGTGGCTCGTCGACAGGAAAGCCGCGCTGAAGACGCAGCACGCAGGCGCCGCGTATTTCAACATGATCCTGGATCGCCTCGGCATCGAAACCTCGATGGCGAACCGGGTCGCGATGGCGCCGTACCTCGATCCCGCGCGCTTCAAATGGGTGTTCTTCGTCGACTGCTTCATGTTCCCGTTCGACAACTCGACGCTCGCCGCGCGCAACACGGACGAAGCCGTGTACATGCCGCTGCAGACGAAGCTGCGTCTGCAGTACGCACAACAGCTCGGCCTCCAGTCGCCGCCGGCGACCTTCGCCGCGTATCTGTCGTTCGTGTCGCAATCGCTCGAAGCGAACCAGAAGCGCGGCGGCGTCGCCGTCAAGTTCGAGGCGTCGTATTTCCGGTCGCTCGCGTTCGACGATCCATCGCGTGACGCGGCCTCCGCCGTATACGAGCGGTATCGCGATGGCGGCGTGCCGTCGTTCGACGACTACAAGATCGTCCAGGACGCCGTGTTCCGGCACATCGTCGCCGAGGCTGGCCGTCTTCACCTGCCGGTGCACATCCACACGTCGGCCGGCGGCGGCGACTACTTCCATCTCCGCGGCGTGAGCGTGCTGAACCTGGAGAACGTTCTCCGCGACCCGCGCTATCTGACGACCACGTTCGTGCTCATTCACGGCGGCTATCCATTCGACCGCGAAGCCATCTGGTTGACGTCGATGAAGAACGTCTACCTGGATTCGTCGGCGACGGAGCTCATGCTCTATCCGACCGAGTTCAAGGGCGTGCTTCGGCGCTGGCTCGAGCTGTTTCCGGAGAAGGTCACCTTCGGCACCGACGCGTTCCCCTACAACGAGGCGCTTGGAGTCGAAGAGGTGTACTGGATCGGCGTCCACACGGCGCGGACGTCACTTGCCGCCGCGCTGGCAGAAATGATCGCGGCGCGGGAGATCACGGAGAGGCAGGGGATGACATTCGCACGCGCCTACCTGCACGACACAGCTTCGGCCTTGTATCCCCGATGACATCCGGACGCTCGACGCGGCCGTCCCCCCATCCGCCAACCGCGAACGAGGCCGACGCCGCGACGGGCGTTGCCGGCCTCCGCCGCGTCCTCTCGTTTCGTGATCTCTTTCTCTACTATTCAGTCACCGGGTTCAGCCTCCGTTGGATCGCGACCGGCGCGGCCGCGGGGCCGAGCGCGCTCGTCATCTGGGTCGCCGCTGCGCTCGGCTTCTTCGTCCCGCTGGTGTTCACCGTGCTCGAGCTGTCGTCGCGCTACCCCGAAGAGGGCGGTGTCTACGTGTGGAGCAAGCGCGCCTTCGGCCCGTTTTCCGCGTTCATCACCGGCTGGACGTACTGGGGATCGAACCTCCCCTACTTTCCGGGACTGCTCTACTTCGCGGCCGCGAACGCGCTCTTCATCGGCGGCCCGGCGTGGCAGTCGCTCTCGTCCAACAGCGCCTACTTCATCGCGGTGGCGACGGTCGGACTGGCCATCGCCGTGACGATGAACGTCGTCGGGCTCAATGTCGGCAAGTGGCTGAACAACATCGGCGCGCTGGCGAGCTACGGGCCGGCAGCGCTGCTGATCGTGCTGGGCGCGATCTCGTGGAGCCGCGTCGGATCGGTGACGCCAATCGACGCGCACTCGCTCGCGCCGAGCACGAGCCTCAAGGACGTGATCTTCTGGTCGACGATCGCCTTTGCCTTCGGCGGCGTCGAAAGCGGTTCGACGATGGGCGACGAGATCCAGGACGCGCGCCGGACCGTGCCGCGGGCGATTCTTGGCGCCGGCGCCCTGATCACGATCCTCTACATTGTCGGCACGCTCAGCGTCCTGATCGCGATTCCGAAGGAGCAGGTGTCCAGCCTGCAGGGAATCATGCAGGCGATTCAGGCGATCACGACGCGCGTCGGGCTGCAGGGCCTGGTGCCGCTCGCGGCTGCGCTGGTCGCGCTCAACGCGCTTGGCGGCGTCGGCGGCTGGTTCGCCGCGACCGCGCGGCTGCCGTTCGTCGCCGGCATCGACCGCTTCCTGCCGCCCGCGTTCGGCGAGCTGCATCCGAGGTGGCGGACGCCGTATGTGGCGCTGCTCGTGCAGGCGGCGATTGCCCTGCTGTTCGTGTTTCTCGGACAGGCGGGGACGTCGGTGCGCGGCGCCTACGACGCGCTGGTCAGCATGGGCATCATCGCCTATTTCATCCCGTTCCTGTTCATGTTCGCCGCGATGATCGTGCTGCAGCGTGAGCCGGCCGGCCCGGAGGTGATGCGTGTCCCGGGCGGCAGGCCTGTCGCGATCGCCCTCGCCGCCACCGGGTTCGTCGTCACCGCGATCTCGATCGTGCTCGCGTGCATTCCACCTGACGAGGAGCCGAACAAGATGCTTGCGGTCGTGAAGGTCGTCGGATCGTCGCTCGTCCTCGTCGGCATCGGCGTCGGCGTGTATCTCTCCGGCCGCCGCCGAGCAGCGGCGATCGCGCTAATTGCAGTCGCATGCAGCATGTTCGACCTCCCCGGCGCGAAGGCGGCAGCTCTCGGTCGAAGCGCGAAGGTCTCAGCCGAGCGTCAGCAAGCCCCGCGCGCCCAGCCCGCAGCCCCGCGGACAATGCGCGTCGACTACTTCCACACCGGCAACGAAAAGGAAGAACGCTTCAGTCTCGACCGCGTCGTGCTGGAACCGCTGCCGTGGCCGGGCAACCCGGCGAAGCCGCTGGACGAAACCAACCGCGGCAAGTACTTCTTCGAGGTTGCCGACGCCGCGACCGCCCGCCTCCAGTACTCGCGCGGCTTCAGCTCCATCTACGGCGAGTGGGAGACGACCGCCGAAGCGAAGGAGCTGAATCGGACGTTTTCGGAATCGTTGCGATTCCCGGCGCCCGACAAACCGGTCCGGATCACGCTGAAAAAGCGTGACCCGCGCAACGTGTTCAGGAACGTCTGGACGCTGACCGTCGATCCCGCGGACAAGTTCGTCGCGCGCGCCACCGAGTCGCCGGACGCAGGGCCGTTGATCAGGCTGCACGAGAGCGGCGATCCAGCGACGAAACTGGATCTGCTGATTCTGGGCGACGGCTACACCGCGCGGGAGCGCGCGAAGTTCGAGCGCGACGCGAAGCGCCTGACGACGACGCTGCTGGCGACCTCGCCGTTCAAGGAACGGGCGCGCGACATCAACGTGTGGGGACTGGTGCCTGCCGCCGCGCAGTCCGGCATCTCCCGTCCGTCGCAGCACATCTACCGCCGCTCGCCGATCGGCGCCACCTACGACGCCTTCGACTCCGAGCGGTACGTGCTGACGTTCGACAACAAGGCGTTCCGCGACGTTGCCGCCAACGCGCCGTACGACGCGGTCGAAATTCTGGTCAACAGCGCCACCTACGGCGGCGGCGGCATCTTCGGCCTGTTCAGCACCGTCGCCGCCGACAGCGTGTGGGCGCCGTACATTTTCGTTCACGAATTCGGCCATCACATTGCCGGACTCGCCGACGAGTACTACACTTCGGACGTCGCCTACCTGCCGCCCTCGGATCGCGTCGAGCCGTGGGAGCCGAACGCGACGGCGATGCTCGATCCGTCCGCGCTCAAGTGGAAGGATCTCGTCACGCCCGGCGTCGCCCTGCCGACGCCGTGGCCGAAGGAGGAATTCGAGACCTACACGAAAGAGATCCAGCAGAAGAGGCGGGCGATCCGGGCGGCGAATCGCCCCGAGGCGGAGATGGACGCGCTGTTCCGCGACGAGGAAAAACGCGACACCGCGCTCCTCAACGAAGGCCCGCACGCGGGAAAGGTCGGCGCGTTCGAAGGCGCGAACTACGAAGCGCGCGGCTATTATCGCCCGCAGGCCGACTGCATCATGTTCACGCGCGACAACGTCCCGTTTTGTGCCGTGTGCCGTCGTGCAATCGCGCAGATCATCGACCTGTATTCAACTTGACGGCACGTACGCGCATACATAAGACTAGGCGCCCGAACGCACTTCACGCGCAGGCGTCGAGCCTGCGGTTTTCAGACTGGAAGGCGCACATGCAGGACGATTTCGACAGCGGCATGGACATCCCCGACGACGAGCTGACCGGCGGTTCGGGTGAAGCGGACACGGGTGATTCGGCGGCCCACGGCGCCGAGATGGAAGGCGCCGAAGGCGGCTCGGGTACCGGGCGCCGGTCGGGCGGGGCGCGTGCGCGCAAGTCGTCCGGCGGCGGCGGCGGACGGAAAGCGGCCGGCGCCGCCAAGAGCGCCAAGGGCCGGAAGGCCGGGCGCAAGGGCGGCGGCGCGATGCGCAAGGCCGGCGCCAAGAAGGCCGCGCGAAAGGCCGGTGGCGCGAAGAAGGCTGCCCGTAAGGGCGGAGCAAAGAAGAAGGCCGGCAAGAAGAAGTAGCGTTCTGCCGCGTTGGCAGTCAGCAGACGTCGGCCTCACCGCTGGCGGCTGCTGACCGCCCGCTGACGTTTGTGTCCCTCCGACTGCGTTCCCGCAGTCCGTTCCGCGCGGACACTGCAAGATCGCCTGATCCTGAGGCTTCATTTCTGCAACCGCATGACGATCGCCGGCATTGCCCGCCGGCTCGATCTGAACCAGAAGCAACTGTGCCGGCGGCACGGGTTCGGACGGTTGGCCGCTCCTGTTGCCAGGACGCGGGCGTCCGACAACGTGGACGATCGAGCCGGCCAGTTGGTCCGCCGCTCAAGAATCGCGGCGGTGCGTCCGTCTAATGCCTGACCGTGCTCGCGCCGGGCTTGAACGACGTCGGCCGGAGCGACGTCCCATGTACGCAGCGGCCGGAGGTGATCATGCGACAGATTCCGAAGGCGCTCATCTCCCTCTCGGTATGGCTCCTGTTCGCGTGCGCCGGCGGTCCTGCCGCGGCGGCGGACCGATCGTGGACGGAGGTCAAGGGACCCCACTTCACGATTGTTACCGAGGCCAGCGATCGGCAGGGGCGGAAGCTGCTGTGGCAGTTCGAGCAGCTGAGAACGGCCATCCACACGATCTGGCCGTGGACCCGCGCCGACCTGGATCGGCCGGTGCTGGTCCTCGTGGTCAGGGACGAATCGGGGATGAAGATGCTCGCGCCTCAATATTGGGAGCAGAAGGGCTCCGTCCATCCAGCCGGCGTGCTCGTGACCGGCCTCGATCGGCACTACATCGCGCTCCGCGCGGACGTCGAGGCCGACGATCGGCAGAACCTGAATCCCTACATCACGGCGTACTGGTCCTACGTGTCGCTTGTCCTGCGTTCAGGCTTCAAGTCCGACCTGCCACCGTGGTTCTTGCGCGGACTCGCTGAGGTCATGAGCAATACGATCGTGCGCGAGTCGTATATCGATCTGGGCCACGTCATTCCCTGGCATCTTCAGAGCCTGCGGACGCGCAGCCGAATCAGCCTTCCCGAGCTGATCGCGACGGAGAGCGGCTCGCCGATCCTGCGCGACGCCAACAAGCTGGAGTCGTTCGACGCGATGGCCTGGGCGTTCGTTCATTTCCTGATGTTCAGCAACGAGGGCGCACAGGCGGCGAAACTCGGCCGCTACGTCGGGCTCCTTGCCGAGGAGCGGCCGCCGGCAGCCGCCTTCGAGCTCGCCTTCGGCAGCACGGACGCGCTCGCGAGAGATTTCAGTCAGTACTACAACAAGCAGCTGCTCAACTACTCGCGCGCCGCGGTCGATCTGAGCCTGAAGCCGGAAGGATTCACGACGCGATCGCTGTCGGTGTCGGAAACGGCGTCGGCTCGCGGCGCCTGGCATGCTGCGGCGCGCCGGCCCGTCGAAGCGCGCGCGGACGTCGAGGCCGCGCGGGCGGCAGATCCCGCGGCGCCAGGTCCTTACGAGGTCGAGGGTATCGTGCTGCTCGGAGAGAGCAAGCCCGACGCCGCGCGGGCCGCGTTCGCCGGCGCGATCGAGCGGAAGTCGGTGAACTTCTTCCCGTACTACTGGTGGGCGGCAAACCCCGCGCAGCCGGCCACGGACCCTGCGTCGCGTCAGCGGGCGGAAGAGGCGCTGCAGCGCGCGGTCACGCTGAACGCCGCCTATGCGTCGGTTTACGCGGCGCTGGCCCGCGTACAGCTGGATCTAAAGCACACCGACCAGGCGCTCGACCGCGCGAAGCGTTCCGTCGCACTCGAACCAGGCCTGACCTACGCGCGTCTCGTCCTCGCGCAGGCGCTGTGGGCCACGAACGATCGCGCCGGCGCCGCGCGCGAAGCACGCGAGGCGCTGGCCGTCGCGCGCGAAGACGGCGAGCGCCGCTCGGCGCAGCAGGCGATCGACTTCTACGCGAAGGCGATGGCACAGTAGCTTTGTAAAACGATTTCACGTTCACTCAGCGTTGCGGACGGTGGCCGAGTGGCTGAAGGCTGGTACGAACGTCGACGAAGCGATATCGAAGCTCGGCCCGGGCGCCGTCGTCGCCAGACGATATCAAGCGCACGACCGGCGAGGTCTGGCTGCACAAGTACGCATCAGGGCGGCTGAAGGACGTATGACTTCGAGGCGCTTCGAAGCGTACTGGTCAGGCCGGCGGCCCGTTCAGCGCCGCTGGTTGTCGAGCACGTTTTCGGGGTTCGAATCCGTGCTTGCCAGCCACCGAAAATCTGCTTTGTTTTCAATCATTTCCAGTGCGTGGCGATTTCACTCTGGAAGTCCTCCGCGATAGACTGTTCGTCGCATGTTGGCGTTCGTGGCTGCCTTGCTTGTTGGAGCCGGTCAGTTCGGTCAAAGCACGAGTGGAGAGCTGCGCATCATCGTGCGTGACTCCATCGGACTTGCAGTTCAGTGCCGCGTGACGTTGGTAAGCGAGGCCAACGACGTTTCCCAGCAACTCGACACCGGGGCCGATGGCCTGTCGGTCGCCAAACGACTGCCGTTTGGTCAGTATCGGATCGCGATCAACCAACCTGGGTTCGCGCCGTACGACGGACGTATCGAGATCGACTCGGCGCTGCCGCGCCAAGTCAGTGTCACGCTCACGCCTGCGGCGATTCAGGCGCAGGTGACCGTTCGGGCCGACGACACGCTGCTCGACACGCATCAAACCAGCGCGATCAATCGAGTCGGTCGCGAGACACTGCAGCAGCGCATCACCACGTTGCCGGGGCGGTCTTTGGCCGACGTGGTGAACACCGAGCCTGGATGGCTGCTCGAAGCGAACGGCATTCTGCACCCGCGCGGCTCGGAGTATCAAGTGCAGTACGTCGTGGATGGTCTGCCGGTCACGGACAACCGCTCGCCGTCGTTCGCCCCAGAGCTCGATGCCGACGGCGTGCATTCCATGAGCATCCTGACTGGCGGCTATCCAGCGGAGTACGGCCGCAAGCTAGGCGGCGTCATCGAAGTGGTGACGGCGGCGAACCCGCGCGAGGGCGTCCACGGAAGCGCGGTTGCATCCGTCGGCAGCTTCGCCACGGCAAACGGCGGCGGGGCCGTCCAGTACGGATGGGCGCGCACGCTCGTCGGAATTAGCGGCAGCGCCGCACACACGGATCGCTATCTCGATCCGCCCGTCGAGGAGAACTTTACGAACACGGGCACGGGATCAAACGTTGCGATCCAATTCGAGCGCGAGTTTTCTTACGCCGATCGCCTCGGAGTCGTGATCCGGCACGGGCAATCGAGCTTTCTCGTACCGAACGAACGTATTCAGGAAGAGGCCGGACAGCGACAACAGCGGAGCAGCCATGATACGACCGGCGTGCTCTCGTATCAGCGGGTCGTTTCGTCATCGCTCGTGGGCGATGTGCGCGCAATGATCCGGACCGTCGGTGCCGGACTCGCGTCGAATGACGTCTCGACGCCGATCGCGGCGTTTCAGGATCGCGGCTTCAGCGAAATGTACCTGAAAGGCACCATCACCGGTCACGCGGGCCCGCACGAGTGGAAAGCCGGTATGGATGCGAACTTTGGATCGGTGCGAGAAGCATTTTCCTATGCGCTCACCGACCCGACGCAATTCGATCCGGGCACGCTTCCGACGTTCTCTTTCTTGGGTCGAGGCACCGATCGCGAACAGGCCGCCTTCGTCCAGGATCAATTACGTCTCGGTGCCTGGACACTCAACGCCGGATTGCGGTGGGACCATTACCATCTCTTGGTTCAAGAACAGGCGCTCAGCCCTCGCGTTGGCGTTGCCTGGTCGTGGCCGCGCGCCGATCTCGTACTGCGCGCGTCGTACGATCGCGCGTTCCAAACGCCCGCCATCGAAAACCTGCTGCTGGCGAGTTCCCCGACGCTCGACAGTGTGAACGACACTATTGTGCGGGTTCCCGTCCGGCCGTCCCTCGGCCACTTCTTCGAAGCCGGCCTCTCGAAGCGGTTGTTCTCAGTCGCTCGAGTCGACGTAACCCAGTACGGGCGGCGCATGAAGGATTCCGCCGATGATGACGTATTGTTGAATACAGGCGTCAGCTTCCCCATTGCGTTCGATCGCGCGGAGATTCACGGCACAGAACTCAAGCTGGAAATCCCGCGGTGGGGTGCGTGGTCCGGATTTGCGAGCTACTCGTACTTGCGCGGCACGGGATTTCTGCCGATTACCGGCGGCCTGCTGCTCGGTGACGATGCAGCATCCGCGCTGACGGCGACGAATGCGTTCCCGATTACCCAGGATCAGCGCCATACGATGCGTGGTCGGGTTGCGTATCAGCTCTCGGATCGGGCGTGGGTGGCGATGGCGGTGTCCTACGGCAGCGGGTTGCCTGTCGAATTCGTCGGCGATCCCGCGCAAGCACTCGCGCAGTACGGTCCGCGCATTGTCGGACAGGTCGATTTTGACGAAGAGCGTGTTCGCCCCTCGGCATCGATTGATGCGGCGTTTAGTGCAATCGTGTTCAAAACCGAGCGGACGATCGCTCGCGCTCAGGTCAACGTGGTCAACTTGACCGATAGGCTGAATGTCATCAACTTTGCGAGCTTGTTCTCAGGTACAGCGCTCGGTCCTCCGCGCAGTTTTGGTGTTCGTTGGCAGTTCGAGTTTTAAGAGCAGGTTGCAAAATCAGCTCGCTCGCGGGTGGCCGCGAACGGGGCCGCCCCGCCGCGAAGCGAATCCGGCAGGCCGAGCACCGGCCGCAGAGTTGGGCGACGCACGCAGGTGCGCGCGGGTATGCCGATTCCGAATGGTCGTGGTGAAGAATTCCAGAAAGCGCCGCTGCGCGTCCGCGCCCAGCCTTCCGTCTTGACCATTACTCCGTCCAGCGCGACGACGAGGCACGGTCATAACTGGAACGGCGGTTCCTCCTCGAAGGTTTTGAATTCGTCGGCCCTCACGAACAAGAGAGTGTGACGTCCCGCATCGAGCGACGTGACGGACGATCATGTCCGACCTTGATGACGAACTCACGCTTGGCTGCGCGCAGCCTCTGTGGTAGCTTCCTCCTCCATTCGACAGACGAAGACGGTGAAGCGGATTGACGCGTCGTCGAGACCCGTATCGGTGCGTGTACACGGCAGGTCTGACTGCTTTTGAATGGGGAACGGCATGCGAATTGTCAGAACCAGATTCCTCGTCGCGGCTGCCGGACTGTTGGCGGTCATCGTTACGGCCGGCTCGTCGTTCGGCGTCCCGCCTGCGCGCGAGAAGCGCGGAGGCCGGTCGAATCTCGACCTTCGCGCGGGCCCCGCCATACACGACAGGGCGGAACGACTCGCCGCGAACCCCTCGCCGGCGGTGAAGTCGCTCGGCGCCTCACTCGGAGCGCAAGGCATCGTCTCCCTGGACGGACTGACGGGCACGCCTCGCATCGTCGCCAGGTTGGACGGCTTCCTGACAGAGGCCAGCAGCCAGCCCGCTTCGGAGATTGCGCTCGATTACGTCACTGCCCACGCGGACGTCTTCAACACGGACGCCTCGACGCTGCAGCTCGCCAGGGAGTACGTCTCGACCGACGGCACTCACCACCTCTGGTGGCGGCAGGTCGTCGACGGCATTCCGGTCTTCGGGAACGGGCTGAAGGCCAACGTGGCCGCGGATGGCCGGCTTATCAACGTGAGCGGCTCGCCGCTCGCCAACCTCGCGCTGGCGACCGCGGCCCCATCGATCTCGGCGGACGAGGCGCTCGCGCGCACGCGCCAGGACGCCGGCGTCGCGGCGAGTCCGGTAGCGTCAACGCAGCGTAACGATGTGCGCAGGACCACCGAGTTCGCCACGGGCGAGAGGGCCGCGCTCGCGGTATTCGCCACCCAGAGAGCCAATCGCCTCGCGTGGGATCTCCTTGTCGAACCGAACAATCAGGAAATGTACCGCGAGGTCATCGACGCCCAGACCGGGGATGTGCTCTATCGCCTGTCGCTCGTCAACTCGGCCGGCGGCACGGCATTCCGCAACTATCCGGGCGCGGCCCATGGCGGCACGCCGGAGGTCTTCGACCTCTCGGGCAACGGTTGGCTCTCTCCGACGGCGAAGATCCTCTCTGGGCCGAATGCCCATGTCTACGCCGATGAGAACGCGAACAACATCGCCGACCAGACCGAGGAGATCAACCGCCAGGACCCGGCGACGGGGCGCAACGACTGGCTGTGGCCGCTCGGAGTCTTCGTTCCGGCTGTTGCCGGCTGTGGAACGTTCACCTGCACCTGGGATCCCGGCCTCCCCGGGTCATGGGCCCACAACGAGAATCAGAGCGGCACGAACCTCTTCGTCCACTTGAATCTCTTTCATGACCATTTGAAGGCCGCGCCGATCGGCTTCACTCCAGCGGCGGGCAACTTCGAGGGGGACGACCCGGTGCGCGGCGAAGCCATGGATGGCGCGAAGACTTTTCGCAACATGCCCACTGGCGCCGTCATTGACAACGCCAATTTCGCGACGCCCCCCGACGGGTTCCGGCCGCGGATGCAGATGTTCCTCTGGCACCTGCCGGGCGATCCGTCCGATCCGTTCCTGGCAGCCGACGGTTCGAATGACGCCGGGATCGTCTACCACGAGTACACCCACGGCCTCTCCAACCGCCTCGTGGTGGATGCCGACGGCTTCTCGACGCTTGGTGCGCTGCAGGCGGGCTCGATGGGCGAGGCCTGGAGCGACTGGTACGCGTATGACTTCCTGACGAAACAGGGACTCCAG
>DATFWL010000417.1:0-3867 GCA_035259385.1 Vicinamibacterales bacterium | reverse complement strand
CCACTGGCATCGCGCAGCTCGACGGGCACGAGCTGGATTGCCGATAGGCTCGTGGCCGGGAAGAATGCGGTCGGCGCAGTGGAGGGGTTGTTGGCCGATCTCAGAAATCCGACGCGGGAAGCGTTAGGCGCGACCTCGTGCAACAACTGGAGGAATTTACCGCCGATGTCCGATCCCCCAGACGTAAGCGTCACGCCAGTGATGTTGCCGCCGGGTCGCGCCAGACTTTTGACAAATCCTCTGCCCACGGGGTCACCCATCATACAAACGATAGGGATTGTCTTGGTCGCTCGATGGGCGGCCATGGTCGCCGTAACGCCCGTCACGAGCAGCATGTCGACTGGCAGGCGCACGAGGTCTATCACCAACTCGTGTAGACGAGCTGGGTTTCCCCCAGCATCACGCCGTTCGAGGACGTAATGTCGACCTTCTTCATATCCGAGGTCGCGTAGTCCGTCGAGAATCGCATCCGTAGACGCGCGACCAGGCTGAGCGTCAAGCTCTGCGAGCGAAAGGCGGCCAAGGCGTACAAGCCTACCCACTTGCTGCGCGTAGCCCGAACCTGGCGCAGTCAGCGTCCCAAGGATCAACCCACAAAGGAACGCGCGCCGATTCATCACTGGATGATCTCGTCCGCAGAGACGCGGCAGATCCTCAGATCTGACCGCGAGCCAGGTCCGCCGCATGGGCACCTCGGTCGAAGATGGTGGCGGGAGTCTAGCAGACGACGGTCGTAAATTATCCGCTAGGGTCGAGCATGGGACAAGAGAGCCCGCCAGCTTCGGCACTTCGCCGAGACCGGGAGACGAGCGGTGGTCGGTGCTTGAGCGCGTACTCGCCGATCTCCCGACACGCATCGTTGTTGCGGCGGTGCCGTCGGCAAAGCCTGGCCGCGGCCCGGTTCGTATAAACTAGCGCGCGTGTCCTTTCTCGCTTCGCGCACGCGATCGGCGCCAGACGGCGTCGGCAAGCCTGTCCGGCGACGGGAAGATCCGCGCCTCGTCACCGGCGCCGGGTGCTACACGGACGACGTCAACCTCCCCGGTCAGGCGTACGCGTCGATGGCCCGCTCTCCGCACGCACATGCGCGCATCGTGCGCATCGATACGGCACCCGCGCTGGCGTGCCCCGGTGTGCTCGCCGTGCTAACGGGTGCGGATCTCGTCGCGGACGGGCTCAAGGCGA
Source organism: Vicinamibacterales bacterium (assembly GCA_035259385.1). Classification (GTDB taxonomy): domain Bacteria; phylum Acidobacteriota; class Vicinamibacteria; order Vicinamibacterales; family CAVVIG01; genus QHWK01. The sequence goes on along the minus strand of DATFWL010000417.1, from coordinate 2,682 downwards.
TCTCGCACCGGCCGGTGCCGACGAATCCACACGAAGTGCCGCTCAAGAGCCCCGACGGCTCGCCGTTCTTCGTCTCGGAGCCTTTGCCCCTGCCCGTCGATCGCGCGCGCTTCGCCGGCGAGCCCGTCGCGATGGTCGTCGCCGAGACCGCGCTGGCCGCGCGCGACGGCGCCGAGCGGGTCGCCGTAGAGTGGGAGCCGCTGTCCGCGGTCGTCACGTCGGCGGACGCGACCGCGGCTGGCGCAGTCGCCGTGTGGGATGCGTGCGCGTGCAACATCGCCGTCGAGACGCAGGCCGGCGATGCCGCTGCAACGGCCGCCGCGTTCGTGCGCGCCGCACACGTCGTCACGCTCGACAGCCGCATCAACCGCGTGACCGGCGTGCCGATGGAGCCGCGCGCCGCGGTCGGCGACTTCGACGCGTCCACGGGGCGCTACACGGTCTACGCGGGGTCCGGCGGATCGTGGCGGATTCGCGACGCCATCGCTGTCGCGCTCGGCGTGCCCGCGGAATCCGTCCGCGTCATCGCGCGCGACGTCGGCGGCAGCTACGGCACCCGGAATCCCTGCTATCCGGAGTATCCGCTGGTCGCGTGGGCAGCCAAGCGCGTGCGTCGACCGGTGAAGTGGACGGGGGACCGGCGCGAATCGCTGATCAGCGACTGTCATGCCCGCGATCTCGTGGTCCACGCGGAGCTGGCGCTCGACGCGGATGGAACGTTTCTCGCGTACCGCGCATTCAACACGAGCAACGTCGGCGCCCATACCCTCTCCTTCGTCCCGCTCGCCAAAGGGATTGGGATTTCGACCAGCGTGTATCACGTGCCGGCCGCCTCGCTGCGCGGCCGCGCCGTGCTGAGCAACACGGCGCCGACGTTCCCCTATCGGGCCGCCGGTCGCCCGGAGATCATGTACGTCATCGAACGGCTCATCGATCTCGCCGCGCGGCGGCACGGATTCGATCGGATCGCGCTGCGGCGCAAAAATCTAGTGACGTCGAGCGCGATGCCGTATCGCAACGCCGTCGGCCTCGTTTACGACAGCGGCGACTACGCCGCCGCCCTGGATCGCCTGGTCGACCTGTCGGACTGGAAGGGATTCGAGTCCCGGCGCACTGATGCGCGTCGCCGCGGACGGTACCGCGGCATCGGCTTCGCGCACTACATCGAGCTGAACACGGGTGATCCGCGCGAGCGCGCCGAGATCACCGTGCGGCCGGAAGGCCGCATCGATGTGGTGCTCGGCACCCTTTCCACCGGCCAGGGACACGAAACGAGCTTCCCCCAGCTCATCGCGGAGTGGTTCGGCGTGGAGCACGGCAACGTGAAGCTCATCACCGGTGACACGGATCTGATGCCGGTAGGCGGCGGTACAGCGTCCGGTCGGTCGATGCGTCTCGGCGCCGTCGTCATGGCGAAAGCCTCGGATCAGATCGTCGAGAAGGGCCGGCGCATCGCGGCCTCGTTGCTCGAGGCCGCGGAGGCGGACATCGAGTTCGCGCGTCGCAAGTTCACGGTGAAGGGCACCGATCGCTCCGTCGATCTGTTCGAGGCCGCTGCGGCCGCCGTGCGCACCGGCGGGCCACTCGCCGGTGCGTGCACCGAGGTCATGCCGGTGCCGTCTTATCCGTACGGCTGCGCGGTGTGCGAAGTGGAAGTGGATCCCGAGACCGGCGTCGTCGAAGTCGTGCGACACACCACGGTGGACGACGTCGGACGCGCGGTGAATCCGCTGATCCTGCATGGCCAGGCGCACGGCGGCATCGCCGCCGGCATAGGCCAGGCGCTGTGGGAGCTCTGCGCCTACGACGAGTCGACCGGTCAGCTCGCCGCCGCGACGCTGATGGACTACGCGCTGCCGCGCGCGGACGCGCTGCCATCATTCGTGGCCGAGCTCAGCGAAGTGCCCTCGACGTCGAACCCGCTCGGCTTGCGCGGCGGCGGCGAAGGCGGCACGACGCCGGCGCTCGGCGCCGTCGTCAACGCGGTGGTCGACGCGCTCGCCGAATTCGGCGTCGAACACCTCGACATGCCCGTCACGCCGGAGCGCGTCTGGCGCGCGATCCACACATAGAGCACCGGGGCACCACATAGAGCACCGGTGCACCGAGAAAGGATCGACCATGGCGATCGTCCATCCGCTGGAGCCTCTCACCGCAGACGAGATCCGCACCGCCGTCTCGGTAGCGCGTGCCTCTGGACGGCTTGGGAACGAGGTGCTCTTCGTTCGCGTGTTCCTCCACGAGCCGCCGAAGAGTGCAGTGCTCGCGTTCCGGAAGGGAGACCCGCTCGAGCGCCGGGCGTTCGTGTTGCTTCGTGACCGGCGTGCCCGCACGACGTGCGAGGTCATCATCTCGATCACGGCTCGCGAGATCGTGTCGTGGAAGGACATTCCCGGTGTCCAGCCGCCGATCACGTTCGACGAGTTTCTTGAGTGCGAGCGCAGGGTCCAGGCGAACCCGGTGTGGCAGCGCGCCATGGAAAAACGCGGCGTGAAGGACTTCTCGCTGGCGATGGTCGACCCCTGGTCGGCGGGGTACTACGGCGCGGCGGACGATCCGGCCCGCCGGCTCGTTCGGGCGCTGACGTGGATTCGCACCGACCCCCTCGATAACGGCTACGCGCGTCCGATCGAGGGCCTGGTCACGCTCGTCGACCTGGACCGGATGGAAGTGGTCGACGTC
>DATFWL010000416.1:0-3470 GCA_035259385.1 Vicinamibacterales bacterium | reverse complement strand
GACGGCTTCGACCTGCACGCCAACGTGTGGGTGGGGACGCACGATCGCGCGGGGCTGGAGCGGCTGTGCCGATACATCTTGCGGCCACCCTTCGCGCAGGAGCGGATGCGCCTCCGGGGCGACGGGCGGGTGGCGCTGGAGCTGAAGCGAGCGTGGCACGATGGGACGCGGGAGCTGGTGTTCGAGCCGCTAGAGTTCCTGGCCGAGCATGTCGCGCACTGGGCCGGCTCGCTCGACCGGCGAGGAGGCCGTTCCCGTGGGCATTGCCCATGCCATGAGTTGACAGCGGCATCACGAAAGGCTGCCCGCCGGTGAGTCGCGACGCCAGCGCATAGATACTAAATTCCACAGGCTGCAGCTGCAACTTCTGCGTACCCGCTCGAGACGTCGCCTTCCCTCCTATGCATGTCGATTGACTGCACTGTTGCGACCGGGCATGATCGCTCCGCCGCGTGCCATGATCTATTACCTCTGTAAGCGGCGTCATCAATACACAATTCGCTGGCGGTTGCAGCAAGATTTCGACGTCGACGTGGTGACCCGTCGAGAGCTGCTCCGCCGGCTCTGTTTGCTCTCGTACGAGACCGCCTTTCGTCTGCGCTCCCTCCCTGCGGGGACGTACATATTCGCTGACCTGGAGCGCCTGAGCCCGGAGGAGACAGAGCGGGCGGCCATCATCTGGCACACGCTCGCCGAGCACGGCTATTGCCGCCTCAATGATCCTGTGCGGTCGATGCGCCGGTTCGAGTTGTTGCGGCATTTGCGCGAGCACGGCATCAATGATTTCGATGTGCGCCGACTCACGGACTCGCGGGCATTGCGCTTCCCGGTGTTCATCCGGAGCGAGAACGATCACGAGGGGAGCAAGACGACGCTGCTGGGCTTAACGCGGGAGCTCGACGGAGCGATCGCCCGACTTACCGCACAGGGACGGAACCGCGAGGACAAGCTCGTAGTAGAGTTTTGTGATGTGGCCGATGCCGCGGGCATCTACCATCGATACGGGGCGCATATCGTCGGCCGCAGAATCTTTGCCAGCAATCTCTTCTTCGGCTCCCACTGGACGGTCAAACGGTCGAGCGATAGCACGACGGCGGCGCAGGCGGCGGCTGAACGGATGTACGTCGAGACGAACCCACACGAAGCCGCTCTTCGCGAGATCTTTCACATGGCCAGAATCGAGTACGGCCGAATCGATTACGCGGTCGTGAAGGACCATATTCGCGTATTCGAGATCAATACGAATCCAGTTGCTCCAGCGGCGGCGCATCTGTTGGTCGGAGCCCGGGAAATCGACTGCACCACGGATCCGGCGTCGCGGATACCGGTGAGGCGCGAGTTCAAGCCTCCATGGCGCGAAGAATTGAGCTGGGCACATTGGGTATCGCGTGGTGTCCACACGCTCTTGTGGAAGCTTCATCTTCTTGCCATCGAGGCGCCAGTTCAGCGATGGCTGCGAAGAACCAAGCGCTGGCTCGTGAGGAATCGGGAACGTAGTGCTCTGGACCAAACGTGAGCACGGTCTTGACCGCCCGGACCCCAGCCGATCTCCGGAACCTCGTCACCGTGTTCGTCAGCACGGTCGGCTATCCCACCTTTGCCGCCTGCATGGAGCATCTCACCGCGCAAGACTCGCTGTTCACGCTTCGGATCATCGATCACGTGGCGCCCATGAGCGCGGCGTTCCAGCAGATGCTCGACGAGTGCGCGACGCCCTATTACGTGCAGGTCGACGAGGACATGCTGCTGTATCCCCATGCCGTCCGGACGCTGTACGAGCGACTGGCTGCCATGGAGCCCCGGACGGTGCAGTACGTGGCGGCCCTTTACGACGTCCACCTGGAGCGCGTCATCTACGGCCTGAAGATCTTCAAGCACACCGTTGTCCGCCGGTATCCATTGAGGGACGTGAATGGCTGCGAGTGGGACCAGATCCGTCGCCTGCGCGCCGACGGGTACGTCGACGTGCGGATTCCGCTCGAAGGCGCCACCCGGCATTCGGAGCACACGCTCGGGCTACACGGAACCTACTGGACGCCGGAAGCGGTGTACTTGAGGTATTTCGTTCTGGAGTTGACGCGGCGAATGGGCAACCACACCCACGAATGGCTGCGCACCATGGCACCCATCTTTCTCGAGCGTTTCCTGGACACCGGCTCGGAGGTGGATTTCCACGCGCTCATGGGCGTCCTCGCGGGATCGCTGGCCGATCGGACGACGATGGGGCGCGAGAAGGATTACCGGACGTACGATCAGACGCCGGGCCTCGATGGGCTGCGGCAATTCGTCAAGGAGGCGCGAGACGGCTGGCGTGACGGCCCGCCGCTCGGGCCGGGCGAATACGACATCGACATCCTGCGCGACGACGCCTGAGGCGCACGGACCGAGGGCGCGCCGCCGGGAGCCGCCCTCGGTACCCCGTCGCTGATGCGCGACACCGGCCGCGGGATCGACGGAAGCCGCCGCGCTAGCTTTTGCCGGGGGTCGCTGGCCCCAGGGCACGCGCCGCCGGATCGCCGACGGGTTCCACGTCGCGTACGCGCCATCGCCGCACGTCCAATCTCACGCGAGGCGCTGGACGAAGCGCGTCGCGAAGCGCCAGGAAGGGCGAGTACGTGCCGGCCACATGCCAGGCGACTTCCCTGATCAGAGCAAACTGGGCATTGTAGAAGTCCATCCGGGATCCGCCGCGCGTCAGGTACGAGCAGCCCGCGCGCACGCACGACGTGGTCAGCGTCACCAACCCTTTGCGCTGCCCGCCCTGAGCGCGAAGACCGCCGGGCAGCCCATAGCGGGAGCGAAGCCTCCACGATCCATGGGCCCAGCCCAACTGCTGGACGAAGAACTCCCAGGCGGTGGAACGGTGACGGTGGAAGACGATCGCGACAGGCGCGTAGCGCAAGGTCAGGCCGGCCTGCAAGAACCGCCAACTGATGTCCTGATCCTCTCCAGTGGGTAACAGTGGATCGAACGCGCCGATGCGATCGAACACGTCCCGCCGAAAGGCGACGTTGGCGGTGACGGCGTATGGCCAGGGTGAGGTCAAGGCCGCGCGTTGCCAGCAGGGCTTGCGCCTCGCCATGTAGACCTGGCTCGGCGTGCTCGGATGATCGGGAAGGATTTCCCCCGCGACCCCGGACACAGCGTCCTCGTCGAATGCCTTCACGAGCTCGCGCAACCATGACCCGGCCGCTACGCAATCGGCATCGGTGAAAGCGACGATCGATCCCTCGCTCGCCTGAATGCCCCGGTTCCTCGCGTGCGACCGTCCCCGCGTCAGCTCATGGACGTACTTCACCGGGTATCTGTGGACGATGTTCGCAGTCCGATCCGTCGAGGCATTGTCGACGACCACGACTTCGCGACGCGCCTCCGGGAAGTCACAACGGAGGATCGACGTCAGGCAAGCCTCGATCGTTCGCTGACCGTTGCGAACCGGGACGACGACCGATACCAAGGGCGGCGCCACC
>DATFWL010000415.1:0-3020 GCA_035259385.1 Vicinamibacterales bacterium | reverse complement strand
GCGTCGCGACCGATGACGAGCGACGACAAGAAAGCGTTCGAGCGCGCGCGGTCTGAACAGCAGGCGGCCCAGAAGGCCGACGGCGAAGCCAAGGCCCGGCAGGAAGAAGCGATGCGCCGCGCCGCGAAGGCGGAGGCTGAGCAGCAGGCGAAGCTCACGAAGGAAAAGGAGAAGGACGACCGCGAGAAGGCCAAAGTGGCGGCCACCGAGGCGAAGCGCCAGGCCGAGATCCAGAAGAACCACCAGAAGGCGCTCGATGAAGCCGCCGCGAAGGCCAAGGAAGCGCAGGCGAAGTACGAAGCGCTGGCGGCCAAAGGGCAGAAGCAACAGTAACGGCCAGCTGGTCATCACAGAGACATGGCTCAACTCGTAGGCTTCATCGTCTCCGACGATGACGCGTTCAAGAAGCAGGTCGGGCGGCTGGCGCGCGCCGGCGCGATTCCGGTCAGCGTGATCGACGATCGCGCGGCGCGAGACGGCGCGGCGGCCGACATCATCATCGTCGACGTTCGCGGCGACGCGGCGTCGGCGATGTCGAACATCGAGCGCCTCCGTAGCGGGTCGCCAGGGGCGGCGATCTTCGCGGTCGCGCTCGACAACAATCCCGACGTGATCCTCCAGTCGATGCGGGCCGGCGCGAACGAGTTCTTCACCTGGCCGCCCGCCGAGGAAGCGTTTCACAGCGCAGTACGGCGGGCGGCGGCGCGCCGCGAGACCGCGGCGAAGCCGTCGTCGACCACGCTGGTGTTCTTCGGTGCGAAGGGCGGCGCCGGCACGACCACGACGGCGGTCAACTGCGCGGTCGAGCTCGCGCGCCTGAGCAAACGGTCGACGGTGATCGTCGACCTGAAGCCGGGCCTGGGCGAAGTCGCGCTGTTCCTCGGCGTGCGGCCGCGCTACAGCGTGCTCGACGCGATCGACAACCTCCATCGTCTCGACCGCGAGTTCCTGCGCGAACTGGTGATGAAGCACAAGTCCGGCCTCGAGATCCTCGCCGGCTCGGACCAGTTCGATCGTCCCGGCCCCGCCGATGGCAGTTCGCTCGAGGAGCTGTTCCGGATGCTCGCGCGCCAGTACGACTACGTCGTCCTCGACGCCGGCAGCCAGATCAGCGCGTGCACCACCGCGGCGCTCTACACCGGCGACACGATCTTTCTGGTCGCGAACCCTGACGTGCCCTCGGTGCGCAACGCGCAGCGGCTGCTCGATCGCGTCCGCCAGCTCGGTGCGTGCAGCGAGCGGGTGCGCGTGCTGCTCAACCGCGCAGCGGAGCCGTTCCCGATTCCGCCGAAGCAGATCGAGGGCGCGCTCGGCCATCCGATTCATCACACGTTCCCGTCGGACTACAAGACGGTGTCGACGGCGCTCAACTCCGGCGTGCCGCTGGCGCTGGCGGGCGGCTCGGACATCGCCGCGCAGTTCGATCGCTTCACGCGAATGATCCTCGACCCCAACGCCGAGTCGCCGGCGCCGCAGCCGGCGAAGCGCAAGGTGCCGGGGCTCGAACGCATCGCTTCCCTCTGGTAACCGACCATGGCCATTGTTGCGACCTCCACCCCTGCCGCACCGCCTCGCCCGCAGGCGCCGGTCCGGCAGCAGTACCTCGACCTGAAAGCGAACGTTCATCGCAAGCTGCTCAACCGGTTGAATCTCGAAGCGCTGGCGCAGTCGGACCGCACCCGCGCCGAGAGCGAGATCCGCACCCTGCTCGGCGAGCTGCTGGCGGAAGAGAACACCCCGCTCAGCCTCAGCGAGCGCGAGGGCCTGTTCGGCGAGCTGATCGACGACGTGTTCGGACTCGGACCGCTCGAGCCGCTGCTGCGCGATCCGTCAATCAGCGACATCCTGGTCAACACCTATCGGCACGTCTTCGTCGAGCGCGGCGGCACGCTGCACCGCGTCCCGACGACGTTCCAGGACGACCGCCACCTGCTGCGGGTCATCGATCGCATCGTGAGCGCGATCGGGCGCCGCGTCGATGACAGCTCGCCGATGGTCGACGCGCGCCTGCCCGACGGCTCGCGCGTCAACGCGATCATCCCGCCGCTCGCGGTGGACGGTCCGCTGCTCTCGATCCGCCGGTTCCCGGCCGAGCGGTTGAAGGCCGACGACCTGGTCAGGCTGACCGCGATGACCAAGCCGATGCTCGACTTCCTCTCGCACTGCGTCCGGGCGCGGTTGAACGCGATCATCAGCGGCGGCACCGGCGCCGGGAAGACGACGCTGCTCAACGTGCTGTCCGGCTTCATCGGCGATCGCGAGCGCATCGTCACCATCGAGGACGCGGCCGAGCTCCAGCTTCACCAGGAGCACGTGGCGCGCCTCGAGACGCGCCCGCCGAACGTCGAAGGCAAGGGCGCGATTCGCCAGCGGCAGCTGATGGTCAACGCGCTGCGTATGCGCCCTGACCGCATCGTCGTCGGCGAGGTTCGCGGTGAAGAAGCGCTGGACATGCTCCAGGCGATGAACACCGGCCACGACGGGTCGCTGACCACCGTCCACGCCAACACGCCGCGTGACGCGCTGAGCCGTATCGAGACGATGATCGCGATGGGCGCGACCAACCTGCCGGAGCGGGCAATGCGCCAGCAGATCTCGTCGGCAATCCAGCTGGTGGTGCAGCAGACGCGCCTCAGCGACGGCTCGCGCAGGGTGACCAGCATCTCGGAGATCACCGGCATGGAAGGCGAGATCATCACCATGCAGGAGATCTACGTGTTCGAAAAGATGGGCGTGACCCAGGAAGGCAAGGTGATCGGCCGCTTCCGCGCCACCGGCGTGCGGCCGAAGTGCTGCGAGCGGCTGAAAGCGTCCGGCATCAACCTTGCCGCCGACATGTTCGAAGGCGTGTACGAGGTGAAGTGATGCTGATTCCGCTCCTGATCTTCGTGCTCGTCGCCGGCGGGATCGTCGGCGCCTACGCGGCGGCGACCAACCTGCCGGCGGTGCTCGCGGCGCGCAAGCTCGATCGCCGCCTCCGCGAGGTCTCCAATGCGCCCGACGCCGCCGACGCGTCAGGC
>DATFWL010000414.1:0-8716 GCA_035259385.1 Vicinamibacterales bacterium | reverse complement strand
ATGGACCTGCACGGCAACGCAGACGGATTCCTGTTCGGCGGCCCGGCGTCCGGCGAGCAGATCGAGGTGTCGATCGACGGCGAGCGCAAGGCGCTGCTCGACATCGATCCGAAGATGGCGGAGGTGACCACCGGGCTCACGCTGCGGACGCCGCCGATTCACGTCGCGGCCGGCGCGCAGCGCGTGACCGCCGCGTTCATCCAGCGCTTCGAGGGGCCGGTCAACGACCTGATCGCGCCGATCGATCACACGCTTGCAGATACGCAGATCGGCGTGGCCTACGGGGTCACCACGCTGCCGCACTTGAAGGATCTGAGCATTGCCGGGCCGCGCCGCGTGACCGGCGTCTCGGACACGGCCAGCCGGCGGAGAATCTTCGTCTGCCGTCCGACGTCGCCGGACGAGGAGCGGCCGTGCGCGGTGAAGATCGTGGACACGCTCGCCACCGCGGCGTTCCGCCGCCCTCCAACCGATCGCGAGCGCGGGCGCTTGCTGGCGTTCTACGACGACGGCCGCCAGGCGCGCGACTTCGAATCCGGCATCACGTCCGCGCTCGAGGCAATCCTCGCCAGCCCGCAGTTCGTGTTCCGCCTGGAGTCTTCCTCCACTGAACCACCGCGTGCTTCGGCGCGACAAGCCCGCTCCACGCGCAGCGAACATGGGCGGGCGTCGGCGGGACAAGGGCCCGATCGGATCGGCGATCTCGAGCTCGCGACGCGCCTCTCGTTCTTTCTGTGGGCCTCGTCGCCCGACGCGGAGCTGTTGAAGGTCGCGCAGCAGGGACGGTTGAACGCGCCGCCCGTGCTGGCGGCGCAGGTGAAGCGCATGCTCGGCGACCCGCGCGCCAGCGCGTTGTCCACACGCTTCGCGGCGCAGTGGCTGCGCCTCAGCGACGTCGACCGCATGCTGCCGGACGCGCTGCTCTACCCGTACTACGACCACTCGCTCGGCGACGCCTTCGTCCGCGAGACCGAGCTCTTCTTCGACAGCATCGTCCGGGAAGACCGCAGCGTCCTCGATTTGATCACGGCGGACTACACCTACGTCAACGAACGCACCGCGAGGCATTACGGGATCGCCAACGTCACCGGCAACGACTTCAGGCGGGTGACCGTGCCCGATTACCGCCGCGGGCTGCTCGGACAGGGCAGCGTGCTGGTGCTGACGTCGGTCGCCGATCGCACCTCGCCCGTGATGCGCGGCAAGTGGGTGATGGAAGTGCTGCTCGGATCGCCGCCGCCACCGCCGCCGCCGAACGTCCCGGCACTCGAGGCGACCGGCGCCGCCGCCGCCGGCAAGCTGCTGTCGACGCGCGAGCGGATGGAAGAGCACCGGAAGAACCCCGCGTGCACCTCGTGCCACCGCGTCATCGATCCGATCGGCCTGGCGCTCGAGAACTTCGATCCGACCGGCAAGTGGCGGATCAAGGACAACGAGGTGCCGGTGGACTCGGCAGGCGTCCTCTACGACGGGACGAAGATCGACGGACCGGCCGGCCTGCGCGAGGCGCTGCTGAAACACAAGGACGTCTTCCTCGAGACGTTCACCGAAAACCTGATGACCTACGCGCTCGGCCGGCGCGTCGAGTACTACGACATGCCGACCGTGCGCGGGATCGTGCGCGACGCGGCGCAGCACGACCATCACCTGTCGTCGTTCGTGCTCGGCATCGTGAACAGCCCCGCGTTCCGGCTGCGCGCGGAGACGATGAAGACGAACTGAGATCGCGACCGACCGATCGACAATGTAGGGGCACTCTTTCAGGGTGCCCGCTCGGCCGCCCTGAAAGGGCGGCCCTACACGGGCAAGGGATGATGATTCTGACGAACCGGCAACTGCCGCGGCGGACGATGCTGAAGGGACTTGGCGCGACGATCGCGCTGCCGCTGCTCGACGCGATGATCCCGGTGCGCGCCGCCGCCGCGACCACGAAGCTGCGCCTGGTCGCGATGGAGATGGTGCACGGCTGCGCCGGCAGCACCACCTTCGGCCTGCAGAAGCACCTCTGGTCGCCGGCAGAGACCGGCCGCAGCTTCGACCTCACACCGACGAGCCTCGCCGCGCTCGAGCCGTACCGCGACTACCTGACGATTGTCAGCAACACCGACGTCCACAACGCCGAGGCGTTCACGCCGCCGGAGATCGGCGGCGATCATTTCCGGTCCGCGGCCGTGTTTCTCACCCAGGCGCATCCGCACCAGACGCAGGGCTCCGATCTGCAGGCGGGAACCTCGCTCGATCAGCTGTTCGCACACCGGTTCGGACAGGAGACGCCGATTCCGTCGATGCAGCTGTGCATCGAGAACATCGATCAGGCTGGCGGCTGTTTCTACGGCTACTCGTGCGCCTACACCGACTCGATCAGCTGGGCGTCGCCGAGCGAACCGCTGCCGATGGTCCGCGATCCGCGCGCCGTCTTCGATCAGCTGTTTGGCGTCGGTGCGACACCGGCCGCACGCGCGGCGCGGCGCAGGAAGGATCGCAGCATCCTCGACTGGGTGAGCGAGTCGGTCAACGACCTGCAGGGGCGCCTCGGCACGGCCGATCGCGCGCGGCTCGGCAGCTACCTCGACGACGTTCGCGAGATCGAGCGGCGGATCCAGAAGGTCGAGGCGTTCAACGCCAGCGGCGAGGCGCGCGAGTTGCCCGCGGCGCCGATTGGCGTGCCGGACTCGTACGAGGAGCACGTGAAGCTGATGTTCGACCTGCAGGCGATTGCCTTCGCGTCGGACATCACGCGGGTGTTCGCGTTCAAGATGAGCCGTGACGTCTCGAACCGCGTGTTTCCCGAAACCGGCGTCACCACTGGCTTCCACATCGCGTCGCATCACAACGATCGCGAGGATCGCATCCTCGACTTCGCCAAGATCAACAAGTACCACGCGAGCCTGCTCCCGTATTTCCTCGAGAAGCTGAAGAGCACGCCGGACGGCGACAGCAACCTGCTCGAGAACTCGCTGCTGATCTACGGATCACCGATGGGGAATCCGAACGTCCACAATCACAAGCGATGTCCGCTGCTCGTGATGGGACGTGCCGGCGGACAGATTCCCGGCAATCTGCATCTGAAGGCCGCCGACGGAACGCCGATGGCCAACGTGATGTTGACGGCGCTGCAGAAGCTGGGTGTGGAGACGACGAGCTTCGGAGATAGTTCTGGCGCGCTCGATCTCAGTCGCGGCGAGCAGGAGTCGGGGCCGGGGGCTAGGGGCTGGGGGCCAGCTGAGAACGACGTACCGCGAAGGCTTTAGCCGAGCGACTTATGCGACCGAAGATCACTTTCGCGACAATCCTGATGATCATCGTCCCCTGCATCTGTGTGATGCGGGCGGCGGAGCGATCGCCGGTCGCCGACGCGGCTGAACGAGGCGACGTTGCGGCGGTGCGCGCGCTGATCCAGCAGGCAGCCGACGTCAGCGCAGCGCGGGCCGATGGCATGACGGCGCTGCACTTCGCGGCGCAGCGGAACGACGCCGAGCTCGCCGCGCTGCTGCTCACCGCCGGCGCCAACGTGCGGGCGACGACGCGCCTCGGCGGCTACACGCCGCTGCACCTGGCGAGTCAATCCGGCGCGACCGCGGTGATCAAAGCGCTCGCCGGCGCCGGCGCCGACATCAACGCGCGGACCACGACCGGCGCCACGCCGCTGATGTTCGCTGCCGCGTCGGGAGCCGCCGACGCCGTGGCCATGCTCGTCGAGCTGTCGGCCGATCCCAACGCGACCGAATCGGTGAACGGTCAGACGGCACTGATGTTCGCAGCGGCGCTCGACCGCGCGGAGGCCGCGCGCGCGCTCGTCCAGCATGGTGCCGACGCCTCCATCGCATCGACGACGGTGGACCTCTCGCGGGCCACGCCACCCGAGGAGGTGCTCCAGCAGCAGATCCGCGATCAGCAGAATGCCAAGTCTGCCGCCGCTGCGGCGACGGGTGGCGCCGCTCCGCCGGCGAGATCGGCGAACACCAACGCTGCGACCGCGGTCGCCGGCATCTCGCGACCCTACACCTTCAACGAGCTGATCGGGCAGCAGGGCGGCTTGACCGCGCTGCACTTCGCCGCGCGCCAGGGGGCGATGCGCACCGTGCAGACGCTCGTGGAGCTCGGCGCGGACGTCAACGCCGTCTCGCCCGCCGATCGCTCGAGCCCGCTCCTCGTCGCGACGATCAACGGCCAGTTCGACGTCGCGGCGTTCCTGCTCGCACATGGCGCGCAGCCGAACCTCGCCAGCGACGCCGGGATGACGCCGCTGTTCGCCGCCTTGAACGTCGAATGGGCGCCGAAGATGTTCTACCCGCAGCCCCGCGCCTATCTGCAGCAGCAGACCTCGTATCTCGATCTGATGGCCGCGCTCCTCGACAAGGGCGCCGATCCGAACGCGCGCGTCAAACGGAAGATCTGGTACACGCAGTACAACTTCGACCTGCTGCGCGTCGAGGAAACGGGCGCGACGGCGTTCTGGCGCGCCGCGTACGCCAGCGACATCGCGGCGATGAAGCTGCTCGTCGGCCGCGGCGCCGACCCGAATCTGCCGTCGACCAAGCCGGCACAGAACGATCGGTTCCGGCAGGGGGGCACGCGGTCCGGAGACGATTCCAAGGATCACTCGGGGCTGCAGCCGGTGCCGACCGCGGGGCCCGACATCCCGCCGCTGCTCGCCGCGGCCGGCGCGGGCTACGGTGAAGGGTTCGCCGCGAACGCGCACCGCTTTGCACCGACCGGCATGCTCGCCGCCGTCAAGTACCTCGTCGACGATCTGCACGCCGACGTGAACGCGCGCGATGCCGACGGCAACACGGCGCTGCACAACGCCGCGGCGCGCGGCGACAACGAGATGATCGAGTACCTGGTGTCGAAGGGCGCCGACGTCACGCTGGTCAACCGCACCGGCCAGACGACGGTGGACATGGCGAACGGTCCGGTGCAGCGCGTGCAGCCGTATCCGGAGACGATCAAGCTGCTCGAGAAGCTCGGCGCGAAGAACAATCACAAGTGCGTCAGCTGCTGAGTGTTGGGGGACAGGGACTACATGGAGGATCTGTGAAGAAGACGCTCGCATTAGCACTGGCATTTCCGCTCATCGCAACGTTGGCATTCGCGCAGGGCGCCGGCAGCCGCGGGTTCAGTCCGAACGACACGGTCGACCTCGAACTGCTCACGCATACCGAGTTGACGCAGCGGCTCAATGACGGCTGGACCTCGGTGTTCCTCGTCACCGGCGGCACCGAGGAGCGCGGCCCGCACGACGTGCTCGGCGGGCACAACATCCTCGCGAAGAACCACGCGACGATGGCCGCGAAGAAGCTCGGCAAGACGATGGTCGCGCCGGTGCTGCCGTTCGCGGTGAACGCCACCGGCCTCAACGCGAACCGCGAGATGGCCGATCAGCCCGGACCGATCCAGCTGCCGGCCGACGTGTTCAAGCAGGTGCAGATCTCGATGATCGACAGCATGGCGCGCAGCGGCTTCAAGGACATCTTCCTGATGGGCGATCACGGCGGCGGACAGCAGCAGATGAAGGAAGCTGCCGAGGAAATGGACAAGAAGTGGGCGCCGAAGGGCGTGCACGTCTACTACGTCAGCGACTTTTACAACAAGACCCACGACGACGTGGATATGTACCTCTACTCGCACAAGCTGCCCATTGGCGGTCACGGCGCGATGATGGAAACCTCCGAGATGCTGTATCTCGAGCCGGTGCCCGGAATGTACGTGCGGCCGTCGTACAAGACCGTGCCGTTCGATTCGACCGGACAGACACCGGAGCAGTGGAAGGCGGCGCGGGACGCGCGCGATCGCGGCGAGACGCCGCAGCGCGGCGGCGGCGCCGGTCGCGGCCGCGCCAACGATCCCAACGCGCCGCCCCGCGTGAACAACGGGTTGACCGGCGATCCGCATCCGTCGACCAAAGAAATCGGCAAGGATCTCGTCGACATCACCGTCAACAACACGGTGAACGAGGTGAAGAAGCTGCTCGCCCAGACCCGCGGCAAGACGTCGCAGTAACCGATTCGCGGCAGGGGAAGCAACCGCAGAGTTCGCGGTTGCTTTCCCCCTCGATTCACCCCTGCCGGCGTCCGTTCGTCCCACATCCGAACACTCGAACTAACCTCGGCAACCATCGTCTAAAACGCCGATGGTTGCCGAAACCCTCCGTCGGGATCTGCGTGTCGGCCTGCGCGTGCTGGTGAAGGAGAAGTCCTTCTGCGCGCTCGCCGTCGTCGTCCTCGCCCTCGGCATCTGCGGGGTGACGACGATGTTCAGCGTCGTCAACGGCGTGATGCTGCGCGGCTTCGGGTTCCCGAACGCCGATCGCCTGGTGAGCGCCGCCTTCATCGATCCGTCGAGCGGCACGTTCTTCGGCGTCAACCAGCAGATCTCCTCGATGGACTTCGAGGAACTGGCGCCGGCGCAGCAGTCGATCGAGTCGATCGCCGCGTACCTGAACGGATCGACGGTGAACGTCACGGTCGGCGGCAAGCCGCAGCGCTATACCGGCGCCTACACGACCGAGAGCTTTCTGCGCGCCCTCGGCGTGTCGCCGGTCATCGGCCGCGACTTCACGGCAGCGGACAACCAGCCGGGCGCCGAGAAGGTCGCGCTCATCGGCTACGGCATCTGGCAGCGCGACTTCGGCGGCAGCGCCGAGATCGCCGGCCGTCAGGTCCGCATCAACGGCAAGCCGGCGACGATCATCGGCGTGATGCCGAAAGGCTTCGCGTTTCCGTCGAATGAAGAGCTCTGGATTCCGCTCTACAGCGAGTTTCCGCCGCTGCCGCGCAACGATCCGCGGGCCAACAACCCCGCGGTGCTCGGGCTCCTCAAGCCGGGCGTCTCGCTCGACCAGGCCAACGCCGAATTCACGGCGCTCGCTCGCCGCTTCGCCGACGCGTATCCGGCGACCAACAAGCAGTTCACCGTCGGCCGCGTCGAGCCGCTGATCAAGACCTTCACCCCGCGGCCGCTGCGCGGCACGCTGCTGACGATGCTCGGGTTCTGCGTCGGCGTGCTGCTGATCGCGTGCACGAACGTGATGAACATGCAGTTCGCGCGCGCGACGCTGCGCGCGAAGGAACTGGCAGTCCGTTCGTCGCTCGGCGCGACGAGGATCCGCCTGATCCGGCAGATGCTCACCGAGAGTCTCCTCGTCGCGTCGATTGGCGCGACGATCGGCGTCGCCCTCGCGTACCTCTCGACCGACTGGCTGCAGGCGACGATCAAGAGCCTCGACAACCCGCCGCCGGCTTACATCACCTTCGACGTCGACGCGATCGTCCTGTCGGTGACCGTCGGCGCGACGGCGATCGCGGCGATCGCGTCCGGCCTGCTGCCGGCGTGGATGGCGTCGCGCGCCGACACCAACGCCGTGCTCCGCGACGGCGGCCGCGGCAGCACGAGCCGCAGCGTCACGCTGGTCTCCCGCGGCCTGGTCGTCTTCCAGCTCGTCGTCACCGTCGTGCTGCTGATCGGATCGCTGCTGCAGATGCGCTCGATCCTCAAACAGCAGACCATCGACTACGGGTACGACACCAGCGGCGTGATGTCGGCGCGGATGGGCCTGATGGACGGCGACTACCCGTCGCAGGACTCGCGCAGGCTGTTCTACGATCGGCTGCTGCGCGCCCTGGCCACCGTACCGGAATTCGAGGCCGCCGGCCTGACCGGCCGCTTCCGGATGGTGTTCTCTGGCAACGTGCCGATCGAAATCGACGGCAGGACCTACAAGGAGAACCGCGATCGGCCACAGGCGAACTTCGAGCAGATCGGCGGCGCGTTCTTCGAGGTCACCGGACAGCGGCTGCTGGAAGGCCGGACCTTCACCGACAACGACCTCGACTCGCGCCAGCCGGTCGCGATTGTCAACGCCGCGTTCGCGCGCCGGCACTTCGGCAGCGACAGCGCGATCGGGCGCCGCTTCCGGACGATGACCAACAACGGCACGCAGGCCGGGCCATGGCGGACTATCGTCGGCGTCGTCTCGACCGTGCGCATGCTGGGTCCGTTCAACAATCCGGGCGCCGACGACACCGGCTACTACGTGCCGTTCTATTCCACCGCGTTCGGGGCCGCGCTGCCGGATCCGCTGGCGCCGCAGTTCGGAACGGTGGTAGTGAAACCACGCGGCGGACAGCGCGCGGATCTGCTCGCCAACACGTTGCGCCGCGAGGTCGCGAAGGTCGATCCGAACCTGCCGCTGTATTTCGTCGGCACGCCCAGGAGCCAGATCGAGGTCTTCGTCGCCCAGAATCGCATCGTCGCGACGATGTTCACGATCTTCGGCGTGGTCGCGATCGTGCTCGCATCGGTCGGCATCTACGGCGTGATGTCGTTCGCGGTCAATCAGCGGACGCAGGAGTTCGGCGTGCGGATGGCGCTCGGGGCCGACGACAGCCGCATCCTCGGCATGGTGTTGAAGCAGGGGGTGGTGCAGATCGCGCTCGGGATCGCGCTCGGGCTGGGCGTCGCGCTGGCCATCGCCGCGGTGGCGGGAGGCGGCATTCAGAACACGCTGTTCGGCGTCAGCGCGCGCGATCCCCTCACCTACGCGTCGGTGTTCGCGATCGTCAGCGGCGTATCGCTGGTCGCGACGATGGTGCCGGCGCGGCGCGCGACGCGCGTCGATCCGATGATCGCGCTGCGGGCGGAATGAGGATCGCAACGCTCACGCTCGTATAAGAAATTGGTGTAGGTCCGCCCTTTCAGGGCGGACGTCCGGCCA
>DATFWL010000413.1:0-7363 GCA_035259385.1 Vicinamibacterales bacterium | reverse complement strand
TCAGCATCGTCCTGCCCGATCGCGAATACGCGAGCCGCCGCTCGGCCGTCGCTACGCACCACGCGATCCTGGATCGGTTGAGCGCGATACCCGCTGTGACCGCAGCATCCGCGTCGACCTGCCTGCCGCTCTCGACCTTTTGTTTCGCGCACATGGTGGTGCCGGAAGGAGTCGTTGACGACGGCACGCTTCGCCCATGGGCTTTGTTCTACGGTGTCGCCGACGGTTACTTCGAGGCGACGGGCATCCGATTGCTTCGCGGCCGGTTTATCGACCGCGGGGACGTGGATCGTGGTGAGCCGGTTGCGGTCGTGAACGCGGCGCTGGCCTCCGCACTCTTTCCGAATCAGGATCCACTCGGCCGACGTTTCAGATACTCGACCCCGCCGACGTCAGCCCCCAACTCCCCGCCGTCGCTGGAGATTGTCGGCGTCGTCTCGAATACGGCTGTCGCGTCGCTTGCGGAGCCGACGCCGGCAGCCCAACTCTACATGCCGATGTCCATCGCCGGCGGTCCAGACATCCCCGTCGAGACAATGCTCGGGCCGAACGTCTCCAAGATGAGCTATGCCGTGCGCGCGGCGACGCCGCCCTCCAACCTTGCCGCCGCCGTTCGTACCGCGGTCAGCGAGATTGATCCGAACCTGGCTGTGTCTGAGGTGCTGTCGCTGGAAGACATCCTCGATCGTGCCTCCGCGCAGATGGCGTTCACGATGACCCTGATCATCATCGCCGCGAGTGTCGCGTTGATGCTCGGCGTGATCGGCATCTACGGCGTCATGTCCTACATCGTCAGCCAGCGCACGGGTGAGATCGGCGTCCGGCTGGCTCTCGGGGCGGATCCTGGGCACGTTGCCGGCATGATCGTCAGGCAGGGAGGGTTCGTCGCGACCGCCGGCGTCATCGTCGGCCTCGGCCTCGCATACGCAAGCAGCCGATTCATCGCATCGCTGCTCTACGGCGTCAGCGCGCGTGACCCTGCTGTGTTTTCGGCGACCACGGTGCTGTTGTTGACCGTCGCGCTGGTGGCATGCTGGCTCCCTGCGCGGCGTGGCGCTCGCCTCAGTCCTCTGGAAGCGCTGCGGACCGAGTAGATCCACGATCGCCGAATCGCAGTCGCGCGACACCTGACCCGATGGATCACACACTACAATCGCGGTCGCTCACATAGCCGCTTGGGACCGGGACTGCCGGAACCCTCCTCGTTCGCGGCTCCGGCGAACCTTCAGGGTTCGGCCGACCCTACCGCGGTGGAACGTCGCGGCGGAGGAGGGGATCATGTTGTCAGAGGTTGGGCTGGATCGGGCCGTCGGCTCGAGGCGGCTCCCATCGATCGACGTGCTGCGCGGTTTGATCATGGTGTTCATGGCGCTCGACCACGTTGGGCTGATGGTGGGGCGTTTTCACTCTCAGGAAATGTGGGCCGGCGCATGGACGCGGTACGCGGACGCCGTGCCGTTCCTGACGCGCTTCGTGACGCATTTCTGTGCGCCAGGATTCTTCTTGCTCATGGGTGCCGGCATCGCGCTGAGCGCACAGGCCCGCATGCAACGAGGCTGGCCCCCCGGACGCATCACGCGCTACATCCTGCTTCGCGGCGCGATCCTCGTTGCCGTCGCCACCGTCCTCGAAGTGCCGGCCTTCCTGGCCGCCACGTTGAGCGGGCCTTCGCTCGGCCAGAATCCGGAGTTCGCCATTCCGGGTATGACGCAGCCGCGATGGGTGCTCACCGTGCTGTTTGCGCTGGGAGCATCGATGATGATCGCCGCTGTCTTCATCCGCGCTCGCGCTGCGGTGTGGGGGCTGTTGGCTGCGGCGGCCCTGCTCGTGACCGCGATCACCACGCCGGGCCCGGAGCACTTCGACACTGACTACAGCTTCGCGCGCACAGTGTTGATGGTGTCGCGCTGGAGCCATGGGGTGTGGTCACAGTACCCGATCATTCCCTGGTTCGGCATCGCGGCACTTGGCGTGCTGCTTGGCCGCTGGATCTCCGCCGACCAGCGCGGCTGCTTTCGCGCACTTCCATGGATTGGCTTGACCGCACTCCTCGCGGCCGTCACGCTCCGCGCCGCTGGCGGCTTCGGCAACTTTCGCGCACCGCGAGACAGGTCCTGGATTGAATTTCTCAACTTCATCAAGTATCCGCCGGCGCTCACCTTCACACTCTTCATGGTCGGCGGCGACCTGCTGGCCCTGGCGGCTATCGAGCGCATACGACTCTGGACGAACCCAATCGGAGGCGTCCTCCAGGTCTTCGGCCAGGCCCCGCTCGCGTACTACATCGCCCACCTCTGGCTGTTCGCCATCATTGGCATGATCTGGTTCCGTCAGGGCACGTCGTACGGCGTGGTCTATCTCGTCTGGCTCGCCGGCCTGGTGCCGCTGTACTACTTCGCGCGCTGGTTTCGCAATTTCAAGAAAACGAAACCGCCGGACTCGGTGTGGCGACTCTTTTGAAGGCTGCTTCATCGACGAGAGTGGTTTGGGGCGCGCGCCCGTCTAGCTCCATAGCGGCCAACCTTGAGACTTCATGAACGCGTGGAGCTTCTGGTAGGCTGGTCGGTCGATTCTTAGCGTGTCCAACAGCAAGTCGACAAATTCCCTGTCGTCGCGCACACCTGGGAATGCGATGAACAACTCCTTGACGAAGCCGCCGAAGGACGGCGCATACATCCCACCCTGCTCGGCGCGCTTCGCCATGTGATCCAGCAGTGCATGCACAGCAAGGTCCTCGCTCTCGGTGGCGCCGTAGCGCTCCAGCAGCGCGGACACCGGCTTCTCGATTGAGAGCAGGCGCAGCGCGAGATTGACCAAGGTGTCCAGTTCCTGGACCTTGGCTTCGAGTGCGATGATCCGGTCGTCCTGGCTTTGCCCCATTTCTATTTCGTCGGCACGCGCGGCTTCAGCTCCTCATCCAATTCGGCACGACATTCAGCCGCCCCGAACCCGATTCGTCGTTGACCATGACGAAGCGCTGACCATCACGGCTTACGTCGTAGTTCGGAATAGTCTGAGCACTCCCCAAGGCGGATCGTTGCCACCACCATCATTTTTGCACCATTGCGGTGGAAGGCTCCTTGCCGCTTCTACTCCATCGTACATGAGCCCCCCGTTTGTAGAGACCGGCCACCTTCGGTCAGGCTCGGGATACGGCAGGTAAACCTCGAACCGGCCGGATTCGTTCGACACGTACCCCTGCCACCGTCCATTCGGCGAGAATTGGGCGCCTCTTTCATAGGCTTGCGTTTTCACAACCGGGTGTGGATGTGGCTCGCCATGCAGCGACAGCTCGTAGATGTCCCCGCCGCCGCTCGCCGTCGATCGTCGGAGGAACGCGAGCTCTTCGCCGTTCGGCGACACCAATGTGGGAAAGTCCGCCACAGACGTGTCCGGAATCGCTCGCGTATGACCGTTGCCAGCCGCCTCGACCGAACAAATGCCCCGCGGACGACAGGCAGTTCGACGAAGCGCCTCGCCGTGCGCGTGGCAGATGCGGTGCGTCCCCTTGCGGAAATCCTCGGGACACGTTCTCCGCGCCCGCATCGGCCAACACGACTGAGACGCTCGCGGAGCGCGTGGCGCCCCGACTCGCCTCGAGCAGCACGGCCTCGGTATTGCACGTGCGAATGTGTCAGCCGCATGCCACGCCCTGAATTCGTCGCGAGAAGTTGTCGATCATGGTTTGCCAATTCACTTCGTCGGGTCTGAAGCGCAGTTCTGAATCGCTCTACGACACCGTGCTCTTCCGCTTCATGGAGTGGGACATCGTCTCCCACGACGAGGAACGTGGCGGGCGTTGGCGCGAAATTCAACTCGGACCAGTTTTGGCGAGTGGCAGTGTACGACGGTACGGTTGGTCGCTTTCGAATACGGCACCGCGTCGACTGGCGCCGGGTGACGATGCTCCTCGAGATGCCGCTCGAGGACTCACGCGTATTCGACGACAATCAGCTGTGCGTCGCACGCATTCGACGGATTGATGGCTGTTCCGACTTGAACGGTGCCAATACTGCTGAGCCTGCGTGGGCCGGAGCTCATCAGTATCGTTCCGTTTCTGCGCATCTTCTCGGTTCCTCCCACCATAGTGTCATCGCTTTCCCCGAGCATCGAGCGCACGATGCCTGCGCCTGCTTCACACATCCGCCGGTGACACAGATTGGGGAGGGACATATGATGCGGACACTCACACGGGCCGCGCACGCGGCAGGCATCGCACTCGTCGTTCTGGGCGCTGCGTCGAGCGCGCAGGCCCAATTCGCGCAGTTCACGGAAATCCGCGATGCGGTGCCCTCGAAGTATTTCAGCGCGGCCACGACACACCCTCTTGAATGGTTTCCGAACCTGCTGATCATCGGGCTTGAAGACGGCGTCGATCCGGTGACGTCGCTGCCGAACAATTTCGTTGCCTGGTCCGGCAACCGCAGCGCGATGGACACGATCAGCTTCAAGGTCACGGCGCCGGAGGGCTTCTACGTCGCGTTGATCTACTACCAGCAGGAGGGTACCGCGTCGTCGTCGCGACAGCTTACGGCCGCCGGCAGCACGACGTGGGTCGTGGCCAACACTCCCGCGAGTGTCGGGACGTTTTTGAGCGATCCAGGACTGGTGGTATTAGCAGATCTCACGGGTCAAAGACTGACGTCAGTGCCCGTCTCGATCACCGCAAGCCTGTTCGCATCGGTCGGCGCGATCTCGATCACCGACGCCAAGGTGTACGTCGTACTCGCGCCGCTGGAGTGAGATCGAGGACGGGATCAGTGCGATTGCCCCGACTATGATCCGGTCACGATTTCGCACTGCCGCCGCGCACGTTCTTGTACGTACCTCGCCGACATCGTCCGGCTTGCCGGGGTGGTAGTGCGGTCGCATGCGCAAGTCGCCGCGGAGAATCTGTTCCTGCGGAAGCAGTTGGCGCTGTAGGTGGAGCGTCAGGTGAAGCCACGCCGCACCGCCGACGCGACGCGCATCACGCCGGTCGCGTTGCGTGATTGGTCGATTGGCGTCAGTTGCTGGTGATCGCCACGCCGGACACGCTGATTCGCTGGCATCGAAAGGCGTTTCCGTTGTCTGGCGGTGGCGATCCAAGGGACCGGGACGTCCGCGCATTCCAGCAAGCCTGCGGCGGCCGATCGTCCAGATGGCGACGGCCAATCGGACCTGGGGACGAGGTCGCAGAACGGAAATCATCGAAGTTTTCTGCAGGCACGAGTTCGTGCTACCGGCTCGTCGACCGTCCGCCCGTGAAATCAGCGGTCCCCACGCGAATGATCGTCGGCGTCCGAGGCCGTGCCGCCGCATTGGCGTTGCCCCGGCTCTGCGTCACGGCATACCCCTCGGGCGCGGCCTCCGCCCAGATGCCGAACACGCGGCCGCCGTACGCGACACACCACTCGTAGTCGCCGAGGAAGGCGTTCTCGCCGGCGAACGGCTCGTCCGACCACGCGTAGTTCGTGAACGTCTTGCCGCCATCCGTCGACCGGGCAAGCGTGACGCGCGTCCGGCGGTTCGACGGGTCGCCGCGGCGATCGTAGAACTGCACGTTGATCGAGCCGTCGACCGGATCGACGGCCATCCATTGCAGGAATTGATCGGCGCCGCTATGGACCGGATCGTTGTTGACCCGCGCCGGTGGACTCCACGTGCGCCCGCGATCGGACGACTTCGAGATGAACACGTCGACGTCGCCATTCCGAAAATCGCTCCACGTGACGTACATCGCGCGCGTCTTGCCATCGATTCCGATCTGTGGAAAGCCCATCGCCCGCGAGACGCCCGGGATGCCGGCCGCGCCGCCGAAGTACGGCGGCCCGACGTCGAAAATCGGACGGGACGCGTCGAACGTCCGGCCGCCGTCGCGCGACACCGCGAGCGTGACGTTGAGTCCCTCGTTCCAGACGATGTACTGCGTCCCGTCGGGCGCGACCGTGCCGATGATCCCGACGACGGCGCCGTTGTCGTCGCGCGGGAGTCCGGCTTTCGTGCTGATGCGTCGGGGCGCCGACCAGGACAGGCCGGCATCCGTCGAACGGCTGAACAGCACGATCGATTTGTCGATCTGCCACTCGATCCAGGCGACGTACAGGCTGCCGTGGTACGGACTCTGCGCGTGCGTGTCGCTCCAGATTCGGGGCATGTCCTCCAGCTTGACGTTCGGCTCGTCACCGTTCCATTCGATGACCGGCACGGCGTCGGGGCTCCACGTTTTCCCGCCGTCGGCCGAGCGCCTCACGTAGATCCCGTTGGCGCCGGGGCCGTGCCCCCAGTACCCGGGCAACCCGTTTCGCTGGATCGAGAGGAACGAGAGGAAGACGTTCCCCTTGTCGTCGAATGTCAATGACGGGTCGCCGCCTCCACGGCCCTGCTCGCCGGCCGGCCGGACTGGCGTGAAGGAGCGTCCTCCATCCGTTGAGTAAGCGGCCCATTGCCCGCCGACACCGACGACCTGGTTGGGATTGTTCGGGTTGACGGCGATCGCGGGCTCGCTGCCCGTGAACCCTGGTGGCGTGATGGTCACGACCGTCGCGCCCGGTGCGCGCTGCAACTGCGCGTCGATGCTCGCAACAGATGCGGCGATGGCGAGCGCTGCCACAATCGAAATCCAGCGGTGTTGGCTCATGCTCGGACCCCTTCTCTGTTCGTTAACGAACAATCGTCCACCGAATGGACACTACTGCCGAGCTGGTCGACTGCATATTGAAGCTAACGCACGGTTTTCTTGCGACTCTCTACACTACACGCAGTTCTGACGCGCAAGAATACGCACCGAGGCGATGACATGCACACACGTCAACTCGTGACCGCGACCATCGTCCTGCCGTTGCTGCTCATCGGCGTATCTCCACGACCGCTCTTCGCGCAGGGAACGGGCCAGATCGGCGGCGTCGTTCGCGACGAGCAGGGCGCCGTCCTGCCGGGGACGACGATGTCCTTGCGGAACGAGGACAGCGGCGTCACGCGAACGGTCGTCAGCGGTCCGGACGGCCGCTACGTGTTCCCGGCGCTGTCGCCGGGACGCTACGATCTGCGCGGCGAGCTGTCCGGTTTCACGGTCGAGGACGTGCGCGATGTGGTGATCACCATCGGACTGGAGCTGCGGCGGGACTTCACCTTGAGGCTCCGTGCGATAAGCGAGACCGTCACGGTGCAAGGCCAGTCGCCCGTTGTCGACACCACGAAAGCCGAGGTGTCGGGCATCATCACGCGGCAGCAGATCGAGACGCTGCCGATCAATTCACGGCAGTACCTGTCGCTGGCGCTGCTCATGCCAGGCACGACCGTCGACGCCACGCGATCGTTCTTCGCAACGGTCAACGTCGGCGGCTCGATGACGTTCAATGGAACCGGCAACGTCGTCGACGGC
>DATFWL010000412.1:0-20188 GCA_035259385.1 Vicinamibacterales bacterium | reverse complement strand
TACAAACACTGACGGCAGCCCATTCGCGTCGCGCGCCGGCAACCTGCTGGCCACGAACGGACACCTCCACGACGCGATGCTCAGCGTGATTCGCGAGCATCGCGCCCGCCGTGCTCGGAAAGTGACGGACTGATACCGCCCGAAGACAGCGGACGCGAAACCGCCTCGATCGGCGGGGTTTTCGGGCCGTCCGCTTGGCATTCGTCCTGCTATCTTGACCAGCCATGGCGGCCCGGACAGGGCCACAGCGCGAAGGAGCGCCCGATATGCGTCGAGCAATCAGGGCAGGCCTGAAGGCCTGTGCAGCATTGGCGGTCGTTGGAGCGGTGATGGCGCCGGCCAGTGCCGCAGCTCAGCAGAGCATCAACTTTTCGTTCGGCGGCTTCACGCCGCGGTCCGAGGATGCGCGGGATCAGAATGACGTTCTGGTCCAGGATCGGACGTTCCTCGATTTCAACGTCGGCGATCTCACTGGCCCGACCGTGTCCGGCGAATGGCTGATCGGCCTCGGCAATAACTTCGACGCCGGCCTTGGTCTCGGCTTCTATCAGCACACGACGACCGCCGCCGATCGATTCAGCGAATTCGACGTCACCGGCGATCCCATCCTTGCCGATCTCAAGCTCCGCGTCGTGCCGTTCAACGCGACGTTCCGCTGGCTGCCGCTCGGCCGCAGCCGCGGTGTGGTGCCCTACGTCGGGGCTGGTGTCGGCGTGTTCGGGTGGCGCTACAGCGAGAGCGGCGATTTCGTGGCGAGCGACAACGTGACGATCATCCACGGCAACTTCGTCGGCAGCGGCAGCGCCGTCGGTCCGGTCATCGTCGGCGGGCTGCGCGTGCCGGTCGGGGCGTGGCAATTCGGCGGCGAGCTGAAGTATCAGGCGGCGGAGGGGACGTTGCCGACCGATCAGAGCTTCGCCGGCTCGAAAATCGATCTCGGCGGCCTGACTTACGCGTTCACGTTCGGCGTGCGATTCTAGCCGTCGATTCGCCACGAAGGCACGGCACGCGAAAAACATTGCCCGGCGCGTGCTCGTGCTTTCGTGGTGCCGGCAGCGGGAAAAGCAACGGCAGAGAACACAGAGCGCGCAGAGATCGTCAATCGTGTAACCTCCGCGGCTGCTTTCCCTCCCGCGTCATCACGAAATCACGAACACGCTCCGGCCGTCGCGATGACTAGTGGCTCCGAGTAGACTGTCGCGATGGAACGACGGCAGGGGCATCGGCTGTGCGGGTGGATTTGCGCGGCGGTGACGGTTGCGATTGGGTTCGGCGCCGTCGCCCAGCAGCGTCCATCACGGCGGCAGCTCATCATCGTCGTCGACGGTCTCCGCCCGGATTACGTCACCTCCGACGCGATGCCGCACCTCGCCCGACTGGGTGAGCGCGGCATCGTGTTCACTGCACACCACTCGGTGTTTCCAACGGTCACCCGCGTCAACGGTTCCTCGCTGGTCACCGGGTCCTATCCCGAGACGCACGGCCTGCTCGGGAACGCCATCTACATTCCCGCCGTCAGCCCGACGCGTGTGCTCGACACCGGGGCGCGCGAGGATCTCGTGGCCGTGGAACGTGCCGTCGGACGTCTGCTGACCGCGCCATCGCTCGGCGAGAGCCTCGAACGCGCCGGCAAGCGACTCGCCGGGTTCAGCAGCGGGTCGACCGGGTCGGCGTATCTGCTCAACCAGGCGGCGCGCAACCGCGTGATCGTCCATAACGACTACGCGCTGCCGCAGAACCTGGCCGATCGCGTGCTGAAACGGCTGGGCCCCACGCCGACGCATGCGACCCCGAACATTGCCCAGCATCGCCGCGCGATCGACGCGTACCTGGCCTTCGGAGTCGACGAATTGCACGCCGACGCAGCGATCATCTGGCTGAACGACCCGGATGCGACCGCGCACGCGAAAGGAATTGGCAGCCCGGCCAGCCAGGAGGCACTCGCCGGCGTGGATGCGGAAATCGGTCGTCTCGAGGACGCCTTGCGTGCGAGAGGACTGCTCGATCAGACGAACATCATCGTCACGAGCGACCACGGTTTCTCGACTCATACCGGCGGCCTGGAGCTCGAGGCGTTCGTCGAACCGTTCGTTCAGAAAATGGCCGACGGCTCGCCCGACATCGTGGTCGCTGAGGGCGCGGTTCATTTCCGCGGCAAGGTGGATCAGGCGCGGGTTGCCCGGTTGGTCGCCGCCCTGCAGAAGCGCCCCGAGGTCGGCGCCATCTTCACGCGGCCGCGGCCGGGCGGCGGCGCGGAAGGCGTCGTGCCGGGCACCTTGTCGTTCGACGTCGCCCGATGGAATCACCGCCGCGCAGGGGACGTGCTCGTCTCGGCGAACTGGACCGCCAACGCCAACGATGCCGGCTACGCCGGGACGACCACGGACGACGGCGTTGCCGGGCACGGTTCGTCGAGCCCGTACGACATCCACAACACGCTGATTGCGGCCGGGCCCGACTTTCGCGAGCACGCGACGAGCGGTGTGCCGACGGCGAACGTGGACATCGCGCCGACCGTGCTTCGCCTCCTCGGCGTGCCGATTCCGGCGTCGATGACGGGACGCGTGATCGAGGAGGCCTTCCGTACCGGGCCGTCGCCTGAGTCGATTCACGTCGAGCAGACGACGCAGGCGGTGCACACGGCAGACGAATCGTACACGCTGACGGCGCACGTCTCGGCCGCGGCCGGCCATCGGTATCTCGACTTTACCGACGTCGCACGTCGCTGACCCCGGGATCGGCGCCTTCAGTCGTCTCGATCGAGTCGGCACGCTCGAGCCGGCGATACAGCGCCAGACCTGCGCCGTCGCAGATCCGGGCGTAGCCGGCGAGGAACGACGGCCGCTCGCGCGCGATTCGCGCGAGCATGTCGCCGCCTTCTGCTTTCTCTTCGATCAACACCCAGTCGGCGAAGCGGTGCGGGTTCTCGAGCGCGGCAAGCCAGATGTCGCCGTTGCCTTCGTGCAGAAAGTCGCGAATCGCGAGGCGCTGATGCGACGTCTCCTGCATGTAATGTCCCAGCGATCCCATGCTCGCCATGATCTTCGCGCCGGGCTCGAGATGTCCGATGCACGCGGTGACACGCGCCCGCTCGGGCGTGTTGGGCCGATCCCACTGGGCCTCGACGACCATCGGCGCCGATCGGTCGAGCGGATGCAGTTCGTAGGCAACGATGGCCGCCAGGACGAGCGCGGCGACAGGTCTCAGGCGTCGGACCGGCACCATGCCGGCGAGGATTCCGCCGCCGATCGCCTCGATCGCCATCAGCGGCACCACGTAGCGAATCCGGAACGGATGCCCGCGATAGAACGCCGCCCAGGGGACCGCTGCCATGGCGAGAAGCGACGCGGCGACGGCGGCGTCAGGACGTAGCGCGAAGACTCCAGAAGCCGAGCGGGCGGGAATGAGCGACACGACGATTGCGATGGCGACGCCGATGCCGCCGAGCCTCGTCAACATCGGCCCGCTCAGCGTTTGCGCGCCCCAGGCGATCTCCTTCGCCGCGAGCACCGCATCGCCGATTGCCTTGTTCTCGGGCACGAAGAATCCGCTCGACACGAACCACGTCCCGATCACGACGCGGCTGAAGACGGCGAATCCGACCGTCGCGGCAGCGGGATAGAGCGCGATGAGTGCGACCTCGCGCCACGCGGCCACGAACCATGTGCCGTTCCGCCAGCGCATCCACGCCGCCGCGGCCAGCGCCGCCGCCGTCACCGGCCACGCTTCGTACCGCGTCAGGCACGCGAGCGCGAACGCCACGCCGACGCTGCGTTGGGTCGGGCCGTGTCCGCGAGCCCACGCGATCAGCATCGCCACCGCCACCGTCGTCGTCGCGAGCAGCAGCGGCTCGGTCATCGGCGTGGACTGCAGATACAGGACGTTCGGATTCAGCGCGAACACGGCTGCCGCCGCTGCGGCGGCCGCGCCCGATTCGGTCAGCGCGAGGACGATCCAGGCGATGGCAGCCGTCGCGATCGCGTACGACGCGATCGAGATCGCGACGGCGGACGCGCCGGTGCGATAGAAGAGATCGATCTGCACGGGAAGCGCGTTCAGCAGGTGCGGGAGCGGCAGCCACACGGCGCCGACCTGCTGCCAGCCGGGCGTGATGCTGTCGGCGATCCGCCGCGCGACGATGAGGTGGCCGCGCGCGTCGTAGTGGCTGAGCGTGAGCCCGAGCGCGTAGTAGTGCCACGCGGCGCCAGCGCCGACGCTGGCGGCGGCGACGGCCGCTGCCGCGGGCAGGGCGCGTCGCGCCGACGCTATAATCACCTGTTTATTCTATGGGTGAACTCGTTGCCCGAGTGCGATCGCTCGCCATCGCGCTCGGCGGACCGGGACTCGCGCTGGTCGCGTTTCTCGACTCCACGTTCCTGCCGCTCCCCGGCATCACCGACCTCCTCCTCGTCGTGATGGTGACCCGCCGGCCGGCGGCGATGGTCGGCTACGTGCTCATCACGGTCGCCGGGTCGGTCGCCGGTTGTCTCGTGATGCACGCCATCGGCCGCAAGGGAGGGGAAGCGCTCGTGCGGCAGCGATTCACCGGCGAACGAACGGAGCGCGCGATGGCTTCGCTCCAGCGCTACGGCGTGATGGCGGTGCTGATTCCGTCACTGCTGCCGCCGCCAGCCCCGTTCAAGATCTTCCTCCTGCTTGCCGGCGCCGTCGGGATCAGCGCGGTGCGGTTCGCCACCGCGATCGCGATCGGGCGGTTGGCGCGCTATTTCGTGCTCGGCCTGCTGGCGGTGCGCTATGGCAACCGCGCGATGACCTACATGCGCGAACAGGGCACGATCGTGTCGCTGGTCGCGGTCGCCGCGCTCGCGGCCGGCTTCGGCCTCTACCTGCTGGTACGCAGAGCGCGCGGCGGCGCGCGCCGATAATCCATTATCATGAGCCCCGTGGAGCTCAGCGTCGTCATTCCGATCCGCAACGAGGCGCCGGCGCTCGACGAGCTCTACCGCGAGCTCACCGATCGGCTCACGGCATGGGGACGCAGCTACGAGGTCCTGTTCGTCGACGATGGCAGTACGGACGACAGCTTCGACGTCCTCGGCCGGCTGCAGACGCGCGATCCGCGTCTGCGCGTGATCCGGTTCCGCCGCAACTTCGGGCAGACCGCCGCCTTTGCCGCCGGCTTCGACCACGCACGCGGCCGCTACATCGTCACCATGGACGGCGATCTGCAGAACGACCCGTCGGACATTCCGGCGATGGTCGCGGCGCTCGAATGCGGAAGCGATGTCGTCTGCGGCTGGCGAAGGGATCGCAAGGACCCGTTCGCGTCCCGGCGTCTGCCGTCGATGGTCGCCAACGCGCTGATTTCGGTCGTGACGGGCGTGCATCTGCACGACTACGGCTGCTCGCTGAAGGCGTTTCGCGCCGAGATCGTGAAGCCGATGAAGCTGTACGGCGAGATGCATCGGTTCCTGCCGGCGATCGCCAGCGAGCAGACGTCGAAGATCGCCGAGATGGCGGTGAACCATCGTGCCCGGCGGCACGGGCGATCGAATTACGGCATCGGCCGGACGATGCGGGTGATGCTCGATCTCGTCACCGTCAAGTTCCTGTTGAGCTATTCGACGCGGCCGTTGCAGATCTTCGGCCTGGTTGGTGGCGCAATGGGGCTGGCCGGGCTGGCCATTACCGGCTGGCTGGCGACGATTCGGCTGCTCGGCGTGCTCGGCCTCGTGCCCGATCAGTCAATTGGCAACCGGCCGCTGCTCCTGTTCGGCATCCTGCTGGTGTTCACCGGCGTGCAACTCGTGACGCTCGGCCTGCTCGCCGAGTTGCAGGCGCGGACCTACCACGAATCGCAGAACAAGCCGACGTACGTGATACACGAGATTCGACAGACGCCAATCGACGAGCGCCTGCTGCAGCGGGGGTGAGGGCGCTGGCGGCTAGCTGTTTCGAACAGACGTAGCCGGAAGGCGGCGCAGTCGCTCGGCTGAAGCCTTCGCGCTACGTTTATTTGGAAAATGCGCTCGCTGCAATCGAGTGGACGGCTAGCCCCCAGCCCCTAGTCCCTGGTCCCATCGTGTTTCACCGCGTCTCGATCCAGCACCCCAGCACTCGCTTGTCCTGATTCCCCGGCTCGATGTCGGAGGGGCGCGCGCCGCGGGCACTGCGGACGCGCAGCACGACCCCGGCGCTCGTCGTGTCGAGCGGCAGATCGAGCACCCGCTCCTCGCGCGGCGTGAGCGCGAGATCCTGACGCCAGCGGCCGCTCTCGAGCACGACGGTGTTGTCGACCGCGAAGTTTCGCACGAAGAGCTGGACCGGCGTGCCGCGGTCGCGGTCGCGGACGATTGCGAATTCCGCTTCCGAGCCGCCGCCGATCCACGATCCGGCCGGTTCGACGTATGCGCGGCCGTCGAGGAAGAAGACGGTCGCCGGGCCGTAGCGCGCCGCGCGCCACGCCGGCTGATCCGAGACGCGTTCGTGCGCCGCCAGTCGTCGTTGGGCGTGCACGACGAGTTCAGTAATCGCGGCGCGGGTGCGATCGTCAGCATCGAAGCGAAGCGTGTGCGCATCGTTGGCGACCGTCAGCGTCTGCGTCCACTTTCCGCGAATGCCGCTCAGGTCCCACGACCAGAGCGGCGAAGCAGGAATCCGATCGAGACCCGCCGTCAGCACCCCGGCATCCCCGGCGATCGTCGCGTCGACCGTGTAGGTCGCGGCCGGCGCGTCGGTAACGACCGCCAGCGGGTCATCCGGGCGACGCCGCGGAACCGGCTGCGACAGCGCCGGCAGCAGTGCAGGCACGTCGGCCACGCGAAGCCGGTGGAAGGGCGTATAGCGAAGGCCAAGCTGCGTGGTGTCGCCGTCGATGCGTCGCAGGACCAGCAGCGACGCCTTTGCGGTCAAGGCTGGCTGCGCGCCATTCAGCATCCAGACGATTGACAACGCCACGGTGGCGGCTGCTGCGGCCGTGAGCCCTATCCCCAGCGCGGCGGTCTCCAGCGCCGCGTGGCGCCGATCAAACCAGACGGCGACGCCTGCTGTCGTCGCGACCGCCAGGAGCCAGATCAGCGCGCGGCCGACGGCACCCTCTGGCGTCGTTTGAAAGAGGCTCGGCAAGCCCTTGGTGACGTCGACGAGTGGCGATGTCCACTGCAGGACCTCCGACGCGCCATCGCGCGAGGCATAAACGAATGCGCCATTGTTCACGAAGGTCAACGCGACGCTGAGCAGCACGCTGAGCAGCAGTGCGCCGCCGCCGAGCATCCGGACGGCGCGGCCGCTCGCGGCAAACCAGACGCCGGCAGGAATCGCGAGCGGCAGCAGCAGCGACACGACAAAACGGCCTGGCGATGCGAAACCGGCCCACCACATGTAGTAACAGGCGACTGCGAGGGAATACGGGATCACGAGGAGCGCAAGATCGATGGCGACGCGCCGATGCCGGCGCGCCAGCGGCACGACACCGGCCAACACACATAAGTAGACCGGTGCGTTGACGAGAATGCCGAACTGCTGATCGAAGAGGAGCCCGGCCAGGCCCCGCGGCACATTTGCGATCGAGTTCTGCGTGTAGCCACCGTACGGCGCCGCCGGACTTGGCGTGCCGTAGATCACGTAGAAGAACGAGAACCAGGCCAGCGCGCTGACCAGCGGGACAGCCGCAAAGGTGACGATGCGCCGCAGACGATCTGGGGCCTTCAGCTGGCGCGCGACGATCACGATCGCCAGCGCGGCCGCCGTGACGGCGAACCGCGAGTGGAGCCACGGCAGCAGCGCGAGCCCGGCGCTGACGCCGACGAGCGCGCGGGGCGACGGTCGCTCGTCATGCAGCGCGAAGAGAAGCGCGGCCATGACGATCGTCGCACCCAATCCGTCCGGGTACACGGTGAAGGCCTGAAAGAGAAATGGGATCGACAGCGAGACGGTCGCCCACCCGAACCAACTCGCGGCAGCGTCGCCGGTCACCAGCCACGCCGCACGCCACGCCAGCGCCGTTCCGAGGCCGCTGATGAGCGCGAGGAACCCGAGTACGCCTGGATACCCGAACAGGGCGAACACCGGCGCAATCACCGTGGGCAATCCAGGCGAGTGAACGGAGTAGATCTTCCCGTTCCTGCCAGGCGCCAGGTAATGCGGTTTCAGCGGGCCGGCGAAGTACGCTTCGTAGTCGCCGCGCAGATGGTTGTTTTCAATCTGGAGATCGCCGTCCCTCAGGAGACTCTGCGCAATCACGAGGTAGTGCGGTTCGTCGCCAGTGGGAAGCTGCGGGAAGATCTGCCACGCCGCGAGCGCATACATGCAGGCGGCGAGCGCTGCCGCCGCGACGGGCGCGCGGACGGGATCGGTGAGGGCGGTCAGCGGCCGCGCCGGCAGCGATGGGATCACGAGCGCCGCCACGACTGCGGACCAGAGCCACCAGCTCAGTGGGCCGGTCCAGATCAGCGCCGCTCGAGGCAGCGGCAGCGGCAGCCACGGCAGCAGTACGATGACCGACAGCCACAGCACCGTCGCTCGACGACCAGCAGCGATCGCAGCGGCTGCCGCGATGGCAAGCGTCGCCAGCAGCCACCACGGCGACGGCAGGACGCCGACGCGTGCACCACCGGCGGCGTCGGTGACGGCGAGCGCGCCGAAGGACACCCAGAGCGCGAACGCGCTACATAAGATTGCCGCAAGTAATGGCAAGGACAGCCGCTTGGCCGTCATTCGGACCGCATGCTACCATACGAGATTCCTGCAGCTTGCGGCTCGTGATCCTTCTGAACCGCCGTCTCGCCCTTGTAGTTCTGTGCGCGAGCGTTGGCGCGATGTGCTCGGACAGTCCCACTGGACCATCGACGCCGTCGGCGATTGCACTCGCATGTCCCGCGCCGTCGACGGTCGCGTCGGCGAGCGGCCTGCCGGTGATCGTCACCTTTTCGTCGCCAACCGCCACCGGCGGCACGTCGCCGTTGACGATGACGTGCTCGCCGTCGAGCGGAGCGCTGTTTCCCCTCGGATCGACGCCGATCACCTGCCGCGCCGTAGACGCACGGCAGCAGACCGCAACCTGCACCTTCACCGTCACGGTCACCGGTCCGCCGCGAATGACGGTCACACGCTTCATTGCGTTCGGCGACAGCATCACCGAAGGATTCCCGCACACGATCAGTCCAGCGCTCGTCGACCCGCCGCCGCCCGGATCGTATCCGCTCGTCCTGCAGTCGCTGCTGCAGGCGCGATACACCGCACAGGCCATCGCCGTGCTGGACGAAGGCGTCGGCGGCGAGATTGTCTCGAGCGGCGTCGCACGGCTGCCCGGAGCGCTCGCCGCCGACAAAGGCGGCGCGCTGCTGTTGATGGAGGGCGCCAACGATCTGAATCAATTCGGCGCCGATGGCGTCTCGCGCATCTCCTCCGGACTCCAGACGATGATTCGCATGGCGCGGGCACGCTCGATGGTGGTGTTCGTCGGAACGCTGCTGCCGGAGCGTGCCAACGGCACGCCGGCGCGCGCGACCCATCCCGAGCTCGTCGTGCCGGCCAACGCCGCGATCCGATCGCTTGCGGCGGCGGAAGGCGTGACGCTGGTCGATCTGTTCACGGCATTCGGCGGCGTTCCCGATCCGGTGCTGATCAGCAGCGACGGTCTGCACCCGACGGCCGCGGGCAACGAGCGGATCGCGCAGACGTTTTACGCGTCGATTCGCGCGCGGCTGGAATCGACCGCGGCGCCGGTCGAGACGAGCGGCGCGTGGCAGGACCGCGCAACAGCCGGCCTGAATACGGTTCCGCTCTATCATAGATAGCTGGCTGCATGGCGCGCCGTTTACGAATCCCTTCGTTCGTGCTGGCACCGCTCGTCCTGGCGGCGGTGGCGTGGGCGTCCGCCTGCGGTACGACGAGCGCGGTGTCGCCAACGCCGACTCCGACACCAACGCCGACACCCACGCCCACACCGACGCCGCCCGTCAACACTCCGCCGGTGATCGTCGCGCTGACCTCGTCCAGTCCGCGTGTCGAGGCCGATCAGGAGATCGCGCTGACCGGGTTCGTGCAGGACGCGGAGACGCCACTCGACCAGCTGACGTATCAGTGGTCGGCGACGCCGGCGGGGGGGCAGTTCATCGGCAGCGGGCCGCAGGTCAAATGGCACGCGCCGCGTCAACAGACATCGCCCGACGTCTACTCGCTGAAGCTGACCGTCATCGAGAAGTACGTCTCAGGCGGGCAGCCCGCCGAGTACGACGTGTCGAAGTCGCTGGACGTCCACTACAACGACTCGACGGCGGAGATCATGAAGATCAGCATGCGGTTTCTGACCGTGCTGTTTCCCGACTTCTCGGTGTCGCCGCAGGCGGCGGTGCAGGATTTCAGCGACAGCTGCTCCGAGAAGTCCGCCGAGCTGAGCGACGTCTCGAACAACCGCATCAACTTTCACATCCTGTCGGGGACGTACACCAACGTCTCGGTCGCTCTCGATTCGCCCCGGACATCGGCCGACGTCAGCGGCCAGTGCACGTTCGTGGACATCCCGACCAACCCGAGCAACCCGCTGTTCGGACGGCGCGAAAGCGTGTCGGGTGTCTGCACGCTGACTGCCGTCTACGAGAGCTGGAAATGGTATCTGTGCAGCAGCCACTTCCGCGGCTCCGGGATCGTGCCGCTGAATCAGCTGCGCTTCCGCGTTCCCGGGCAGATCATCGCGCCCTCGCAATAGCGGCCGGCCTCGCGGGCCTGCTGGGAGCGCTGCTCGTCGCGGCGCCAGCGCCAGCCCCGCTCAGCACTTCGCAGCAGAAGATCCTGGTCGACGGGCAGCCGACGTTCCTGACCGGCGTCAGCCTGTTCGACGCTCTTGGATCGGCGCCGCCGCGCGACGCCGATCTCGACGCGCTTGGGCCGTGGGGCGTCAACACCGTGCGGGTCTGGGCGCACTGGCATACGCCGGTGTACCAGTCCGATGGCGCGTTGACCGCGGACGGGCGTTTACGGCTGCTCGCGCTGGCCGGCCGGCTGCAGTCGCGCAGCCTGATCCTGGAGCTCGTCGTGCTGCGGCCGGGACAGCTTCCTGGTCAACCCTTCGCCGTCTTCGCGTCGGAGGCCGCACGACTGAAGGCCGTGGAGGCAATCACCGAGGCGCTCCGACCGTTCAGGAACGTGCTGTTCGATCTGTACAACGAGCACGATCATCCGGACGGGCCGATCTCGCATGCCGCCGCGCGAGCGTTGCGCGATCGGGTGAAGGCGATCGATCCGTCGCGGCTCGTGACGATCTCGAGCACCGAATCTCACGTAATCTCAGCGGCAGGGACAATCGACGAGAACGGCGATCGCAACCTTCGGGACGAGGCGGGAAGCGGTCCCGGCGCCGTCGCCGTCGACATCGTCGCTCC
Organism: Vicinamibacterales bacterium; assembly: GCA_035259385.1. Classification (GTDB taxonomy): domain Bacteria; phylum Acidobacteriota; class Vicinamibacteria; order Vicinamibacterales; family CAVVIG01; genus QHWK01. The sequence goes on along the minus strand of DATFWL010000412.1, from coordinate 8,846 downwards.
GCATTTTCCGCGCACTGACAGTTGGGCATCCGCCACCGCCGATCGCATCAAGGCTGTGCGTGCGGCGCTCGAGGGGATCGGATCGCATGCACCGATCTATCTCAACGAGGAGCGTCGCGCCGACAGGGGGGTGCGCATCGCGCCGCGCACGTACTCGAGCGCGCGCGCCGCTGCCGCGACCGCCGGCGCCGCCGGCTGGGTCTTTCACACCAGCGCGGGCTTCGAGTTGGGCAAGAGTGCGTTCCTCGATGCGCTGTCGCCCGACGAGCGCGCTGGTCTACAACGGCTTCGCCGCTGAACGGCGACATGGCTGATGGCTGATGGCTGATGGCATCGGGTTCATGGCTGATGGCGGAAGGCTTCCAGCTCCTTCGACCATTAGCCATAGCCATCAGCCTTCAGCCATCAGACATTGACGGCGCCGCGTGTCCAGCGCCCATCACGTCGGCGAGGCCGTGCTCGAGATCTCTAAGGGGGGCGCGATAGATGCGGCGAAACTTCGCGGTGTCGAACCAGAAGCCGTCGCTGACGATCAGGCTGAGACGCCAGAAGGGGAGCTGCGCGGACCTGGGAAGCATGGCAGCGACGGACTTGTTCCAGACGAGAGCGCGCCCGAGGTAGAGGAGCGGTCCCGGGATCGGGAGCGGCTGGATCGGCCGGCCGAGCGCGCGGGCGACCGTGCGCGCGAGCTCCCCGACGGTTGGCGCCTCGTCGCTCGCGACGCAGTAGATTTCACCTGCCGCTTCCGGAGTCGTTGACAGCGTGATCATCGCGTCGACCGCGTCGTCGACGTGAATGATGCTCGTGCGGCCGGGCCAGTCGATCCGGCCGAGCAGGCCGCCGCTGAACGCGAGCTCGATCATCTTGTCGAAGAGTCCGCCGGCCTTCTGCCCCGGTCCGTAGACCGTGGGCAGGCGGAGAATCGTCCACGCGTAGCCGTCCGCGTTCGCCCGTTCGCGCAGCACGGTCTCGCCCCATAGCTTCGTCCTGCCATACGAGGTGCGCGCGGCGAGCGGGCTGCGTTCGTCGATCGGTCCCGCCGGCTCGGCGTCGCGATCGTGAACCGCCACGGAGCTCGAGTACATGATGCGGACGGCGCGTGACGCCGGCTTCAACCAGTCGAGCAGGTTGCGCGTGCCGGCATGGTTCACCAGGAGATCGCGTTCGGCGGCGTCGGTGTCGATGTTCGCCGCGAGATGCAGCACGCGATCGACGCGGGGCGGCGCCGCGGTGGAGACCGGCTGATTCAGGAGATCGCCCTCGAGGAGCCGGACGCCCTGTGCCCGAAACGACGCGAGCGCATCGGCCTCCAGCGGATTCGCCGGTCCTTTGACCAGGCACACGACCGCGTCGGACCCCTCGAGCTCGATCAACCGCCGGACGGCGCGGCGGCCGATGAACCCTGTGGCCCCGGTGACGAGCGTGGTCATTGACGCATGAAGATGAACACCCGCGGATGATCGAACGAGCGGAACGTCAGCTCGGCGGCGTCGTCGTTGATATCGAGACCGAAGAGGGACGGGAAGACCTTGAAGGTCTTCACCAGCTTGAAGCCCAGTTTTCCGGCGAAGAGATCGCGATAGTACTGCTTGACGACCGCGTGATCCGGTTCCGGTAGATGCTGATACTGCTGAAGGAACGTGTCGTCCATGACGATCCAGTCGGCGAGCGCCAGCCGCGACTGGATGTAGTTGCGGCGGAAGTCGTCGTCGACGCCGCGGTTGTACAGGCTGCGGTAGGTGTCGAGCGCGAACAACTGGTAGTAGTCCTTCTTTTCAGTCTGCGGGTAAAAGAGCACGTAGTTGCCGTGAAAGTTCACGTTCGTCAGGTACGAGCCGGTCGGCGGCGTGTTGTGCGACGGCTCGATGAGCACCTTCGCGCCGGCAGGGACATTCTGCAGCAGCCAGCGCGAGGCCTCGAGGCGGCTGTCGGGCTGGCGGAAGACGTTCATGTACGCGACGGCCCATAGGAGCGTCGATCCGATCACGATGGCAGTCGTCACGATCCCGACGGTCCGCCAGCGCGGCCGCGCGATCAGATCGGCGCACAACACGCCGGCCGCCAGCGCCAGCGGCGGCGCGAGCGGCACGGCATAGCGGATGAACGGCGCGACGGTTGCCGTTTTTCCAGCCGAGAGGAAGTAGAGAATCGGGAAGGCGGCGGCGAGCATCGACGGACGATCGCGCCGGACGGCAAGCAGCCAGACGACGCCGGCGAGGCCGGCGATTTCGAGCGCCGGCCCGAGGCTCCAGACGAGCAGGTTGGTGAACCAGTAGGGCAGCGCGTTGACGTCGGCGAACTGCGCGATCCATTCCGGCTTGGTCGCGCCGCTCAGGGGATCGATCACCCACACCGTGATGTCGTCGCGGAACTTGTCGAAGTACCGGATCACCAGCCAGTCGAGCAGCAGGAAGATCGCGACGCCCGCGGCGATCGTCGCCACCGCCCGCAGCACGACGCGCAGCCAGCGGCCGGCGTCGAACGGCCTCAGCGCGGCCGGCGCTCGCGGCGACAGCAGTTCGGCGATCCCGATCAGCGGCGCGAGAAACGCCGCGGAGTACTTCGACGCGACGCCCAGCCCGAGCGCGACCGCGGCTCCCGCCTCCGAGGCGACGTCCCCGCGGGTGACGATCCGCATCGCGGAGTAGAAGCCGAGCATGGTGAAGAACGTCATGCTGACGTCGAGGCTGAAGAAGTGCGACTCGCGCAGGTGAATCACTGCGGCGGCGATCAGGAATGCGGCCAGAATGCCGGCGCGCCGTCCCGCCATCAGGCGCGTCGTCATGTAAGTGAGCGGCACGGTCGCGGCGCCGAGCGACGCGGAAATCGCGCGACCGAGCAGCATGTAGGTCACCTCGTCGCGGGGCAGCGTGAGGTCGAGCGGATGGGAGAGGGCGCTGTAGATCGCCACGACCCCGTTCAACACGTACATCGGAAACGGCGAGTACATGAAGAACTTGGCGGAGTTGGCCGCTTCCTTCGAATCGCGCGCGAGCGCGTCGGCGTAGGTGAAGACGATGTGCTCGTCGATGTGAAAATGGAAGTACGGCGCCCCCCAGCCCAGCCCGTAGAAGCGGAAGGCAGCCCCGAGCGCTGTCGCCAGCAGCACCCAGACGAGCGCGGACCGGCGGCCGACGTCGGCGGCCGCGGTCAAATCAGATTGCGCAGGAACGACCACACGTAGACGAACCACAGCTTCCAGACTACGACTTTCGAGGTGCCCCAGCGGCGCTCGTACTCGTGACTGGGGACTTCGCTCACGCGAAATCCCAGCTTGAGCGCCTTCATCAGCATTTCCTGCTCGATCGTCGTCAGGTTCGAGGTCAGCCCCAGCCTGGCGGCGACGTCGCGGCGAATCGCACGGAAGCCATTCTGGCTGTCGGTGAGGCGGACGTTCCACCGGTAATTGATCGCCAGCATGATGAGCTGCGACCCGACGTAGCGGATGAACTGCTCCAGGGTTCCGTGGAGCTCGTCGCTGCCGCCCTTGCCGCGCGACCCGATCACCATGTCGGCCACGCCGGCTTTGATCGGCGCCACCATGGCCGGGATGTCGCGCGGATCGTGGGAGCCGTCGGCGTCGATGAAAACCAGGATGCCGGTCGTTGCCGCGCCGATCGAGAGCCGGAGGGCCTCGCCCTTGCCCCTGCCGTTGTCCTGAATCACGCGGGCGCCGTGCTCGACGGCAATGGCGCGCGTGCGATCGCGCGAGTGGCCGTCGACCACCAGGATTTCGTCTGCGTAGGGGCGCACCGAGTCGACGATCTCGCCGATCAGCCCTTCTTCGTCCTTGGCAGGGATGACAACCGTGACACGCGAGTCGCTCACGAGCAGGCTAAGGGCGCTCCGACAAGGCCTCCATCTTAGTGCGATTCATGGGGGCCGGTCACGCACAATTGCCGGCCGCAGCGGCAGGAACGACGCGCGTGACGGACGCGCGATACCCGCGCCCGTCACGGCGTTGCGTGCGGCGAGCGATCAGCTGTTCGGATCGATCGCCGGCACGTAGAGGCTCGGATCGACGTAGTCGTTGTCCTGGAAGCTCGGGGCGTTGGTCGTCGGCACGTCCGAGAGCACCTTGTAGATGTGCCCGTTCGGGAGGCACACGCGGCTCGCCGAGAAGCTGCGGCCCTTCCACGACACGATGTTCTCGCCGCCGTTCTTGATCAGCAGGCCGACGCCCTCGTTGCGGTAGGCCCACGCGACACGCTTGGTGACTTCGAACGCGCCTTCAGCCGTGTGCGGCGGATTCAGCCGATCGTGGATGCATTCGATCACGCGGATCGGCTCGCCGCCGAGGAGCGCGCCGCAGCCAAGCAGCGGATCGGAAGGGGTCGGCGCCGCCGGCGGCGCGGGTGTCGATGGCGCAGGAGGCGCCGGCGTACCGGACGAACCCTGGCGTAGCGTCGCGCTTCCACTCACCGGCCCCAGACAGGTCGTGCCGGTATAGTCGATGCGCAGTTCGTTCGCCGACTGCATGACCCCGGTCCCGTTCAGCGTGAACGGACACGCCGCCTCGCCGGGCGCGGAAGCAACCCCGGTGATCACCATCGGGATCGTGGGACCGCCAAGCTGGCCGGAGATCGTGCCGGCGAGCGCCAGGTCTCCAGGGCATTGCGCAGTGAACGATCCGGACGCGGCTGTGGCTGACTGACTGGTCATGGTGAACTGGAACGCGGAGCATGAGTTCGGCGCCGGCAGCGACGTGAGCCCGCTTGCGCGGACGTGAGCGGGCTCGCTCCAGGTCCCGATGAGCGAGGTGCCAGGCGCGGCGCTCGGAGCGCCCGCGGAGGCAGTCGTGGTGCTGTGTGAAACGTCCGTCGGGACCAGCACGTTACGGCTGTGCTCGAATCCGCAGGCGGAGGCGAGCGCGGCCGAGACGACGAACGCGCAAAGTTTCGGGAAGCTCTGCATGAGTGGTCGTTACACATCTGTCGACACGCTGACGATGCGCTCGACAGACCCTCCAAAAAGTCAGTTGAAAATGTGAACCGAGCTGATTCGAACGGTCCAGCTTGCACGTCCGGGGCCAGCGGCCTACGGACGACAGAGATACCAGCGGTCGATTCGATCAGCTCCCGGACACGGTTCATGCTCCAGCGCGCGCGCGTCCTGAATGTGGTCGGCGAGAAAGTCCTGGTACTCCTGAATGCGAACGAAGTCGGTGGATGCGATGCGCACGCGCTCCTGCGCCACGAACGTGGCGATGTACGCCTCCCAGTACCCGGCGCTCGCCGCCGGAACATGCCGCGCGATCAGCCCATCCGTTAACGTACGGATCGGATCCGGCGGCGGTTGACGGACGTTACTCATCAAGACGGTGACGTTGTCGGCGACGCTGAGCGCGGCCCACGCGATGACGACCGCGCTCAAAACGCCCCGGACGACGCGTCTCGATTCCAGGGCAAGAAGAGCGGCGGTAGCACCGACGGGAATCAGCAGACCGAGGATCGCGTAGCGCGAGTACCCGGTGAGCACCGGCTTCGCCGCCATGAAGGTCACGACAGCGACGGCACCGACGCCGAGAATGTACCATGCGAACGGCGCGCGTACAAGAGCTAACTGCACGCTGCGTGCAAGCGCCCGACGATCGGGCCGTGAGCCGGCGTCTGGCGCCATCAGCGACAGCAGGCGTACGGCGACCGCCGCCAACAGCGCCGCCGCGGCCCACACCAGCCAGCGATGTTCGACAACCGGCAGGCTGGTCTCGACCTGTGCACCGCCGACGAACCAGGCGAGCAGTCGCGGCAGGAGACTCGTCACGCGCCCGGCCATCTCGCCGGGCTGCGCGTTGAAGCGGTTGAGCAGATTGCCGATCTGCGAGCCGGAGAATCCGCCGAGCAGCTGCCCGCGCGTCCCCGGTCCGGCGAGATCGGCGAACGGCATCAACGCCGAGATCGACTCCCACACCGCGACGAACATCACCAGCGACAGCAGCCAGTCGCGCAGGCGCGACCGCGTCAGCTGTCCGGTGAGGAGCTCGCCCGCGATCAGTACCGGGACCGCGTAGATCGTGAACTCGCGATTGCGGAATCCGATCGCGAGCACGATGCCGAACCAGATCGGCCGCCGGCGCAGGAACCACAGCAGCGCCACGTAGACGAACGGTTCGATGATGCCGCCCTGCGCCTCGATCAGCTGCTTGGCGATCGACGGCGGCGCCGCGAGGAAGAAGAGCGCGGGAACGATCGCGATCGGCCATGCCAGCTTGTCGTCGCGATGCAGGCCGACGATCAACAGCGCCGCGAAGGCGAGGTTCCACGCGAGCAGCGACATGCGGAGCGCGCCGACCGTCGGCCCGCCGATCCAGAAGAACGGCACCGCGACCCACGACTCGACCGCGAGCATGTAAGTCTGCCCGTAGAAGAACAGCGGAAACGCCCGCCCCTGGCTGAGATGCCTGGCCATCAGGCCGTTGATCGCCTGATCGGAATCGAACCCGAATTGTTCGAAGAGCAGATACGCCAGCGATCGGACGACGATCAAGGCGGCCGCAACGGCGAAGACGGAGGCGGCGTCGATTGAGAGCCGGCGAGCGCGCGCACGCGACACCGGCAAGGAGTGCGTGGAGAGTCCCGAAAGCGCCATGAAGGGCGGCGGAGCCGCATGGTAGCATACGCCCCGAGCAACGATTGACGTCGTGCCGTCGTTCACCGCCGCCCGCCTGATCGCAGTCGCGCGACGCACGGTGCCGTGGCTGGTCGGACCGGCCGTTCTCGCGCTGCGAGGCGGCGCCCTCGAGCTCGCGAATCCCAGCGCGTGTCCCGGTTTGCTCGAACTCGCGTCGATCGCTGCGCTGCGCGCGCGGCCCGATCTTCGTGTCGGCGCCGTGTTCGCGCTGCTGCAGCTCACGGTGACGACGGCTGCGCTCGCCGCGTTCGTCGAGCTGCTGCGCCGCCGCGCGCGCACCGTGGCGATCCCGATCGCGACCGCCATGGCGATCGGTCTCGGCCCGCTGTTCCCCTCGGCGCTCGCCCCGCCCTGGGAAGCGGCGGCGTTCGGCGTGTGCGCGCTCGCGGCGCTCGTCGCCGCGTCGCGCGGCACAGGCAGCTGGCCGCCGAGGGCCGCGCTGGCCGCGCTGGCGCTCGCAGGCCTGCTCGTTCCGCTGTGGCTGCTGACCGGCACGTTCTCCGCGGCGGGCACGTTCGCGGCGTGCGCGGTGCCGCGGCTGTCGGTGCCGCGGGCCCTCGAGATCGCGGGAACAATCGGCTGGTGGCTCGGTCCGCTCGCGCTCGCGCTCGCCGCGCTGGGCCTGTTCGTCGAAACGCAGCGCGGGTCGCGGCCGACGAGCCTGTTGGCTGTCGCCATCGCCGGCGCGGCGACAGCACTCGCGTCGGGGACCCGGTTGAGTGCCGCCGTCGCGGTTGCGCCAATCGTGGTCGTGCTGTGGTGGCTCGCGGCGCTGGGATTGGACGAACTGGCCGGCGCGATTGGAACCCGGCCGGCAGCGCGACTGGCCGGCGCGGTCATCCTCGTGCTGGTTCCGGCGCTCGCCACGTCGCGGCGAGTGACGGAGGAGCGTGACGACATGGTCCGGCCGCAGGGACACGATCAGCAGACGCTGCGGCGGACCACGACCGTGCTCAACCTGGTTCCGCAGGAAGCGATCTTTGTCGAGGAAGACGCGACGGTGGACGTCCTGCTGCGAGCCGCCGTCTTCGGCGGTCGACGAAAGGCAAAACCGATCTCGATAGTGTCGCCGCAGCCAGAGGCCGTCGCTGACGCCCTTGAGCGCCGCCTCGTCTACGCGTACCCGCGCCGGCAGGCGGATCTCAGCTTGCGCGGGTTCGTCGTCGATCAGAACGCGGCCGCACGGTTGGCGGCCGACAACCCGCATCAACTCGAGGGTATTGCCGCGATTACCGGCCGCCGTTCGTGTCAGACGATCGGCCGCCGCATCGCGGACTTCAACGGCGCCACCGACCGTATCGCCCTGAGCGCCGACTCGGAAGCGGCCCGCGGGCCGGCGGTGATCTACCTCGGGGGAACGTCAGCCGGCGCGCCGTTCCCGGACGGCTGGTCGCCGCGGATGCTGCGCGGTTTCGGCTTCTTCACCTTCGATCAGCTGACGCCGGCCGGCTCCGAGCGCCTGCGTGCCGAGGCGCTCGCGGCAAAACTGCCGCTCACGCATCCCATCCTCGGCGAGCCGTTCGTGATTCGCTTCAACCTTCATCGCACGCCGCGGGCGCCGCTCACGCTGCCGGTGATCCTCGGCGGCCGGTTTCCGATCGGCGTGGTGAAACTCGACGAGGATGCCGACGACGCCGGCCGGCTGACCGTCTGCGACGCGCCGCGCGTCGCGCTCTCGACGCTGCCGCCGCAGGACTGACGCGCGTCGCCGGCTTGATATGATCTGCAGATGCTGACACACGATGTCGCACGCGCACCAGCCGCTTCGCGGCTGGCCGGATGCGTCGCGCTGTGTGGCGCCGTGCTCAGCGTCGCCGTTCACGTGTGGATCCGCAGCGGCGTGTTCGTGCCGATCCGCCTGCCGGCGAGCGTCGAGTACGTCTGGATCTCGGCGACGGCAGCCGGGTTCGTCGCGATACTCGGGCGGCGACACACTGGTGGACTGGAGCGTCAGCGGCTGGAAGGTCAACCTGTTGTTTCCGCAGGAGAGCAGGCATCCCTGGACGATCTCAGCGGCCAACGGCGCGCTGCTGATCGTGTGGCTGGCCGTGTCAATCGCGCTGGCCGTCGCGCCCGTGGTGCTGCAGCCGCGCAGCAGGCTGCGCTGATGGTGGATGAGCTCGGCGACTGCACGCTGTGCGTCGCGTCGCCGTACGGGCGCGTCAACGCGAAGCAGATCACGGCGGCGCTGGAAACGGTCGATCCGATCGTCGCGC
>DATFWL010000411.1:0-6010 GCA_035259385.1 Vicinamibacterales bacterium | reverse complement strand
TTGCGTATTATCTGAAATCTCGCACGCATCTCGCGCTGCGCACAGACGCGCCCGTGGCACGACCCGTCGCGAGGCCGGCCGATGGGCGGATCGTGGCGATTCCGCACCTGGGCGGTCTCCACACCACTACGAACGTCGCGCGGCGTAGCACACACAACTCCCAGTCGTTCCAGCGTGTCGACGGCGCGCTCGGCGAAAACGCCGCTGGCGCGCGCGGGGCCTTATCGCGCTTCGCGGCATCTTGAACGACGTTTATCGTGAGTCGCCAGTGCACGGCCAATTTCCGGAACCGCCGATGGTGAGCTGCCCGGCCGATCACGGCTGCCGAAAATGCGCGCTATCGAGTTTTCAGCAACGACAGGTTTTTCGACCCTGTCTAGCCCCTCTGGTTTGACGGTGCGCCACGCAGAATTCGCCCGACGGCCGCCGATTTGTGTATTAGATTCCTTGAGCGGTGTCTTCGCCGACGCCAACCGCGCGTGCAATCCGTTCGAGCAGCGCCATATCTGGTTCGATGCCTGCCTTCTCACACGCAGAACGATATTTCTGGCGACGTTCTCTTGCCATCTCGCCGAACGCCTGCACGTCTCTTTCGGCTAGCAGCGCGGTCACCGTCAAGGCTTCATGCGCGGCGGCCGTTGCCTTGGCATGCCGTTCGGCTCCAGTTAACACGGCGCTGTGCGTGCTGAGGCTCGTCGCGAACGCAGCGGCGAAGGCGTCGGATTGCCGCTCCGTCAAATGCCGGTAGATGTCGACGGCTTCTCCAGTGGCGGCAAGCGCTTCATCGTGGCGGTGAAGGTCGCCCAGATCCGCGCCGAGGTTGTTGAGGCTTCGCGCGAGATTCGGGAGGAACGCCTCGCGTCGCTGGTCCGCGAGAGCCCGATAGATATCGACGGCTTCCCTGCTTGCGGCGAGCGCCTCGTCGCGGCGGCCAAGGTTGGCGAGGCAGATGCCGAGATTGCCGAGGCTCATGGCGACTTCGGGCAGGAACGCGTCTGGCTGCTCCTGCGCGAGATGTCGAAAGTGCTCGAGGGCGCGCTGGGTTCCGGCCAGCGCTTCGTTATGGTGTCCGAGATCCGAGAGGATGTTCGCGGTGTCGTTCAGGTTGCGGGCGAGATTGGGTAGGAAGGCGGGGTCCTCCTGCGCGAAACGGCTGTAGAACGTGTGGACTTCCATGGCCGCGGTCAGCGCCTCCTGGCGTTTGCCGACCCGGGCGAGACGGTTGCTGACCGTGTTCATGCTGATCGCCAGATCCATCAGGGAAGTCCTGCGCCCGCTTCGCGCCAGGTGTTGCCTGATGGCCATCACCTCGCGCGACGCCGCCAACGCCTCCTGATGGCGGCCGAGTTCGGCGAGCGCAGTGCTGGTGGTATTCAGGCTCGTGGCGAGATCGCCAAGGAACGCGGCGGACTGTTTGTGGGCGAGTCGCCGGCAGATATCGCTGGCCTCCTCGCTGGCGGCCAGCGCCTCCTCCCAACGGCCGAGGCCGACGAGGCGCACGGCGAGCGTGTTCAGATGGCCGGCCAGCTGACGAAGGACTGCCGGAGAGCGGAACCGGAGCGGCGTCCACCATCGGGCGGCGACCAGCTCCCGTACCATGTTCACCCGGCGCACCGCGACTCGTAGCGAGAGTTCCATCAGCGCCAGTGATTGAAGCGGCAGCACGTCATCGATCGCCGTCAACGTGCTTTCGTCGAGCGCGTCGATGCGTCGTTCGAGCAAGCCGGCCAACGCGCCCGGCGTTTCGATGATGACCGCCACCGCCTCCCGGGCGAGCGAGGTCAGATGGTTGTGAACGAGGTGATCGAGCAACGCGGATGCCTGCGCCGTCTTGGCTCCATGCGCACGATGTGTGGCTCTCTGCAGAACGGTGAGCAGATGGCGGCGATGCGTTGATTGCGCGTCCGCCGGCTCGGACTCGATCCAGTCCACGCATCCCTCGATCATGTCGACATCCCCGTCGGTGACGACATGATGCTCACCGATCAGGTCGGGCTCCATCTGGGAGAGGCCGCCGCCGGTCTGGCCATAGACGCGCTGCAGGTCGCGAATGACTGGATCAACGTGCACCCGGGCGATCCGCTGGCTCCGGTAGAAGCGATCCGCGATCAGCAGGCGCTCGCTCGATGCGTGCGAACTGGTGCCTTGAACGGCAGTCACCTGTGCGGCGCCGCGTGCGATGTCGCGCACCTGGGCCTCGTCGAGCGTTCCGAGAAGCCTGGACCAGTGAGTGCGCTCCACGCCTAACACGCGTTGCAGAAGCACCTCGATGCTGTCTGCATCGTCGCCGGATCCGGCCGAGACGAGCCAGAGCAGGGCGTGCATCTGCACGGCGAGCGGGCTCGTGTCGCCGGCACCGGTCTCGATTCGCGCGAGCACATCGCTCGACGGCGGACTCTGGGCGATGGCGTAGCCCTGAGCTGCCAGCATCGGGCCGAACGCCTTCACGCTGTCCTGAAACAGCTCGCGCCGGGGCCGGCCTTCCGGCAAAGCCGCGAGCGCGGCGACGTCGGCGTTGAAACGATCGAGCCGGAACAGACGCTGCACCTCGGGTGACCCGTCATGCAGTGCGGTCCACCACTCGCCGGCGCTGCGCGCCAGGAGCACCAGCCGCACGGGACGCGCGTCGCCGTCTGGACAGCGGTTGAGTCGTTCGGCGAGGCTGGCGATTTCGTGCTGGCGACCCTCCGCATAATCCAGGACGACGAGCAGGCCTTGATCCTCGCCGTGTGCGATCAACTGATCGAGCGCCTGCTCGCGTTGCTTCAGGGTTGCGTCTGCGCGTTCGGGCGCGCGCTCAAGGAAGCCGGCCGTCCACCCTTCGTGGCCCAGGGCGGCGGCGACCGCAATCATGAGGCGCGTTTTGCCGACTCCGCCCGGTCCATACAGCAATCGCCCGGCCGTGGCGCGCGACCCGTTCCGGCACCAGGCGAGGAGATCGCCTTTCCTGAGGGTCGCGTCGGCATACGGCACGATCCCGTACTTGGCTTGCAGCAGATCGGTGGGACTGATCTCGCGCGGGTCGCGCGGCAGCGCGCGTTGCCTGGGATCGATCAGGCGATCGCCGTGCTGGCGGTAATAGAGCTCGTGCAGCGGCACGGAGGTGCGGATTGGCGTGCCGCTCCACACCGCATCGACGCTCCGGACGATGCCGTCGATGTCGTCGAGATCATTGACGTGGTGCTGGTCGTACGGGCTCGGCACCTCGCGCCACATCGTGTCCGCCGGCCGTACGTTGACGAGCTTCCCGTCGCGGTTGGCGCGGCCTGCCTCTGACTTCACCCAGTCGGATTCGCCGGCCGCCCTGGTCCAGATGACGACGACGGCCCGCGCCGCGTCCAGCGCATTGCGGATCTGGATCTCGTAGTCGCCCCAGCTCTCCAACGCGTAATCCCACCAGACCGAGCCCGCGCCGTATTGCGCTTCGAGCGCGGTTGCCAGTGCGCCCGTCAGCTCTCGGTGCTTTTTCGAATAGCTGATGAAGATATGTGCCATGCGTGCCTACCCGGCGTTCGGCAAGGATGCCAACGAATTGCAAACGGGCGCTTGCTCATTGCGCCAGGACTTTTTCACAGAGTGTCAGGGGATTGTAAGGCGCCGACGCGGATTTGGATTCGCGTGTTCACGCGCACACACCCATGTTGAACTCCCACTGGTCCGGCGGTCACGGTTTCCAGTGCGGCCGCATTTTCGGCCGAATCGAGACCGGTTTCGTACCGGCGACCGTGGCCGTAGCCCGAAGGCAGGGCGACAAGACATCTTCCGACCCGTCGTCGCCGACTGCGCATGAGAGGCGGTCGCGGCGGACAGAAGAATGATCAACGCGCAGATGGCGCGGCCGAAGCCCATCACGGCAGTTGACTGGTCGTTCTTCCAGCGGGCCAATCGGGTCGACGAGGCCCAGCGCTACGACGGTGAGCCGAACAACGCGATCGAAGAATTCGGGCCCGATTTGTCAACTGTCGGGATCTTGAGAACGACAACCATGGACGACTTGCGGCGCATGCCAATGAACATCGTTCTCGCGCACCGGAAGTAGCGCTGAGGATTGTGATAAGACTGTGATACCTCAGACCCAAGACCTCGAGAAACATCGAGGTTTACGGACGCACAACGAGTGATCTTCTTGGAGGGTTAAGTCGCTGATCGCGTGTGCGTTCGAGCGCAGCTGTGTGCACGGACATTCTGCATCTTCAAGGGCGAGTTCTCGTCAACGTGACCGAACGGCTTTCACGTCGCCGGCACGGCCGCACAAGCTTCGCCGAAGTTGAGCGGCGTCCGAACGGTCGATGATTATCCCTGTGACGACGACGGGACGGCATCAGCAGCGCTACGACCACCGGCTTCGGGATCTCGTCCAACGCACCGGAGACGTCACCATCGCCACGAATCTGGGCATCCCGCGCTCGACCGCCCGTGGATGGCTCCGCAAGCCGCCGACGGTCGTCGTCAGCGTGGACGTGACGAATCAGAAGACAGCCGAACTCCAGCGAGAAGTTCTGGAACTCCGGCGACGCGTGAAGAAGCTGACGACACTCCTTCGGCTCGTCGTTGTCCTGCTTCGAACCGCTGGATTCAGGTTAACCCACGAGCAGCTGCCCGATGGACGCGCAAAGTCCGGATCTTGCGGGCCATCGATCGTGCCTGTCCGTTTGCGCCATTGCGGGCGCTCCTACGGTTCTTGCGATTGTCTCCAAGTCGGTTTCACGCTTGGCGACGACTCCAGCACGCGTGTGCACTCGACGACCAATCATCCTGTCCGCACACGTCACCGCATCGACTCACGCCGGCCGAGATCCAGGCGATCAAGGGCATGGTGACCGCGGTGGAGTACCGGCACGTTCCGACCGGGACGCTCGCCGTCTTGGCGCAGCGACTCGGCAAGGTCTGGGCATCTCCCTCGACGTGGTACCGTCTGGTGCGGACGTACGGCTGGCGCCGGCGGTTGCGCGTGCACCCGGCGAAGCCGAAGGTGGGCCTTCGCACCACGCGACCCAACGAGATGTGGCACATCGACACCACCGTCATCCGCCTGCTCGACGGAACCCGCGCCTACGTGCACGCGGTGATCGACAACTTCTCGCGACGGATCCTGGCGTGGCGCGTTGCTGACACATTCGCGCCGGTAGACACGGTGGCGGTGCTGGTCGAAGCCGGCCGGAGCGCGATGCCGTCAGAGGCGACTCCCATCGTGTTGGCCGACGCCGGCGTCGAAAACGTGAATGCCCAGGTCGACGAATTGATCACCGCCGGCGTGCTGCGCGGCGTCTTGGCGTTCACAGAGATGAAATTTTCGAACTCAATGATCGAGGCGTGGTGGCGTGCGCTCAAACACCAGTGGCTGTTCCTCCACTCGTTGGATACTGTCACCACGGTCCGGCGATTGGTGGAGTTCTACGTCCAGGAACACAACCGGGTGCTGCCACATTCGGCATTTCGCGGACAAACGCCCGACGAAATGTACGTCGGCACAGGGGATGCGATTCCAGCAGACCTGACCGTGCGCGCGGCCGCCGCTCGTCGGGCCCGCGCGAAGGCGAACCGATCGGCGGCGTGCGGGACGTGCCCATCGGCGGAGGCAGCCGCATGATCACTGACAACCGATCACCGTGACGCGGCGCGTGCGTCGGCGCGTCCGTCCGTCTGGAGGGTGACTGCCAGGAACAGGCGCTCGCCTGCGTAGACGGGCGCAGACCCTGTCCCGCGATCGACCTCACCTCGTGTCGCCGACACTTGCGCATGGGAGACGAGAACTCGCTCACGAAAGTCCAGAGTGTCGCTGAAGATAGCTTCGCACGGCATCTGGAGCGCGCGCTGGCGGTGTTCATCGATCATTACAATGGTTGGCGGCCTCATCGCAGCTTGGACTTGGCACCGCCGAATGGTCGGACGTCAGCGGCGCCGTGGACGGCGACGGAGCCGATAACGCTGAAGCGTCGCGACCGTCTTGGCGGACTCTTGCACGAGTACCAGCGCGCGGCGTGACCGAATCGAATAAACGCACCCTACA
>DATFWL010000410.1:0-6732 GCA_035259385.1 Vicinamibacterales bacterium | reverse complement strand
GCAGGTTGCAAAATTAGCTCGCTCGCGGGTGGCCGCGAACGGGGCCGCCCCGCCGGGCGCGGAGCCGTGGGCCGTGACCAGTGCTTTTCTGGCGAGCACCCGGTGGGGCTGTTCGCGGACAGGACCCGCCTTGAGCTAATTCTGCAACGCACTCTAAAGGTCGTCCCCTACTAAAGGTCGTCCCCTACTGCCGCAGCGAATAGACGAACAACGCGCTGCCCGCCGCAATCGCCACGTATTGTCGGCCGCCGACGGCGTAGGACATCGGCCCCGCTGAGACCTGGCCGCCAACGCTCCCCTTCCACAACTGCGCGCCGCTCCGCGCGTCGAGCGCGAAAAAGTAGCCTTCGCGCCCGCCGGCGAACACGAGATCGGACGCGGTCGTCAGGACGCCGCTGTCGGTGACGTCGCTCATCTTGAACTGCCACTTCAGCTCGCCGGTCTTCGCGTCGAAGGCCTGAATCGCGCCCCATCCTTCCTGCGGCGTGCGCGTGTTGAGGTTGCCCGGCCCCGTGCGGAGCGCCGGCACCGTCATCGTCGGGAAGCGGCCGACGTACTGATTGCCTTCCTTGTACTCGACCGGCCCCTTCGTGTAGGTCGAGTAGGTGTCCATCCAGCTCGGGATGAAGAAGTAGCCGACCCGCGGACTGAACGACGGCGAGTACCAGTTGGTTGCGCCCTGATTGTTCGGATAGACCAGCGTGCCTTCCGGGGTGGCGTTCAAAACTCGCTTGGGAACGCCTTTCTCGTCGATGCCCTCGGCCCAGTTGACGCGCACGAACGGCTTGCCGCGGAGGAACTCGCCGGTGGCACGGTCGAGCACGTACCAGAAGCCGTTGCGGTTCGCCCACAACATCACCTTGCGCGGACGCCCGGCCCACTCGATGTCGGCGAGCACCGGCACCTGCGTCGAGTCGTAGTCGAACTCGTCGTGCGGCGTGAACTGGTAGTGCCACTTCAAGACGCCGGTGTCCGGGTTGAGCGCCACCACCGAATCGGTGTAGAGGTTGGTGCCCGGACGCGGGTCGGCGTTCCAGTCGGGACCAGGATTGCCGGTGCCGAAGTACAGCAGGTTGAGATCCGGATCGTACGACCCGGTCACCCAGATCGATCCGCCGCCGTGCTGCCAGGCGTCGCTGCCCTGCGGCCATGTGTCGTGCCCGGTCTCGCCAGGAGCCGGCACGGTATTGAAGCGCCAGGCTTCCTTCCCGGTCTTCGCGTCGAACGCGGCGATGAAGCCGCGAATGCCGTACTCGCCGCCCGCCGGGCCGATGATCACCTTGTCCCTGATCACCAGCGGCGCCACGGTGATCGAGTATCCGAGCTCCGGCCGGGACACCGCGACGTCCCAGTCCGGCTTGCCGGTCTTCGCGTCGATCGCGATCAGGTGGCCGTCGATCGTCCCCATGAACAGCGTGTCGCCGAGGATCGCCAGGCCGCGGTTCACGCGGCCGCAGCAGACGCGCGAGAGCGGCGACAGCCGCGGCGAGTACATCCAGAACATCCGACCGCTCGCGGCGTCGAGCGCGACCACGTGGTTCGGCGCGAGCACCGTGTACATCACGCCGTCGACGACCAGCGGCGTCGCTTCGAATTTCTCGGTCGCCTCCGCCGGCCCGCGCGTCTGAAACACCCACTGCAGCTCGAGGTTCTTCACGTTCGCCGGGGTGATCTGCGTCAGCGGCGAGTAGCGATGGCCGAACAGGCTGCCGGAGTAGGTGAGCCAGTTCTGCGGCTCCCGATCCGCGTGCAGGATGCGATCGAACGTCACCTGCTGCGCGTGGACGATCGCGACCGCGGCAAGCGCGAGCGACACCGCAAAGGCGGCCCGGCGACAGACGCCACGAAGCCACGACGGTAGGACGCCGGTGTTGTACAAGACATTCTTCGTGTCTTCGTGTCTTCGTGGTTGGACGATGGCGCGCGTCCTGCGAGTCATGGACGGAGTCCTTTCAACGACACGAGATACGCGACCACGTCGCCGATCTCGTCGGCAGTCAGCGTGTCGCGGTACGACGGCATCGGCGAGTTCTTCACGAACGTCACCTCGCGCACGTCGGCGCGCGACAACGAGACGAGACGCTCGCTGGAGTCGAGCAGCTGAATCGAGAAGGTGTCCTGGTTGAGCAGGCGGCCGTTGACCTTGCTGCCGTTGCGCATCACGAGCTCCACATACCGGTTGCCCGGCCGGATCGTCGTGCTCGGGTCGAGCAGCTTGTCGCGCAGCTCCGACGCAGGGCGAATGGTGCCGATCTCGCTGAGGTCGGGCGCGAGCCGCGGGCCGCTGCCGTTGACGCGGTGGCACGTCGCGCATCGCCCCTTGCCGTCGAAGACCGTCCGGCCGCGCGTGGCGTCGCCGCGCGCGATTGTCACCGCGCCGCCGCGCCCCGCCGCCGGTGCCGCCGGCGCGCGGCTGCGGAGGAACGCGACGATCGATCCCGCCTGCGTCTCCGAGAAGCTGCTCGGCGGCATCGTCGTCCCCGGAATCCCGGACTGAATGACGCGGATGATCTCGGTATCCGTGGTCGCGCGCCGGAACTGGCCGCGCTGCAGCTCGATGCCGGGGACCATGTCGCCGTCCGGTCCATGACAGCCAGCGCAGCTCGACTGGTACAGGCGCGCACCGTTCTCGATGTCTGCCTGCGTATAGCTGTGCTCCTGCGCCGCCGCGGCCGCGACGGCGAGCATCAGCAGTCCGATCACTCTGGTCATAGGGAGTATTGCCGCGAATTGTAATGTAGTCTTACCTCCATGAAGCTGAGAAAGCTCGGGTCCGGCGGGCTCACGGTGTCGTCGATCGGCCTTGGCTGCATGGGCATGTCTCAGAGTTACGGCCCGGGCGACGACGAGGAATCCGAGCGCACGCTCCACCGTGCGCTCGATCTCGGCGTGACGCTGATCGACACGGCCGACGCGTACGGCAAAGGCGCGAACGAGGTCCTCGTCGGCCGCGCCATTCGCGATCGGCGCAGCCAGGTCGTCCTGGCGAGCAAGTTCGGGCTCGTGCCGCCTCCCGGCGGCGGGCCGGCGAGCGAGGTGGACGCACGACCCGAGCGCGTGAAGCCATGCTGTGAGGCGAGCCTGCAGCGCCTCGGAGTGGAGGTGATCGACCTCTACTATCTGCATCGCGTCGATCCGAAGGTTCCAGTCGAGGACACGGTCGGGGCCATGGCCGATCTCGTACGCGAGGGCAAAGTGCGCTTTCTCGGTCTGTCGGAGGCGGGTCCGGAGTCGCTGCGTCGTGCAACCGGCGTCCACCCGATCGCCGCGGTCCAGAGCGAATACTCGCTGTGGACGCGGGAACCGGAACAGACGGTCTTTCCGACGTGCCGCACGCTCGGGATCGGATTCGTGGCCTTCAGCCCCCTCGGACGCGGCTTCTTCGGCCACGCGATTCGCGACACCGCGACGCTCTCGTCGAACGACGTCCGCAGGAAGCTGCCGCGTTTCGAGACCGACAACCTGCCGCGCAACCTGGCGCTCTACGAGCGGCTCGACGCACTGGCCCGCGCGAAGGGCTGCACGACGGCGCAGCTGGCGCTGGCGTGGATCCTGACGAAGGGCGACGACATCGTGCCGATCCCCGGGACGAAGCAGCAGCGTTACGTGGAGCAGAACGCCAGGGCGGCGGAGATCGCGCTCACGAGCGCGGACGTCGCCGTGCTGGACGAGGCGTTTCCGATCGGTGCGGCCGCCGGGATGCGATATCCGGCTGAGAGCATGCGGCTGCTGGAGACGGAGCAGGGGTTAGGGGCTAGGGGCTAGGGGCCGCTCGGCTCGCGCGGTTCGACTTCGGCGTAGGCGACGGGCTTCAGCCCGTCGCTCGGCCGGCCCTGAAGGCCGGCCGCTACCTGGACTTGAAAAGCGCTGTAAAGCCTTCGCGCTACGAAGAAAGCTAGCCCCGAGCCCCGCAGTCCCAACACCGAGAGAGGAAGCGACCGCGAAGCGGTCGCTTCCTCTCTTCGCTAGAAGTTGAACGTCACGTTCAGCCGGGCAAAACGCGGACCGAGGATCGTCGTCGGGTTGAGCCACGTGCCGCCATTCGGCGCCGTGTAGTCGTACTGCGACTCGTACACGGTGCCGTAGTTCGCGTTGAGGATGTTCTGCAGGTCCATGCCGACGTCGAGACGGCGGCCGCTGAACCGGAACACCTTCGCGAAGCGCATGTCGAGCTGATTGCGGCGGGTGTCCTGATACACCTTCAGCGTGTTGTCGAGCAGCGGGACCAGCGTGTTGCCATTGGGCAGAGCGCCCGGCGGCAGCCGGCCCAACAGGCTCTGCACGACAGTGTTCGGCACGTTCCAGTTCGCGGCTGTCGGGCTGTTGGCCGGCACCGTGGGCTGATTGCCGATGAAGATCGTCGGGTTGTTCGCCTGGAAGATCGTGCGCGGCTGCGAGCGGAACGTCGCGCTCACCTGCACGTCAACCTTCGGAATCGTGTACGACGCGAGGCCGCGGAGCGTTGTCTCGACCGGGTCGACCTGGCGGCAGAACCGCGGATCAGGACTGTCGACGTTCACGATGGTGGCGCACGTGTCGTTGATGGCGCGGCCGGTCGTGGTGCCGATCTGCAGCGTGGTGGCTCTGGCCAGGCGCGCCGTCACCGTCACGTCGACGCCGTGCCAGTAATTGATGCGCGGCGGGCCGAAATCGGTCTCGAACGTCACGTAGTTGTCCGCCGGCCGCGCCGCCGCCGCCGCCGTCAGCGTGTACATCGTGATCGGGTAGCCGCCACCGCCCGGAAGCCGCGGATCTTTCGGCGCGGTGATCGTCCACGCCTGGTAATCGTTCGGCCCGACCGCGGTGTTGTCGGTCACCGTGAAGTGGCTCCACGACCGCCGGTTGTAGCCGAGGTCCAGGGAGACGCGGGGCGCGAGCTCCTGCTGAAGGTTGACGCCCCACTGGGAATCGGCCGGACGCACGTTCCAGCCGCTCAGCAGCGCCGGGTTTACGCGCGTCGAGGTGCCCGTCTTGCCGAAGTTCAGCGAGTTGCCGGTGAGCGCGCCGCACGTATCGCCGCCGGGCACCACCTGGGCGTTCGGGTTGAGGATGTCGCAGTCGACGATGTAGTTGCCGTTGGTGTCGGTCCAGGCGCGGTTGATCGCCGTGGTGTTGTAACCGACGATGCCGTTCGCCGGGTTGTTCTGCGTATAGATCGTGTCGTTGGTGGCGGGCCCGAGATAGCGGCCGTAGTTGAACTTGACCGCGGTCCTGCCCGTGCCGAACAGATCGTAGGCAACGCCCACGCGCGGCGAGATGTCGCGGTACGAGCTGACACCCTGCGTTTCCGGCAGGATCACCGGCTGCGGGTTGAACGGCGAGGTCAATGTCGTGCCGTTGTGCTCCGACGGACTGAAGCTGGAGGCCTTGTCGAAGCGCACGGCGCCCTGCACCGTCAGGCGATCGCGCGTCCACGTATCCTGCGCGAACAGCGCCAGCACCCGCGTGCGATCGGCGGTCTGGAATTGCGGGAGCCGGTACGTGAACTGGTTCATCACGTGATTGTTGGCGCGGTACAGGAGCTGTGACTGATTCGTGTCGAACTCCGAGTCGGCGACCAGGTATGCGCCCTGATAGCCGAACTTGATGTTGTGCGCGCCGCTCATGTACGACGCCGAGGCCCGCCAGTTGTTCGGGTTGCCGAAGTTGTTCAGGTAGGTGGCGAGACCGCGATACGTGAAGTTCGCAGGATGACCGTCGATGGCCGACTGTTCGGTGACCGGGATCAGATTGAGGATCCCGTCCGGCGGCACCTGACCCGGTCCGCCGGCGTGGCGGTACGCGAACCGCGAGTAGCCGGCCTCGAGCAGCAGCTTGCTGGTCACCGTGGAGGTCCACGTCGCCTGTGTGACCCAGTACGGGAAGTCGAAGTAGCCGGTGTTGGACTCAGGCGACTGCGTCGTCGATCCGAGCGCGATCCAGTCGGCGCCGCGCGTCCGGCATCCCGAGCCGTTCGGCGTCAACGTGGAGCCCTCGCAGCGGTACTGATTCTCCTGCGACACCATCACCCGATTCTTGGGCGTCACCTGCGCGGTGCCGCGCACCGCGAAGATTTTGCGGCCCTGGACGAGGCGGGGCTCGACGGAGTCGTCGCGGGCATAGTCCCAGTGCGTCGCGTCGGCGGCAAACTTGTTGACGCCGATGCCCGAGACCCCTGTCGTCGTGTCGTAGCTGCGGTAGGTTCCGTAGAACCACAGCCGGTCCTTCATGATCGGGCCGCCGATCGATCCGCTCGCGTCGTAGGCGTTCTTGATGCCGGGGCCGCGGGTGATGCCCTGGCTCCGCAGCGTGTCGTCGATGTTGTCGCCGCGCGACCAGTCGCCGGCGGTGTTGAAGAACGCCTGGCCGGAGAACTTGTTGCCACCCGACTTCGGCACGATGTTCATCGTCGGTCCGCCGGTCTCGTTCTCGCCGAGACCGCCGGAGACGACCATCACCACCTCTTCGGCGTTGCTGGTGTCGTAGGTGAGCGAGGACACGCCGCCGCCGTTGAACGCGGCGGCGACCGTCATGCCGTTGATCGACATGCGGCCTTCGTTGGTCCGGCCGCCGTGCGCGCTGAAGAACGTCATCGTCGGCGTCGCGGCGAGACCGTTGTTGTCGACGGTCACGCCCGGCATCGCGTTCAGGATCGAGCCGTAGGCGCGCGTCGCCGGCAGCGTCTCGATCGACGATGCGTTGATCACCGTCTCGCGCCGCGTGTTCTGCACGTCGACGACCGGTGAGGCGCCG
>DATFWL010000409.1:0-10375 GCA_035259385.1 Vicinamibacterales bacterium | reverse complement strand
CAGCTCGAAGTCCCGCGGCTCCTCGGGCAGATGCTTGCCGAAGGTGAGCTTGTGCGTCTTGTAGTCGATCACCATCGAGTACCCGAGCGCGAGCGGCGACAGGCCCTCGGTCTCCTTCGACGGGATGTCGCGCAGCGGCGGGTTCTTGATCAGACACGGCACGTTGCGGAGCTTCAGCGAGCCGAGCTCCAGCGAATCCATGCGCGCGAGCTGCAGGCCGCGAAGGCCGATGCGGCCGACGCCGGCGCTCAGCGTGTAGGTGACCGGCACGATCCCCAGGCGCTGCGCCGTGCCGCGGGTGATGACCGTGTTCTCCGAGCCGGTGTCGACGACGAAGTCCTGCGCCGAGGCGTCGTTGATCTTCGCGCGGACGACCACCTTGTCGTTGACCAGTCGGAAATCGACCGTATAGAGCCTGTCGTCGGTGCCCGGCTCGCTCTCGAATGGAATGCGCTGGCCGAACGAGCGCAAGAACCGGATCTCCTGGCGCGACCAGTCGGCCTTCTCGCTGTGATCCTTGTTCGGCAGCAGGTTGACGTAGTTCGAATACGCGTTGGCGGCTTCCTCGTAGCGATGCTGGCGCTCGTAGATCGTGCCGACCGTGTGATGAATCTCGAGGTCGCGCGGCGACAGGCGCAGCGCCGCCTGTGCCTCGTTCATCGCGTCGTCGAGCCGGCTGCGCGCGGCGAGCGCCTTCGCCATGCCGTGGTGGCCGCGCGCGAGGTCAGGCGACATCGCCAGCGCGTCGCGATATTCGGCCTCCGCCTCCTGGAACAGGCCCGCTGACCAGAGCGCGTCGCCGTACAGGGTCATCGAGTCGGGACTCTTCGGGTCGGCCTGAAAGAGCTTCTCGGCTTCGGCGCGTGCCAGATCGAACTCCGCCACACGCAGCGCCGACGCAATCACGCCGACGCGCGGACGGCGCGCCTCGTCAGCCGGCGCCGCTTTCAGCGCATTCCGATAGGCGTCGAGCGAGTCGACGTATTTGCCTTCGGAAAACAGCAGATCGCCGAGCTGGAGCTGAATGTCGGAGGCCTGGGATGGTGGCGTGGCATCGGCGCGAATGGCGAACGATGCAGCCGCGACAAGAGCCGACACCGCGGCGACACGGATGGCGCTGCGCATGAACCCCCCAGCTCTTCAAGAATCAGGCCGGAACCGAATGCAGTCGGATCGCGATTGTCTACGGATCCGGGTCTTTCGAGAAGCGAAAAATGTTTCAGTGCGTGTACGGCTCGATGGGCACGCCGTCGTACATCTGGTCCACCCGCAGGATTTGCGTGTCGCGGCTATAGCTGCCCAGTTCGTAATCCTCGCTCATGATCAACGCCTTGATCGGCTTGGTCGGACAGACCTCGGCGCAGAGTCCGCAGAAACTGCACCGCGAAAGGTTGAAGTCGAAATAGTCGAGGACTTTAATCTTCTGTCCCGGCTCGCGATGGCCACCGAGCGCAATCAGGTCGTCGGGGCACGCTTTCGCGCACTGGTCGCAGACGATGCAGGTCTGGGCGCCGGTGCCGGGCTCGGTCTGGAGCCGCAGCACGCCGCGGAAGCGGGGCGCAGTCGGGCGGCGCTCCGCCGGATACTGAAAGGTGAACGCCGGCTGCGGGGTGTACTTCAGCGTGACCCACAGCCCCTTGAGGAGGTCGACGAGAAAAATCCTCTTCAGGAATCTGAGGATCATGACCGCTCGCCGCCGCGCGACCGGGCGTCACCGACCAGGATGGGTTCGCTCGTGTTCGCCATGATGACGCGCTCCTTGCGGAGCACGGTGCCTTCCTTGCGGATCTTGTCCTGCAGCCGCATCAGCCCGTAGAGCAGCGCCTCGGGGCGCGGCGGGCAGCCCGATACGTAAACGTCGACCGGCACTACTTTGTCCACGCCCTGCAGCACGCTGTAAGTCGGGAACGGGCCGCCGGCGTTCGAGCAGCTGCCCATCGAGATCACCCATTTCGGCTCCGGCATCTGGTCGTAGAGGCGGCGCAGCACCGGGGCCATTTTCTTCGTCACGGTCCCGGCCACGATCATCAGGTCGGACTGCCGGGGCGAGGCCCGAAACACTTCCGCGCCGAACCGGGCGATGTCATAGCGCGACGCCGATGCCGCCATCATTTCGATGGCGCAGCAGGCGAGGCCGAAGCCCATCGGCCAGATGGACGATTCGCGCGCCCAGTTCAGCACGCGATCGATGCTCGTGGTGATGAAGTTGTCCTCGAACCGGTGGTCGATGAGGCCCATGCGCTGATCCTTGTGGGGATTGGGGATTCGTGATTGGGGGTGATGCCTCACCAATCCCTCGAATCCCCGGTCACCAATCCCCAATCCCCTTATGATTCACCAAGATGATATACGTCCTCACCCTGATTCTACTAGCAGCGGCCCCGGCCGACGCACCGTGGACCTGCGATCCGACTCTTACGGCATTGTTTACGCCGGTCCGGCCGCACATGGGCCGTTACGAGGTCTGCACGTCACCAGCTGCGCTCGAGGACGCCGGATCCGAAGCGCTCGAGGCGCTGGACGCCTTTGGAACCGCAGGCACGTACGACCGTGCCCGGCTGGCGCGGCTGTACGGCGGGACGCGCGTCCGCGTTGCGCGGAGCTGGACCGAAAACGGCCCCGACATCGTCTCGATCACGCGTCTGTCCCCGTATCCAGACGCTACGCTCACGCGCCTGCTCGCGGGCACGCTGGAGATACGGTTCACCGTTTCTCGCGGGCTATAATTCCGGCGTCACCATGAAAGTCCGGGGCCGCACCGCCGCCCGGTTGGCGTGGATCGTCTGGGCGTGCGCCGCGTGCCCCGCCGCTGCGCAAACGCTGCCCTCCGAGCCGATTGCCTTTGCCGACGGGCACGTGACGGTGAGCGGCGACGTATCGGCCACGTTCGGCTGCGAGCTGGCGTCGCCCGAATATCTCTGTCGCCACGACCAGGGTTTTTTCAATTACACCGATTACTCGCACTCGGCGCTGCGCGAGCTGCGCATCGACGGCTCCGCCGCGGTGAAGGCGGGACCCCATTTCACCTTTCTCACCGAGGTGCGCACCTACAATTTCTCGGAGGTCCAGCCATACGCGCTGTACGTGCGGATCCGGCCGTGGGTCGCGCGCGACTTCGACATTCAGGTCGGCCGGGTGCCGCCCACGTTCGGAGCGTTCACGCGGCGCACCTACGCCAACGACAACCCGCTCATCGGCTACCCGCTCGCGTTTCAGTATCAGACCACGATGCGGTCCGATGCGCTGCCGGCCAGCACCGACGAACTGCTCGCCAAGCGCAGCACCGGCTGGCTGGTCAGGTACTCGGTCGGCGAGAGGGCGCCGGTTCAGGGCGTGCCGCTCGTCACCGCCTTCCGATGGGACACCGGCGTTCAGGCGCACGCGGTCATGGGCATCGTCAACGTGACCGGCTCGGTGACTAACGGAACGGTCTCGCGTCCGCTGTTTCACGACGACAACGACGGCCGGCAGATCGCCACACGGGTCGAACTGCGGCCGATGAACGGGCTGGTGGCCGGAACGTCGTTCGCGCGCGGTCCGTTCGTGAGCTCGGCGGCGACGCGCGCCGCGCTCGGCGGCGAGACGGTGGGCGGGCCGTACACCCAGACGGCCTGGGGCGGCGATCTCGAGTACTCCCGCGGCTATTACCTCATCCGCGCGGAAACCGTCTGGACCGAGTGGCGGCTGCCGATTGCCCCGACGCCGCCGCGACAGCTTCCGATCGCGGAGCCGCTGGGCGCGCTTGCCACGTACGTCGAAGGGCGGTACAAGCTCCGGCCCGGCCTGTACATCGCCGCGCGGTACGATCATCTTGGGTTCAGCGATCTCGAGGGCACGGCCGCCGCGCTGCCGTGGGACGCGCCGGTGACCCGCGTCGAGGTCGGCGGCGGCTATTCTCTGCAACGAAACCTGGTTCTGAAGCTCTCATATCAGCGGAACGTGCGCGATGGCGGCGTGCTGCTGCAGCACGCGTCGTTCATCAGCGCGCAGCTCGTGTACTGGTTTTAGTGACTGCGATTGTGACAAGGGCAGAGAGGAAAGAACAAAGGAGGCCGATCCGCGCACGGACTGACGCGGCAGCGCGCTCGCTGATGGCGGTGCTGTCGCCACTCGTGTCACGAACCGCAGTCTGTGTTCTTACCTTTGCCCCCTTTGTTGCCCTTCTGTCCTTGTCGCCGGCGCGAAGCGCCTCAGCGTTGTCGCCGGCGCGAAGCGGCGCCGCCGCGAGGCCCGGCGCGATCAGAGGCCGCGTCGAACTGCGCCGCGTGGCCACGGCAGCCCAGCGGCGGCCGACCGTCGGCGACCTCGGCACGCCTGCCGCACGCGACCTGCCCGATCTGCTGCGTTCGGTCGTGTACCTCGAATCGGCGCCGCGCGGCGCGTTCGAGACGAGCGAGGGCGGGCATGCGGTGATGGACCAGCGCAACGAGACGTTCGTCCCTCACGTGCTCGCCATCACCACCGGCACCACGGTCGACTTTCCGAATTCCGACAAGTTCTACCACAACGTGTTTTCCCTCTCGAAGCCGCGGCCGTTCGATCTCGGCCGGTATGCGGCGGGGCACACCCGCGACATCCGCTTCGACCGGCCCGGCATCGTCCGCGTGTTCTGCGAGATCCACTCGCACATGAACGCGTTCATCCTCGTCTTCAGCCACCCGTTCTTCGCGCTGACCGACGGCGGCGGGCGCTACCAGATCGAGAACGTCCCGCCCGGCACTTACGGTGTCATCGCGTGGAACGAAGGCACCGCGTCCGACACGAAATCGGTGACGGTGCCCGATGGCGGCACCGGCGAGCTCGACTTCACGATCCGATGACGCTGCTCTCGTCGCTGCGCAGCCGGATGTTCCTCGCCAGCGCGATGCTCGCCGTGATCTGCATCGGCATCGCCATCTTCATCGTCAACGGCCAGGTGACGCGCGAAGCAGACCGGACGCTCGAGCGCGAGATCGTGACGACCAGCGCGCAGGTCGAGCAGCTGCGCAACGAGCGCGCGCAGACCTACACGCTGATGGCGGGGCTGATTGCCGACCTGCCGAAGCTGAAAGCGGCGATCTTCACCGACGATCCGCCGACGGTGCAGGACATCGCCAGGGGCTACCAGACCCAGCTGAGCGCGCATCTGATGCTGGTCACGAACAAGAACGGCCAGATCCTCTACGCGGCCGGCGGATCGCCGCGCGTCGGCATCATCGCCGCGCACCAGCCGGCGCTGCGGGATGCGCTCGCCGGCCACGACGCGGTGAGCCTGCTGCCGCAGCCGAACGGCATCCTGCAGATCGTGAGCGTGCCGGTCGTGCTCGACCAGCCGCGGCGCGAGATTCTCGGCACGCTCAGCGCGGGGTTCCTCCTCGACGACGCGCTCGCCGCGGAGCTGAAGAAGATCACCGGCAGCGATCTCGCGTTCGGCATGGACGGGCAGATCCTCGCGTCGACGCTCCCGCGCGATGCAGATCCGGCGCTCGCGCCGCACCTGCGCTCTGCCGGCATTTCCCGGGTCGTGATTGCCGACGACGAGTACGACGTGCTGCCGCGCCAGCTCGCGCCGCCCGGCGGAGCCGATGCCGCGACATCGGGCCCGGTTGCGCTGATTCTCCGCTCGCGGACCGAGCAACTGCAGTCGCTCGGCGCCATCCACGCCGGCCTGTTCCTCACCGCCGTCTTTGCAGTGCTGCTCGCCACCGCCCTCAGCTTCACCGTGGCGCGCACCATCGCGCGCCCGCTCGCCGCGATCACCGGCGTGATGCGTGAGATGGCGGCGACCGGCGACCTCACCCGCAAGATCGTGGTGCGGCACTGGGACGACGACGATGCGCGGCTGCTGGCGACGACATTCAACACCCTGACCGACTCGATCGCGCGGTTCCAGCGGGAGATCTCGCAGAAGGAGCGGCTGACCGCGCTCGGCCGCCTGTCGACGGTGATCGCCCACGAGGTCCGCAACCCGTTGATGATCATCAAGGCGGCGCTGCACTCGCTCAGCCGGACGGACGTGACGCCGGCCGCGGTGCGCGAAGCGGCGGCGGACATCGACGGCGAGGTCGCCCGGTTGAATCGCATCGTCAACGAGGTGCTCGACTTCGCACGGCCGATCCGCTTCGACCTGTCGCCGGCGAACGTCAACGCGCTCTGTCGCGAATCGGCGTCGGCGGCCGTGGCCTCGGAGGCAGGCGCGGAGATCGTGCTCGACCTCGATCCCGAGGTGACCACCGCGATGACCGATCCCGAGCGGCTGCGGATCGCGCTCGTCAACATGCTCGTCAACGCGCGCCACGCGGCCGACGGCCACGGCAAGGCCGCCGCCGGTCAGACCGCGGTGACGCTGCGCACGCGGCGGGCCGGCGATCGGGTCCACGTGGCCGTCACCGATCGCGGCGTCGGCATCGCGCCCACCGATCTCGCGCAGATCTTCGATCCGTACTTCACGACCAAGCGCGGCGGCACCGGCCTCGGCCTGCCGATCACGAAGAACATCGTCGAAGGGTTGGGTGGCACGATCGGCGTCACCAGCACGCCCGGCGCCGGCACCGAAATCCTCATCGACCTCCCGCTCGACTCGACGCAAAGCAGGTCTGCTTGACGACCCATCGCGGCTCGATTCTTCTCGTCGACGACGAGGAAAAAATTCTGAAAGCGCTGGGACGAGCTCTCCGGGACGCCGGTCACGGCGTGGTCGAGACGACCAGCCCGCGGCACGCGCAGCGGCTGCTCGCCGAGC
Source organism: Vicinamibacterales bacterium (assembly GCA_035259385.1). Lineage (GTDB taxonomy): Bacteria > Acidobacteriota > Vicinamibacteria > Vicinamibacterales > CAVVIG01 > QHWK01. The sequence continues at coordinate 3,654 of DATFWL010000409.1, read as the reverse complement.
GCGCGTTCGACGTGATGGTGGTCGACAACGTGATGCCGGAGCTGAACGGCCTCGACCTGATCCGCGAGTTCGTCGGATCGACGCCGGAGAGCGAGCGGCCGCAGATCCTGATGATGACCGCGCACGCCACCGTCGAGAGCGCGATCGAGGCGATGAAGCTCGGAGCGCTCGACTACCTGCAGAAGCCGTTCGAGATCGACGAGCTCCTCGTCGTCGTGCGGCGGGCGCTCGACCACCAGCGGCTGCGCACCGAGTACCGCTACCTGGTCAGCGAGCGCGACGAGCAGTTCGACCACTACGGCATCATCGGCCGCAGCCATGCCATCGAGGAAGTGATCCGGCGGGCCGAGCTCGTCTCCGAAACCAAGAGCACCGTCCTGATCACCGGCGAGACGGGTACCGGCAAGGAACTGGTCGCGCGCGCCATCCACGACCGCAGCGCGCAGCGCGACATGCCGCTGATCAAGGTGAACTGCGCGGCGATTCCCGAGACGCTGCTCGAGTCGGAGCTGTTCGGCCACGTCCGCGGCGCCTTCACCGGCGCGACCACCACCAAGAAGGGCAAGTTCGCGCTCGCCGACGGCGGCACCATCTTCCTCGACGAAATCGGCACGATGAATCCGACGCTGCAGTCGAAGCTGCTGCGCGTCCTGCAGGAGCGCGAAATCGAGCCGCTCGGCTCGGAGCGCACCGAGAAGATCGACGTGCGGGTGATCGCGGCGACCAACCGCAACGTCCGGCAGATGGTCGCCGACGGCAAGTTCCAGGAGGATCTCTTCTACCGCCTCAACGTGATCCCGATCGAGATTCCGCCGCTGCGCGAGCGCCGGGAGGACATCCCGGCGCTGGTCGAGCACTTCGTCCGCAAGCACGCGCAACGGACCGGGCGGCGGGTCGAGAAGATCGACGAAGGTGTGCTCGCCGGCCTGCAGCAGTACGACTGGCCGGGCAACGTGCGGGAGCTCGAGAACACGGTCGAGCGGGCCGTGGTCCTGTCGCCGGGCCCGGTGATCACCGCCCGCGCCGTCTCGGTCCTCGGCGCGACGACGCCGCAGCCCTCCGGCCTGCCGTCGCTGAAGCTGCGGCAGAACATCGAGTGGGTCGAGCGTGAGACGATCCGCCGCGCGCTCGAGAGCGCCGGCGGCGTGAAAAAGGACGCCGCGGAGCTGATGGGAATCAGCCAGCGCGCGCTGTCGTACTACCTTGCGAAGTACCGGCTAGAATCATGAGCCGTGCCTGCCACCTGCCTGGACTGAGAATGGAGAGACGACCGGCATGACGAATGTGACGACCATACTCACCGGCGGCGCGGTGGCCGCGGCGCTGGCGCTCGTCGCGGCGTGCGGCGGCAGCAGCAGCTCCAACAGCACCGGCCCGAGCGGCGGCTGCACGCCGAGCACCAGTCCGAACACGATCGTGATTCAGAACAACCAGGTGTGCCCGCAGACGCTCACCGTCGCCCTGGGAGGCCAGGTGACGATGATTAACAACGACTCGAATACGCACGATATGGAATCCGATCCGCACCCGGAACACACGGACTGCCCCGCGCTCAATCAGATCGGCTTCCTCAACCCAGGCCAGACGCGGTCGAGTGGCAACTTGACCGTCGCGCGGCGCTGCGGCTTCCATGACCACGCCCGGCCGGACGTGGCGGGACTGAAGGGCACCATCACGATCCAGTAGGAGTGTGGGTGTGTAGGCCCATGGGGTGGGTGGGAAGGGCTCGCGCTTCGCGCGAGCCGAGGCCCATCGGTCCTACCCAACCCGCCCTATGGGCCCATCGGTCCCACACTCCTCCGTCGCGCAAGGCGGCGGAGCCGCCGCAGCGCGGGCAGCACGGACGTCACCGCCGACGCCAGTCCGCCGAGGCAGAGTGCAACCAGCACGGCATCCCAGATCGGACGGCGCCAGTACAGAAACGGAAAGTCGAGACTGTGCAGGCCGTGGTACAGCCAGCGGTTGACGCGGCTCAGACGCTCTTCCTTGCGCACGATCGCGCCGCGGGAGGGATCGAGATACAGCCACGTCCCGCGCGGATCGGTGAACCGCACGCGGTACACCGGCAGCGGCAGCGCTCCATCACGGTCGTAGTAGTACGAGTCGTACGAGGTCAGCTGCACGTAGTCCTGGACCGCGACCCCCGGCATTGCCGCGTGCGCGGCGGCGAGCACCGGCGAGCCGTCGAAGTGCCGAATCGTGCCGCGCTGCGGCGTCAGCGCCGGCACCAGTCGATCGGCCGACTTCAGGTACAACTGCCGCTGGAACTGAATCAGCTCCAGTTCCTTCGCGTCTGCCTCCGCGGCGATCACCTCGACACTCTGGCGGAGCTGCTCGATCGACAACGCCTCGAGTCGAACCGATCCACCGGCAACCGCCTCCCGCTGCTCGCGAGTGGACGCCGTGGATGGGTGCCAGTCCCATGGATCCATCGAAAGCAGGCCGCTGAAGATGAACGTGCAGGTCGTCGCGCCGAAGATCAGGCCGGCGTAGTGGTGCCACTTCATCAGCCCGCTGTACGGCGATCGGCGCGCCACGGACACGCCCCACGCCAGTCCCGACAGGCACATCACGACGCCGGCAATCGAAAGCCAGATGATCGTCTGCGCCCACGCGCTCGAGTGGCGGCGCAGCGGCGTGAAGTAGAGCCAGTGGAGCACCGGACCGACGTACGCCCAGCGGCGCTCGCGAGCGGTCGTCTTCATCTCGGGCTCGCCGGTGAGATCCGAGACGTAGACGATCGTGTCCTCGGCATCGCCGAGGCCGATTCTGTGCAGAGGCAGGAACGCCCGGCTCTGCAGCGTCCACTGATCGGGCTCGGTGAGCCGCGCCTCGTAGCGAAGCGTCTTCGCATGCGCGGGCGCAAACGCGGCTGCGGACGCAAGCGCCTGCTCGCGCGTGAACGCGGCGGGGCGCCGGCCGCTATCGGCCATCACCGTGTACCAGCGTCCACGCGTGAGCACGCGATAGGCGGGACGGCCCGCGGTCATCGTCAACCGCAGCTGCAACGGCTCACTTTGAATCGCGCGAAGCAAGTCGGCCGGCGTCACGCGGGCCGTCGAGAAATCGACGCGCGGCTTCGGCGCGAGGCGTTCCTGGGCACGAAGCTCCGGCATGCGGACGTAGATCATCACGATGCCGGACGCAAACCAGGCGGCGAACAGCAGGCAGCCGGCGATCCCGAGCCAGCGGTGAGTCACGACGAGCGGGCGCCATAACGCACGCGGCGCGCGCGGAGGAGGGACCGATGGGACAGATGGGACCGATGGGACGGATAGGCCCATGGGTTGGGTGGGGTACGACCGATTGGTTGACATGTTCGAGTGCGCCCTCTGCCCTCGCGTATCGGTCCTTCCCTACCGATCCCATGGGCCTATCGGTCCTTCCCTACTCATCCCATGGGCCTATCGCTCCTACACTCCTGACCCGCCTACGGGCCCGTCGGTCCCACATACCAGTATCGGGGATCAGCGCAGCCTCAGCGCCCGCCCCTTCAGCGTCTCCGCGAGCGATTTCATCCGCGCCGCGTCGGCGCCGCTGGCCGAGCCGGCGTCCCCCTCGAACTGGCGCGCGAGCGCGTCGAGTTGCTCGCGCGCGGCGTTTGCCGCCTTCAGATCGCCGTCGCGCAGGCCGTCGGCGTGCTCGAGCGCGCTC
>DATFWL010000408.1:0-9167 GCA_035259385.1 Vicinamibacterales bacterium | reverse complement strand
GATCGCTCGACAACGGACGTTCCAGGTCCTGTGCCAGGCACGCGCATCACGGAAGCCTACGCACGGCTGCTGGCGCGCGATGCGTTTTTCTGGGCGTGGCCGATGGCCAACATCTACAACAAGCGACTCGCGTTCGGGAAGGCGCCCGAGCCGGTCCTGCTGGGTGGCGTACTCCCGTTCGCGCCGCTCAACCGGATGGCGATGCTCACCGACTACATCGATCCCGCAGAGCGCGCGGTCGCCTGTCCGAACCAGGACGTGGTCTATGGCGGCGGACCGTTAGCGCTCGACGTCAGCCCCGTCGTCGTGCAGGTGCCCGACTTCGGCAGCCGCTTCTGGGTTTACCAGATCGTCGACCTGCGAACCGACAGCTTCGCGGACCTCGGCGCCATGTACGGAACGAAGCCAGGCTTCTATCTCCTGGTCGGCCCGACGTGGAAGGGCGAGGTGCCGGCAGGTATCGCGAAGGTTTTCCGCTCGGGCACGAACACCGGGTTTTTCGCGCCACGCGCGTTTCAGGACGACACGCCAGACGACAAACGGGCGATTCAGGACGTGATCAACCTCATCGACGCGTACCCTCTCTCCGAGTTCGACGGGAAAATGAAGAAGCACGACTGGTCGAAGCTGCCGCACTTCCCGCAGCCAGAATCCGGCGGGGCGGAGACCAAATGGGTCTTCCCCGAGACGTTCTTCGATCAGCTGCCGCTGCTGCTCGACGATGCGACGCCGCTCGCCGGCGAGGAGCCGCGCTATGCCGCGTTGCGAGCGCTCCTTGCAGCAGCGCAGAAGGATCCGAAGCTGAAGGCGGCGATGGTCGACGAGGCGAAACGCGCGGACGAAGACCTAGCAGGGTGTTGAAACGGCCGCGCTCGTCTCCATCACCGAGTCCTGACGGACGGTCTCCAGAAGCTGTCGCACCTCGGTGTGATACAGGCCCACCGTAGGAATGTCGTCGTTCCGGAGCTGGACACCGATCGTGTTCTGCACCTCGTGTCCGAGCCAATGACCGATTCGTTGGTGACTGACCTTGCCGCCGGCGATGAATCGATGATCGAACTGATGAAACTGGTCCCCGTGCACGGGATCGTCCAGAAAGTACGTGAAGTTCGAAAAGAGATTCAGGTTGTAGCCGATGCCGAACGCCGTCACTTTCGTGGACGTGTTGCTGCCTGAACGCTGCCACTCGAGCGATCCGCTGTACCGATACGTGTCGCCACCGTCGGTGTTATCGATGCCGCCGAAGCGGCTGATCAGACCGGAGTCGATGGCCCGTGCCGGCACCTGGTCTGTCGAATTCCACTTGGCCCAGTAGCCCATGCCCGTGATCGACAGCCCGTTGACCGTATCGCCCTGGCTATATCGCAGGACACCATTCACCTTGCGGTAATCGTCGGGACGCACCCACGGACCATCGTTGTGCTCGACTTCGAGCGCAGCGAGGACGTGGCCGTCGCCCGCCTTGGGCGACGCGGCGAGCAACGCGCGCGCAAACCCTTCACCGCCGGCGGCGGCCCGAACGATCGGCCCGTCGAGGCGGCTCGCGTAATTAATGTTCGCGGAACCAGCCGTCGCGAAGTCGCCCTGGTCGGCGAAGTACGGGCCTTTCTCGTACTGGACGCCGCTCACCAATTCGGGAATCAGGAAATTGAGATCCGAGTAGCCCTGGCCATGGGCATGCGTCGGCATGTTGACGGGCATGCCAGCGACCGTGGACGCGAAGTCGGCGCCGTGATCGAGGTTGAACCCGCGCAGGTAATACTGGTTGGCTTTTCCCTCGCCGCTGTGCTGCGAGATGATCACGCCGGGCACCGTCTCCAGCACCTCGCCGCTCCGCATGATCGGTCGCGCGTCGAGCTGCTCCGCGGTGATCGCACCCTGGCTCGACGACTGTGCGATGCCAACCAGATCCTCGGCCGGGGCTTCAGCGTCGGCCAGATTTGTAAAGGTCCGCTTCCCGGTGACGGTGACGTCCGCGTTGAGGACGAAGCGAAGCGTGATGTCGACGGTGGTCGGTGTGCGGCCGTCGGTCACCTCAATTTGCCGTTTCACGACCGCGAAGTTCACCAGCGAGTAGCTCACCTCGTATTGACCGGCAGGGAGATCGAGTGTGTACGTCCCGGCGGTGTTGGTCACCGTCGTCTTCGTCGCGGCGCCTGCGGTGTGCGCCTCGACCGTGACGCCCGGCAACACGCCGCCCGTTTGGTCGCGAACGGTGCCCGTCACGCCTTGAGCGAGCGCCGTCGACGCCGCCACGCAAAACGCCGCCGAAACAAACGACACCCGAACCCGACGCAACAACGCGTTGACTCGCCGCGAATACATCGGCTGTCGAGTCTACGTGCCGGTTGCGCGAGCGGATGTGCGGCAAATTGTCGCACCCGCCCATCCACTCGCGGAGCGATACACTACGCGGAATGTCTTCCTCGTCGGCCGCGTCCGTGACAGGCGCGAACTCCGCTCGGGATCCGTGGTACCTGGCCACCACGCCGCTCGAAACGCGGCCGTGGCTCGTTCGGATGCGATGGGCGACCGTGGTCGTCGAGCTCCTGCTGCTCGCGATGACATTCGCGCTGCCGGCCCTCGACCTGCCGCTCGACCACATCGCGTGGCTGATCCTGGTCGATGCCACGATGAACGCGATCGTCGCGCGGCACCTTGCCGGAGGCGGCTCATCGAGGTGGCCCTTGGCGATTGCACTCGCCATCCAAGTGCTCCTGATCACCGCGCTACTCGAGCTGACCGGCGGGCCTTCGAATCCGTTCGTCGTCGTATACGTGCTGCAGATCGCGCTCGCCTTGCTGACGATTGGTCGGTTTCCAGCGATTGCGATCGGTCTGTTCGCGATAGTTAGCTACGGCGTGCTCATCTACCGGCACGCTCACGAGCTCGTGCCGACGCATCATCGACTCAATGACTTCCCAACGCATCTGTACACGATGTGGGTGGCCGCCGTGGTCTCCGCCGAGCTCGTTGCCTACTTCGTCGGCCGCGCGTCCGAAGCACTGGCCCGTCGAGAAGAAGCGCTCGAGTCGATGCGGCTGCGAGCCGCGCGCAGTGAGCGGCTCGTGTCATTGACCACGCTCGCGGCAGGAACGGCGCACGAGTTGTCGACACCGCTGGCCACCATTGCCACCGCCTCTCGCGAGCTTCAGCGTGCGCTGGAATTGCGAGGGACCGACGCGGCCTTGACCGACGACGCTCGTCTTATTCGGACCGAGGTGGATCGCTGCCAGGCCATCCTTGATCAAATGAGCGGGCGCGCGGGCGGAGCCACCGCGGACCAAGCCGAAATGGTGCGCCTCCCGGATTTGATGGACGACATTCGGTCGCGATTGGCTTCCGATCGTGCGGGCCGCCTCGTCGTGCACGCACCAGCCGAACTATCGCCGGTCCTCGTTCCTCGAGCCGGACTGGCCCAGACGCTGCTGTCGTTGATCGCGAACGCGTTCGATGCGACGCCGAACTCGGAGGCGCCCGTCGTCGTCAACATCTCGACCACGCCAGATACGTTTCGGATCGCGATTGTCGATGATGGTCCCGGCTTGACGCCCGAAGCCAAGCGCCGTACTGGCGAACCGTTCTATACGACCAAGGATCCTGGACGGGGTCTCGGTCTGGGTCTGTTCCTCGCCCGAGTATTTGCCGAGCGTCTCGGCGGGTCGTTAAAGCTCGACTCGGCGGTTGGCACTACAGCGATTCTCGAATTGCCAACACGAGGCTCGCCGGTGGAAGCGACATGACGTCCAGCGAGCAAGACAATCGCACGCTGTTGATTGTGGATGACGACGAGCCATTTCGAACGCGGCTCATGCGTGCATTCAGCGATCGCGGCTTCGACGTCGCGGGCGCCGGCAGCGTGGATGAGGCCGTGGCGTTGGCCCACATGGACACGCCCGAACTCGCCCTCGTCGATTTGCGCCTGCCCGGCAAGTCGGGACTTGAGCTCGTGAAGGCGCTGCGGGACATGGATGCGACGACGACGATCGTGGTCCTCACGGGATACGGAAGCATCGCCACTGCCGTCGAGAGCGTGAAGCTCGGCGCGACGAGTTACCTGACGAAACCCGTCGACGCCGACCAGATCGTCGCAGCGTTCGACGGAACAGCATCGCCGGAGCGGGCCGCACCCACCGCCCAATCGCTCGCACGGGTCGAATGGGAACATATCCAGCGCGTCCTGGCCGACTGCGATGGCAATCTCTCGCAAGCCGCGCGCGTCTTGGGAATCCATCGTCGATCGCTGCAGAGGAAGCTCGCGAAGAATCCTGTCCCCGAAGCGGACCTACGTGCCGACGAATGACGACGGTCGAGGAAGACGAATCAAACGCGTTGTAACGGCTACTGAAGCGTACCGAGCCACAGGCCCGCAAATGCGCGACTCGATTGTGATAGGACTGTGATAAGTCAGGCTCAAAACCACGACTGACATCGACGTTTAGGGAGCCACACCGAGGAATCGTTCTGGAGGGTTAACCCGCTGATCGCGTGTGCGTTGACGCGAATCGGAATGGCTTGATACGCCTCGCACGCTTCGTTTTCAAAGCGTGCTCGATCGACCACTCCGACATCTCTCCGCTTTAAAATCCACGTGTTGCGAGCGGTCTGGAACAGTGTAGCGCAAAACCCTCCTTCAAATCCTACAGTTTTGCGCAATGCCGTTTGTATTGGGCGCTTTACGGAACATCCAGACGAAAGATAAACGGGGAATTGTGTCAGACTCTTGATGCGCCGTGATCACTTAGCGCCGTTTACTCGAGCTGGATCGACGGCGCCTTACGCGCGGCATGCCAGTGCTCGGCCAGGCTTTTGTACCGGAGAGGCCTCGAGACGAGCGTCTCTCCGATCTTTGCAGCCGCTCGTATCGTTCGCGGGAGCGCGCCCGGTTGCCGCACGTCGACTTGCACCATCGTCGAGTGTTGTTCTTGGTCGTATCCAGGAAGAGCCAATCACATTCCGCGCAACGCTTCATCAACGACAATCGATCTGACGTCAAGAGATCGACCGCGGCGATCACGATCGGCGAGACGAGGCCATCGAGGTCGATTTCGTTCGTCACTGTTCGGAACTCGAGACGGCTTTGGCCAAGAACGAGATCCTGCGTGCGCCGGGCGACACGCCAATGTGCCGCCAGGCGAGCGACCATGTCGGCCGTTGGTTGCCGCCCCTCGACGAAGGACGACAGAAGCTCGTACAACTCCTCTCGCAATCTCCGGACCCGTGGGAGCGCATCTCCAGCATCAGCGCCACGACGTGCCGCCACTCGGCGTAGCCGCTTGGCGCTGCTCGCATCGAGAATGCCCGCGCGTTGGCTCCATGTGATCAGATCGCGGTAGCGCGTCAACCGCTCTCGCGGAGCTGCGCTCTCGCGGGCACCGGTCGTATTCACGAAATCCAAACACAGGCTTCCACCGACAAGCGGGATGTCCTCAACGGTGGTAAAAGCCTGTGGGCGTGGCACTAGGTTTTAACCTCATCGCTGTCGATGTCACATCGGATCGACGGTTCCGTCAGAGGCATTGACTTAAACCGCATCTCACCGTCTTCGATAAAACGCACACCGTCGAGAAATAAGGTCGGCTTCAGCAGTACCGCGTCGATGTGCACGCCGGCGTCGTTCACGCCTCCGAAGGAAACGTTTGTGCCAAACGCGAGGTGGGCTGTCCCGCGCGCCTTCTCGTCGACAATATTCGTCCCGATTACCTGGGCGCCGGGATTCACGCCAATCCCCAGTTCGGCTACTGTGCGTCCGCCACGGAGGGATCCAGCATCGAGCGTGCTGAGCAACCAATCCGCGGCTTCGCCTGACGCCTCGACGATGCGACCGTTTCGCAGGTGCAGGCGAAGCGGCCGTCGCAGGAGGCCGTAACCGGCGAGCGAACCGTCTACGACCAGCGCCCCGTCGCCCTCAGTTTCGATTGGAGCGATGTACGCCTCGCCGGCCGGCAGGTTACCAAATGAACCACGCTCACGAAGATCGCCGTTGTCCTCCCGCGCGGTGCGCCTACGTAGACACAACACGAGGTCCGTGCCAGCAGTTGATGTGAGGCGGCAAGTCGCTGCCGTGGTGAGCGCGCGGGCAACGACCGCGGTCGACCGCTGCAGTAATCCGTAGTCGATCGGCAAGGATGAGACGAACGCCGCCTCCGTCAGCGACGACATTCCGGCAATACGGACACCACGCGCGGACGCCTCGATTCTTGCTCGAGTGTGACTGATCGAATACACGGTCGGCGCAAGAGCAGCTGTGGCATCCCTCAAAGCCCGCACAACTGACTCTGGTGGCTCTTCGCCGTGGCGAGCGAGCGTGGCGTACTCGACATGGCAAACACAGTCGGCGCGTCGGCGCGCCGCATCTAGCAGCGCCTCGGCTACGCGGCGCTGCGGCGGATTGCTGATGACGAGCACGCGGTCGTCCGCGGCGATGCGCAAGCAGTCCATACACGCAACCGCTGCCCGATCACACGCTGCCGGGAAATCATCGATGTCGTTGTGCTCCTGGCCGCGGAGATGCTTTGTCGCGTTAGGAATGAGCACGAAGGACGTCCAGAAGCCGTTCGATGTCAGCGCCCGTGTTATAGAGATGCGGTGCAACACGGATCGCGTCTCCGCGAACGCTCACGTAGACCTTCGCCCCAGTAAGGGCCGAGATGAGATCGCGACGAACACCCGCGCGCGGTCGAATGCCGATGAGGTGGCCGACACGATCGGTACCGCGCACGGCATCACCCTCCGCGTTCCTGACGCCTTCTTCGGCTCTTGACGTCAACGCCGATATCACCTTCTGGACGCGGTCGACCGACCACTCGAGCACCTGCTCGAGCGCAGCGATGGCCATTGCCGTCAGCACGAACTGCGGGAATTCTCCCATGTCGAACCGTCGCGCCCCCTGCCGGAAGTTGTCCGAGTAATCGGTCAGGCACGTAAAGTCCTCCGCGCCAGCTCGTGTCAACCAGGAATGCTCGAGGGGAACACCGGATCGCCGCCAGCGAGGCGCGATGTACAGATAAGCGAGTCCGTACGGCCCGAGCAGCCACTTGTAGCCAACGGTCACGAGGAAGTCGGGTTCAATCGTCGCGACATCCAGCGAATACGCACCAACTGATTGGCTTCCGTCAATCACCAGTGCCGCACCGGCGCGTCGTGCTGCAGCGGCAACACGTGGAAGGTCGACGAGCCGCCCGTCGGTCCAATGGCAGTTTGGAACAGAGACCACCGCCGTCGTCGAATCGATTGCGTCGATCAGCGCGTCGGTCCAAGCACTGGTCGATGGTCTCGCGACGGTTCGTACGACCGCAGCGCGCCGCCGGGCCAGGTCGTGCCAGGCGTACACGTTCGACGGAAACTCACCGTCAAGCAGCACGATCGACTGTCCCGACGCAACCGGAAGGTTCGCCGCCGCAACTGCGATGCCGTAGCTGACCGACGGCACAATCGCAACGCCGTCTGGATCGCCGTTGATGATCCTCGCAAACAGCGTGCGCAGACGCTCGGTCGGAGCGAACCAGTCCTCTGGACGCACGGTCCACGGTGACGCCTTGCCGCTGACAGCCGCGACGCCGACCTGCGTCACAGACCGCAGTTGCGGCGACATATTCGCGCAGTTCAAGTACGTGACATCGTCGGGTATCTCGAACAGCTCTCGTCTATCGTCGGCGGTCATCTCAGGCTGCGGTTCGGCGGTGTTCGTCGTCATGGCAACTGGCCTGTCAGGGCCCGCAGAACAATCCGCGCGGCCGCGAGGTGATGGTCGTCATGGTCGGCAACGAATTGAGCCCAGTCGATCACCCGAAGCGGAATGCCGAGTCGCGGATGGCGTGCGCTCGCGCTGACATCCGCTTCGGTGAGTCCCTCAAGTCTGAGAATCAACCGCTGACGCTTCTCCCCGAGAGCCTTCACAAGGTCCGCGGTGGGCCGATCCCGGTGAGCCGCCTCTTCGGTCCGCCGGTTCGAGGGATCCGCCGCGGTCAGGACCGTCGCGCCGCCGAGGAATTCGTCCAGACGGCGCATGTCGAGTTCACACAAGTCATCGAGGTGGCCGAGATGTTCCTTGACCGACCACGTGCGCGACAGCCGTTTCCCAAGCAGGCTTTCTGGCAGGCCGGTCACGAGCGCCGTGGCGCGAGCTGGCGTGCCGCGTAGCCGCTCCAGTACCGCGGGAAAGGCACGCGGCGGTAAGTCGAACGCCCATCGTCGCTCGACCCAGGGAATGAGAGCCAGCATTGACGTCCCCACACGGCCGGGTTTTTGATCTCGGTCCACGAACCGAGAGTAGCCTGGTTAATTATCACATGTCAAACGATATACGGATGTGATAATAATGGTCGACTGCCGAGTCGCCTCGTTGCAACTGACGCAGTGACGGTGAGAGGAAGCGCCCCGACGAGCATGCACGCGAGACCCGAGATCGCGATCACGAGACAGCGAACACCGGAATCACGAGGGCGCGAAGCAGCGCGTCCGCATCACGCGGGCTCCGTGCGCCAGCGACATCGTCTTTATCACGGCGGTGATGATTCCGCGAGAAGAACGATTCCTGGAGCGGACACTTCCGCAGTATTCGAGCTACCGGGCCGCAGTCCGTCGTTGGATCTAAACGGCCTGACCCACCGGTTGGTAGAGCTGCGGTCGTACGGTCGGTTACTCACGATCTTGCGCAAGGAACGCGATGGCAGATGGCTGCTGGCGCGCGATGAGAACCTGCTGACGGTGAAACAGTAACCGATCCACAGAATCTGAATGTCCGCTTCAGCGGTGACGCGGCAATCCAACGCCGCCAACCGGAGTTGTCACAGAGCGCTCGCCAAACCCCGTAATCAGCGGCCGCCCCTTGGCGATCGCGTCTTTGACGGCCGGAAGCTGAAGCGACGCTTGGTGGCTCGCCTGATCGGCCCAGACTTCGGTCACCCAAATGGCGTCAGCATCGGCGGTATCACGCGCCACGACGTAGCTGAGGCAGCCGGGCATGTCTCTGTTGCCGGCCAACAGAACTGCGCTCAGTTCTTCGCCTTTGCCGTGAGCCGCTTTGATCTTGCTGATCAATCCGTACATCGCGCCTTCCTCGCCAGCTTCGGACAGCTTCGGTTGGACGCCGCTGATCAGCGGCGATGCGGCAAATATCCTCAAGAACTCGCGACGCTTCATATGGCGTTGCCTGAAGATATAGA
>DATFWL010000407.1:0-20664 GCA_035259385.1 Vicinamibacterales bacterium | reverse complement strand
TCTGGCCGCGTCAGCCGAGTCGTGATCGTTGAAGGAGCGGCCGCGCACGATCCCGACGCCCATGGCGCGGAAATAATCCGGCGTCGCCGCCTGGAACAGGCACATCGTCGCTTCCTCGTTCACCGAGCGCGGCAGCGGCTGTCCTTCGTAGCGGACTTCGGACTCCGACCCGCCGCCTTCGAGCGGCACGGCGCTGTTCAGTCCCGCGGCTTCGACGCCGGGAATCGCCGACGCGCGCTGCACCAGCTCGCGATGAAACGCGATCCATCGCGTGAGGTCGGGATACCGTGCATCTGGCAGCGCCAGCCGCATCGTGACGACGTGCGAAGGGTTGAAGCCGAGGTCGATCGATGTCAGCGCCGCGAAGCTGCGCATGGTGAGGCCGGCGCCGGTCAGCAGCACGAGCGCGAGGGCGACCTCGCCGACGACGAGCGCCGAGCGCAGGCGGCGTCCAGCACCGCGGGACGCCCGCCACGCGTCCTTGAGCGACGTCAGCAGATCGAGGGAGGAGGCGCGCAGCGCGGGCGCCAGACCGAAGGCGACACCGGTGCCGATCGACACCGCCAGCGCGAAGGCCAGGACGCGAAGATCGACAGCGACGAGATCGATGCGCGGCACCGTGGACGGCCGCGATGCGACAAAGGCCTTCACGCCCCACCACGCCACCACGACTCCGAGGGCGCCGCCGCCGATCGCCATCAGCACGCTCTCGGTGAGGAGCTGCTGGAACAGACGCCAGCGCGTGGCGCCGAGCGCCTCGCGGATGGCGAGCTCGCGCTGCCGCGCGTCGGCCTTCGCGAGCATCAGATTCGCGAGGTTGGCGCAGGCGATCATCAGCACGAACGCGACGGCGCCCATCAGCGTCAGCAGCGCCGGCCGGATGTTCTGCACGATCTGCTCGTAGTACGGAACGACCGACACCGTGTGATCGGTGTTCGACAACGGATACTGCCGCTCGAGCCGCCGCGCGATGGTGTCCATCTCCGCCGAGGCGCGATCGACGCCGACGCCGGGCTTCAATTTGGCGACCGCGAACAAACCGGGATGCGCGCCGCGATCGACCGGGAACGTCGGTACGAACAACCCGAGCGGCAGCCACACGTCGGTCGCCCTCGACGGAAAGCGCATCCCCGGCGGCATGACGCCGACGACGACGTGCGCCTCGCCATTCAGCATGATCGAGCGGCCAACGGCGGCCGGGTCGGCGTTGAAGTGCGAGCGCCAGAAACGGTCGCTCACGATCACGACGCGCGGCGCCCCCGGCTTGTCTTCTTCTTGTGTGAAGGTACGGCCGACGATCGCCGGCATGCCGACGGCGCGGAAGACGTCGGCCGACGCCAGACAGCCGATCAGCCGCTCGGGCTGGGCGCCGCCGGTCAGGTTCATCACCGTGGCGCGATAGAGGCCGAGGGCCTCGAAGACCTGATTCTGGGCGCGCCAGTCCTGGAAGTTCGGCCACGCGATCGAGAGCGGCTGGCCGGTGCGCACCGTCTCCGAGACCATCATGATGCGCGGCATGTCGGGGTACGGATAGGGCCGCAGCATCACCGCGTCCACGACCGTGAAGACGGCGGTCGTGGCGCCGATGCCGAGCCCGAGCGTGAGCATGACGACCGCGGTGAAACCCGGATGCGTTCGCAGCGTGCGGAGCGCGTAGCGAACGTCGGCCGTCACGGAGTCGACCGGCCGGATGCGCAGCGATGCCGCTTCGTCCACATCGGTCGCCAGCGCTCGCATCGCCGCGTCGTGCGAGAAGCCGCGGCCGCGCAGCGCCTCGTACTGATCGTCGAGATGCTGCCGCATCTCCTCGTTGATGGCGCGCGGCCACTCAGGCATGTTCGACTCCGGTGATGCGCGTGATGGCCTCGACGAAATCGCGCCACGTGTTCCGCTGCGCCTCGAGGACCTGCGCGCCGGCGGCGGTGAGCCGGTAATAGCGGCGGCGGCGCTGACCCGCCTTTTCGATCCAGCGGCCCTGAATCCACCCGCGCTTCTCCAGTCTGTAGAGCAGCGGGTAGAGCGAGGCGACGCGAAACGTGAGCAGGCCGCCCGATCGGGTCTCGATCAGCTTGCTCAAGTCGTAGCCGTGGCGCGGCTGATCCTCGACGAGCGACAGGATCAGCAGCTCGGCGCTGCCCTTCTTCAGCTCGCGATCGAGAGCCGGCGACTTCATATATTGCATAGCGACATGTTGACTAAGAGTATATGACGATGCACGCGGCCGGAAGGTTGTCGTTGCAGGTCGGGTAGGTCAGGTGGGTCGGGTGGGTCAGGTAGGTCGGGTGGGTCAGGCAGGTCAGGCCGTTCGACCTGCCTGACCTGAAGGACCCGCCTGACCCGCACGACCCTGCCGGCGCGTTAACATCGCCGGCGCGGCCTTCGTCTCTTACCGTGACGCGCCTCCCATGGAGCATGTCCTCGAGCTTGGTCGTGTCCTCACCGTGACGCCCGCTCGTCTGACGGCAGATGCGACTGAGCTGACGGCCACGATCCGGGCAGTAGCCGCTGGCGATCAGGACGCGTTCGAGAGGCTGTACCGCGACTATGCCCGGATGGTGCACGCGATTCTGCTGGGCCGCGTGCCGCGCCGGGACGTTGACGATCTCGTCCAGGATGTCTTCGTCGCCGCCTACACGCGAATTCACGACCTGCGTGAGCCGGGCGCGTTCGGCGGCTGGATCGCGACCATCGCGCGCAACCGCGCCACCGACCACCTGCGCCACACGCCCGATCAGGACGCACTACCCGACGATCTGCCCGGCGGTCAGCCGATCGAGGCCGAGACGCTCGCGGTACTCGACGTCGTCCGCAAGCTGCCCGAGGCCTATCGCGACACGCTCTTGATGCGCCTGGTCGAAGGCATGAGCGGCGCGGAGATCGCCGAGCGCTCGGGACTGACGCCAGCCTCGGTGCGCGTGAACCTGCATCGGGGCATGAAACTGCTGCGCGAACATCTCGGTGCGCCATGAGCGACTATCTGTGGGATCCAACCGAGCCGCCCGATCCCGAGGTTCAGCGCCTCGAGCAATTGCTCCGACGTCTGCTGTCCACCGCCCCGCCGCCGCGGATCCCGGTCCGGCTGACGCCGGACACGACGGCCTCGGCCCCCAGCCCCGACTTCAGCAGAACCCTCGGAGTGCGGTACGTCGGCGTGCGCTTTCTGGGTCCGGCCCTCGCGCTCGCGGCCGCGATTGTCCTGATGGTCGCCAACACGTGGTCCGCAGCGCGCTTTGCGGCGCGCTCGTGGTCGGTCGCCGCGATCAGCGGGACGCCCCGGATCGACGCACGCCGGTTCGCGAACGACACGCGGCTTGGCATCGGTGAGACGCTCACCACCGACGCCGCCTCTTCGGCGCGCATCGAGGTGAGCACGATCGGCGAGGTCACGATCGACGGGAATACGCGCGTCCGCCTGATCGAGACGCGCGCGGCACACCATCAGCTCGCGCTCGAACGGGGAACGCTGCACGCCATCATCACGGCGCCGCCGGGACAGTTCGTCGTGGACACGCCGTCCGCGCGCGCAACCGATCTCGGCTGCGTGTACACGCTCCACGTCGACGAAGACGGTACCGGCCTGCTCAGCGTCGCCGCAGGCTGGGTGGCGTTCGAGGACCGGGGCCGCGAGTCGTTCGTGCCGGCCGGCGCCTCCTCGCGAACCGATCGCATCAACGGTCCCGGCACACCAAGCTACGACGATGCGGCCAGCGCATTGCACGATGCACTGGACCGCGTCGACACCGAGCGCGACGCGGCGCGACGCAGGGAGGCGCTCGCGGCGGTGCTCCAGCGCGCGCGCGCGCGCGACGCGATGACGCTGTGGCATCTCATCCCGCGCGTCGGCGGCGAGGACCGCGCCGCCGTCGTCGAGGCGCTCGCCTCCCACGTCGCGATGCCGCCGGGCGTGACCCGCGAAGCGGTGATGCGGCTCGACCGCGCCGCGCTCGACAGCTGGTGGAACGCGCTCGGCCTGCTCGACACGAGGTGGTGGCGCATGTGGAAACGACCGCTCGGCGAACTAAGAATCGAGAAGTAAGAATTCTTAATTCTTAATTCTTAATTCCTAATTTTGCCGGTCCCATTACACTGGGGCGATGCGCGTTCTTCTGATCGGCGGCAGCGGGTTCATCGGGCCGCACGTCGCAGCCGCTCTCACCGGCGCCGGCCACGACGTCGTCCTCTTTCACCGCGGACACGCGAAACCGCAGGTCCAGGTCTCCCGTGAAGTGCTTGGCGATCGCGCGCGGCTCGCCGAGCATCGTGACGAGCTGCGCGAGATCCGCGCGGACATCGTCGTCGATCTGATCCTGAGCTCGGGACGGCAGGCGCACGCGCTCATGGACGTGTTCCGCGGCGCGACGCCGCGCATCGTGGCGCTGAGCAGCTGCGACGTCTACCGCGCCTGCGGCGTCCTGCACGGCTCGGAGGCGGGACCGCTCGAGCCGGTGCCGCTGACCGAGAGCTCGCCCCTGCGGACGACGCTCCAGACCTATCCGCCCGAACGGATACAGATGCTGCAGAAGGTATTCGGCTGGCTCGACGACGAGTACGACAAGATTCCAGTCGAGCGCGAGATCCTCGGCGACGCGCAGCTCGCGGGGACGGTGCTGCGGCTGCCGATGGTCTACGGCCCGGGCGATCCGCTCCGCCGGCTGTGGCCGATCGTCAAGCGGATCGACGACGGCAGGCGCGTCATGCTGTTCGAGGAAAAGCTGGCCCGGTGGCGCGCGCCGCGCGGCTACGTCGGGAACGTCGCGGCCGCGATTGCACTCGCGGCGACGGATGCGCGCGCGGCGGGGCGCGTCTACAACGTCGGCGAACCGGAGAGCCTCGGCGAGCTCGAATGGGCCACCCGTGTGGCCGCGATCGCGGGATGGAGCGGCGAGTTCCTGACGCTACCGGCCGATCGGATGCCGCCGCATCTGCTGATGCCGGGCAACACCGATCAGCACTGGGCAACCGACACCACCCGCATCCGCGAAGAGCTCGGCTATCGTGAGCCAATCGCGCAGGACGAAGCGATCAGGCGGACGGTTGCATGGGAGCGCGCGAACCCGCCGGCAACCTCGAGTCCGCACCCCTTCGACTACGCCGCGGAAGACGCGGCACTGGCGCAGCCGACCTGAAGATGCTCCCGTGGGCAAGCCGGACAGAGGCTACTTGAGCGTGAACCGCATCTTCACCTCGACGCGGACGTTGACTGGCTTGCCGTCCTTGGTGCCAGGCTTGAACTGCCACTGCTTCATCGCTGTCACGGCCTCCTGATCGAGGCCGTAGACGGCGTCGAGCGATTCCTTCACGGTGACGTCGCCCACCGCGCCATCCGACGTCACGACGACGGCGAGCAGCACGTCGCCTTCGATCATCTGCCGCATCGCTTCAGCGGTGTACTGCGCCTTCACCTGCCTCGTCGGCTGCGGCAGCGTGACGCCGTCAGTCTTGGCGTCGTAGACGGTCGAATCCTGCGCGCTGCCGGCTGCCGCCATGAGCGCGAAGAGCGCGATCGCGAGAAGGTTCGTTCGCATCGCTTCTCCTCAACGGAGCGCGGCGTCCGCGTCAGCCTTGATCGACGCCCACTCTTTCATCAGCTGGCTGTAGCGCTCGTAGGCGCTCGCGGGGACCTTCTGATCCGCCTGACCGATTTCTCGGCCGACGTTGGACATCTGATCGATGAACATCTGGTCCTCGTAAGGCCCGCTCTTCGTGTTCAGACGCTCCGAGAGGCTCTGCAGCCTGCCCTGATCGCCGCGCTTCGCCTCCAGCGCCAGGCGCACCCGCTGCGCCAGCTGACGCGCTTCGGCGAGGCTGTCGCGGACCTTCAGCGCGAATTTCGTCTGCTCTGCAAGGTCGGCGGCGGTCACCCCGTCTTTCGCCACGCGCGGATCGATTTTCACCGTGAACGTCTCGCTCCTCGTCACACCGCCAGCCGTGAGGCGCGCCCTGAACGTGCCTGGCGCGACGAACGGTCCGTTGCCGCCGAACCCGCCGCCTTCACCGTCGCCGCCGCCGGCCGGGCCGCCCGGATACCGCAGATCCCACACGAACCGGTTCAGGCCGACTTTGATCGGCAATGTCGACGGCAGAACGCCGCCGCGGCGACCGCCCCGTCCACCCGGCGCAGCAGACGGCGTGGCCGACGAGTACGAGCGCACCACGGTCCCGGCGGCATCGAGAATCTCGAGCTTCACCTCGCCCGACGGCGCCGCGAGGTAGTAGTCGATCCGCGCGCCCGCCGGCGGATACTCCGGCGCATCCGGTCGTCCAACCATCGGCGAATAGCGCACGCGATACGCCGGGGCCGGCGTGAAGAGGAACACGTTCGAGCCGTCGAACGCCTTGATCGGCGCGCGCACCTGCGCCGCCGGGCGCGCCGGCGCAGTCCGGTGCTCGAGACCGGAGTAGTTGGTTTCCTGCGACGCGAGCACCACATCAGTCCGACCCGCCTGAACCGCCTGACCCGCCTGACTGTCCGTTGGACGTGGACGTGTCGGCTTCGTGATGCTCGCCGCCAGCTGCCGCAGCGGCGCGATGTCGTCCATGATCCAGAACGATCGCCCCATGGTCGAGATGACGAGATCGCCGTGGTGCACTTTGATGTCGGTGACCGGCGTCGCCGGCAGGTTCTGCTGCAGCGTCTGCCAGTGCTTGCCCTGATCGAACGACACGTACGCCCCCTCGAGCGTGCCGGCGTACAGCAGGCCCTCCTGCTCGGGATCCTCGCGGACGACATGCATCGGCTGCGTCGACGGGATGCCGTTCGTGCCGTCGGTGAGCAGCGTCCAGTGCGCGCCGTAGTCGTTGGTCATGTAGAGGTACGGCTTGAAGTCGTTCAAGTACATCCTGTAGACGGACACGTACGCGGATCCGCGGCGGTGCGGCGAATCCTCGATCGTGTGCACGCGTCCGCCCGGCGGCAGATCGGGCGGCGTCACGTTCTTCCACGTCCGGCCGTTGTCTCTCGTCACCCACACCGGGCCATCGTTCGATCCGGTCCAGAACACGCCCGGCTCGAGCCGCGACGATCGCATCGAGTAGAGCGCCGCGTACACTTCCTCGCCAGTCATGTCCCGCGTGATCGGCTCGCCCGACGTCACCTGGCTTTCCGGACCATTGGCCGTCACGTCGGGGCTGAACTTCGTCCAGTGCAGGCCTCCATCCGCGGTCTTATGCACGTACTGCGATCCGTGGTAGACGACGTTCGGGTTGTGCGCGTCGATTTCGATCGGCGACTGGCGCACGAAGCGGAACATCATCTCCTTCGGATTCTTGCCGTAGCGCTGCTGCGGGTTGATCCAGAACATCTGTTCCTGTCCGGTCGCCATGTTCATGCGGCCGAACTCCCCTTTGCAGTCGCCGTAGACGACCTTCCCCGACGGGATCGGCCGGACCTGGCCGCTCTCGCAGCCGGGCGTCGGCACCCACAGCTGCCGCGGGTCGTCCGGTCCCCACGACGTCGGCGGGATGTTCGGCACCGCGATGTTCTTGCCAGTGTCCTGCTGCGGACCGTAGATCAGATAGGGGAACTGCTCGTCGGCGTCGACGTGATACATCTCCGCCGTCGGCTGATTGTCCTGCGTGGACCAGCTGCGGCCGCCATCCTGCGAGATGTTCACGCCGCCGTCGTTGGTCTCGATCATGATTTTCGGGTTGTCGGGGTTGAACCAGATGACGTGGTTGTCGCCGTGCGGATCGGCGATATTGGTGAAGGTCTTGCCGCCGTCGGTGGACTTGTGCAGCGCCAGCTCGGTGACCCAGACCTCGTTCTCGTCCTTCGGGTTCACGAACATCTTGTTGAAGTAGAACGGCCGGGCGCGCAGCGACTGCGAGCTGTTGACGTTGGTCCAGCTCGCGCCGCCGTCGGCGCTGCGATAGAGCCCGCCTTTCGCGCCGACCGCCTCCACCTGCGCGTAGACGACCTTCGGGTTCGACTGGGCGATGTCCACCCACACCTTGCCGACGAGATCGTCGGGGAAGCCGTTGCTCGTACGCGTCCACTGATCGCCGCCGTCGATCGTCTTGTAGACGCCGCCTTCGACGGCGGGACCGCCGCTGATGATCGTCCACGGCTTGCGCTGCGCGCGCCACGCGCCGGCGTAGAGCTCGTTCGGGTTCTGCCAGTCGATCGCGATCGAAACCGCGCCGGTCTGCTCGTTGATGAACAGCACCTTCTGCCACGTCCTGCCGCCGTCCTTCGTGCGATAGACGCCGCGATCGGGCCCCCACCCGAACGGATGGCCCATCGCCGCCACGTACGCGATGTCCGGGTTCTTCGGGTGAATCTTGAGCTGGCCGATCTGACCGACGTCTTTCAGGCCAACCGACTGCCACGTCTTGCCGGCATCGCTCGACTTGAACACGCCGCGGCCGAGGATCACGTTCGATCGGATCGCTTCGCTGCCGGTGCCGACGTAGACGACGTTCGGGTTCGAGTCGGACACGTCGATCGCGCCGATCGATCCCGTCGGGATCTGACCATCGGTGACCGGCGACCAGGTGATCCCGTAGTTCTCTGTTTTCCACACGCCGCCGCCGGTCGTGCCCATGTAGAACACGTTCGGCTGTGTGCGCACCCCGACGGCCGCGGTCGAGCGGCCGCCTCGGTGCGGGCCGACACTCCGCCAGCGCAGATCCTGGTACGCGTTCGGATTGATGACTGCGGTCGAGGCCTGCTGCGCGTGAAGGTGCGACAGCCGCGTGCCGGTGGCCGGGTACGAGGCGACCAGCCCAGGAATGACCAAGGTCAGCAGGAGATGCTTTTTCATGGAGGGTCCTCAGGATGAAGACCCGATCTTACTGCCGCAGCGGCTACGACGAGTGATCCGAGAGCGCCATCGTCGAGCGCTGGCCGGGGTAGGGGCGGTAGTTGTCGGTGTCGGTTCCGACCACCTCGAGTGACAGCCGATCGCCGTCCACCTGGACGATCACGAAGTGATGCGCGTTCTCGGCGGCAGGGCCGGGCTTCGCCAGGTGCTCGACCTGGACGTGCTCCACCTGGTTCGCCGCGAGATAGGCGCGGAGATCGGGCTCACCCGCATAGCCGTATTTCGGCGCGCCGCCCCCGCCGGTCACCACGCAATCCATGCGATAGGTCGCGCCGCCCGACGCGTACCGCTCGACCCAGTGGTCGAACAGGTGATCGTGGCCGGTGATCAGCATGCGCACCTGATGCTTTCGAAAGAGCGGCATGTAGAGCGCGCGGAGCGCGGTCGTCTGCGGCTCGACGCGATCGGGCGCCTTTTGACCGGTGCCGGGAACTGGTTCCGCCGAGGCGCCACTGTGAGGTCCGGACGAGAAGACCGGATGATGAAAGAAGGCGACGATGTGACGGTAGCGCGATCGATCGAGATGCTCGAGCTGATCGGTGACCCACGCCAGCTGCACGGGATCGGCGGCGATGTCCGAGTCGAAGGCGATGAAGAACGCGTTGCCGAATCCGAACGCGTAGGTTGGATAGCCGCTCAGCCGCCGCGCCGATCCTTCGGGCGGCAGCAGCTTCGACATCACGGTCAAGGTGTTGTGGAGGCCGAGCGCGCGGCCCGGATCGCCGGCGGGCATGCTGGTCACGTCGTGGTTGCCGACGGAGAAGAAGTACGGCACGTTGGCGCCGCGCGTCAGGCGCTCGATGATCGGCGTGAAGCTGACGTTCCACATCGCCGCGTTCGGCCCACGCAGCACGGCGTCGCCAGACTGGAGCACGAACCGGACGGGGAACGGCGTCGAGGCCGCCTCGCGAACCCGCGCAATCAACCGATCGACCAATCGGCTATGCTCCGGCTGCACGATGTCGCCGTCGCCCGGCTCGGTCGCCGAACCGGAGCTCCGCGTGTCGCCGTAGGCGGCAAAGGCGAAGCGCGTCACCCGCGCCGACGCGGCTTCGTCCGGCAACGGCGTCGCGGGCGGCTCGATTGGCCGGACCGACGCCCACGCCGGCGCCGCTGGCGGCTGCTCCGCCCGATGCGCGCCGATCGGGACGCTGACGGCAACAGCGACCGCAACGAGCGTCAGTCGTGGCAGAGGCACGGGCCGATGTTAACACCCGGCTCGCCGACGACGTCGTAACAAACATGGAACATGTTGTGCGCGATCTGCGCGCCGCGGTGCGATCGCTGCGCCGCGCGCCCGGCGTCTCGGTCGCCGCGATCCTGACACTCGCGCTCGGCATCGCCGCGACGACCACGATGTTTGCCGTGGTGTACGCCGCGCTCTGGCGGCCGCTGCCGTTCGACGATCCCGAATCGCTCGTGCTCCTCTACGTGACCCGCACGACACCGAAAGACGGACTGGTGCGAATGCGCTGGTCGCGTCCCGTCATCGAGCAGCTGAACGCGGCATCGTCGTTCGAGTCGATCGCGTCGTTCTCCTCCGCAACGATCGCCATCGCCGGCGGCGCCGGCGTCCCCGAACAGATCGACGGCGAGATCGTGTCGCCGCCATATTTCAGGACGATGCGCGTCTCGCCGGCCGCCGGCCGGGTATTTCTCCCGGAGGAGGACGGCGCCGCGGGGGCGCATCCGGTCGCGATCGTGTCCGACCGGCTGTGGCGGCGTCGCTTCAACGCCGATCCGTCGCTCGTCGGCGGAACGATCCGCGTCAACGACGTCGCGCTGACCGTCGTCGGCGTGATGCCGGCCGGATTCGCCGGGCTGAGCGGAAAGGCCGAGGTCTGGCTGCCGCGCACGATGGCGCCGACGCTCACCTACTCCGACTATCTCGTCTCGCCGCAGCACTTCATCAGCGTCGTCGCCCGCCTGCGGCCGGGAGTCCGCGCCGCGCGCGCGACGGCGGAGCTCGCGGCGATGCGCGACCGCCTCGCCGATCCCGAGAGTCCGCCCGATGCGCAGTGGAGCGCGCTCGCGCTGCCGGCCGCCGACGCGCGCGTCGATCCGACGCTCCGGCGATCGGTGCTGATGCTGCTCGCGGCTGCGGTGTGCGTGCTGTCGACCGCCTGCGTCAACGTCGCCGCGCTGATGCTCGCGCGCGGGCGCGGCCGGCAGCGCGAGATCGCCATCCGGCTCGCCATCGGATCCGATCGGCGGAGGCTCGTGCAGCAGCTGCTCACGGAGGCCGCGCTGCTCGCGGCGATCGCCGGCGCAGCCGGCACGCTCGTCGCCGGGTGGAGCATGGACGTTCTGGCGAGCGCGTCGCCCGCGGTCATCGCCTCGTTCGTCAACGACTACCTCGCCGTCGACTCGTTCGCGGCGCCGCGCCTCGACGTTCGCGTGCTGGCGTTCGCTCTCGCAGCCACGATCGGGACCACCGTGCTGTTTGCGCTGCCGCCGGCGCTCGACGCGTCGCGGCAGGATTTATCCGCCGTCCTGAAGCAGGACGACCGCGCCGGGTCGCGCGGGAAGGCGCTGCCCGCGCTCGTCGTCACCGAGGTCGCGCTCGCCGTGCTGCTGCTCGCCGCCGCCGGGCTGCTGATCGAAAGCTTTGCGCGCCTCGCGAGCCGCCGCGCCGGGTTCGATTCGCGGCACGTGATCACGTTCTGGATCCGGCCGCCCAATTCGCGGTACGCGCCAGCCGACGGTCCGGCGATCGTCGAACGCATGCTGACGCGCATTGAGCAGGTTCCCGGCGTCGAGGCGGCGGCGGTGAACCGCGCCACCCCGTTCATGGGCGGGTCGCGCAGCATCGCGTTTTTTCCCGACCGGCCGGTGGACCGCGCGGGCGCGCCGCCAGTCGGACGCCACTATGTCTCCGCCGACTATTTCCGCACCCTCGGCATTCCAGTCCGCGCCGGGCGCGTGCTGACCGCGGCCGACCGCGCCGGGCGGCCGCCGGCCGCGGTGGTCAACGAGTCGGGCGCCCGCCGCTTCTGGCCCGGTGACGATCCGATCGGGAAGCGCGTCTGGTTCGGCGCGACGACCGGGCCGTTCTCGGATCGCGAACATGCCGTCGAGATCGTCGGCGTCGTCGGCGACGTGAAGTATTTCGGCGCGGACGATGCGATCGGCGCCGACTTCTACACGTCCTACCTGCAGTTTGCGTATCCCGACACGATGGTGATGGTGAAGGCGCGCGGGGCGGCCGAGTCGCTGGTCCCGGCTCTGCGCGAGGCGGTCGCCGCGGTGGACGCGGCGGTCCCGATCTACGACGTGCAGTCGCTCGACGACCGGGTCGGTGCCGCGCTCGCGCGGCCGCGTGTCAACGCGACGCTCGCGGGAACGTGTGCAGCCGCGGCGCTGCTGCTCGCGGCAATCGGCGTCTACGGTGTGCTGTCGTACTCGGTCTCGACGCGTCTGCGGGAGATTGGCGTGCGCGTCGCGCTCGGCGCCAATCCGCGCCGCGTGATCGCGCTCATCGTCGGCGACGGCATGCGGCTGGCGATCGGCGGCACGGCGATTGGGCTGCTCGCCGCCGTTGTGCTGACGCGGCTGTTGCAGGGACTGATCGCCGGCGTCGCACCGACAGATCCGCGCATCCTCTCCATCGGCGCGATCGTGATGCTGGCCGTCGCCGCGCTGGCCGCATGGCTGCCGGCGCGCCGCGCCAGCACAGTCGATCCAATCGTCGTGCTGCGGCGGGAATAGACCCGACCGGCCACACTGTCACGCTGCGATCGCGTCCAGGAACGCAAAGACCGCAACGGCCGCAGAGACACGCAGAGCTGTCACGCTGAGGGCGCGACCAGCTGCCGGCTTCGCCGGCCGCATGCGACACGGGAAGAGCGCCGCGAATGAAAGCCCAGGTCAGCGATTGCTTTCATTGGCGCCGCTCTCCCCGTGCCGCGGCTCGCTTCGCGAGCTGGTCGCGCCTCACACGCGGCACGACTGCCCCGCATGATCTTTTCCGCCGCATTCGCCGCTCCTCTGCGGCCTCTCTCTATGTATTGGTGGGCTGCCGTGGTACGCGTGCGACCGCGCGGCCGGCGCAGCCGGCCGGCAGCGTAACGACCGGCGCGCGGCGAACGCAAGCCATCACTGATTCGCTGCTTGCGTTCGCCGCGTGCTGGTCGTTTCGTTGGCCCGCGTAACGAGCGCGGTCGCGCGCTCAGCGTGACAGCTCTGCGTTGCTCTGCGCTCTCTGCGGTCTTTGCGTTCTCCAGCAGGGATGCAGCGTGGCAGTGTGGCCAGCATGAACGCGTGTCCGGCACTCGGCTGCAGCCTTCGCGCCCGTTCACCATGCCGCGAACACGGGCTCCGTTTCAGGCCTGCTTATAATCGGCACGTGCGAAACATTCGCTACGCGGTCCGCACGCTGCTCGCACGGCCCGGCTTCTCCGCCGTCGCGATGGTGACGCTCGCGCTCGGAATCGGCGCGAACACCGCCATCTTCACCGTCGTGCACGCCGTCCTGTTGCGGCCGTTGCCGTTCCGCGATCCGTCCCGACTGGCGCTGCTGATCGAACGCACGTCGCAGTTCCCCATCCAGACCACCAGCTGGCAGAACTTCGTCGACTGGCGCGATCAGGCGCGGTCTTCGTTCGAGGCGGTCTCCGCGGTGCGCAGCCTGACGGTCACGCTGACCGGTGTCGGCGAGCCGGATCGCATCCCCGCGAAGATGACGACGGCGGCGTTGCTGCCGATGCTCGGGGTCTCGCCGGCCCTCGGCCGCAGCTTTACCCCTGCAGAGGATCGCGACGGCGCCGCCGGCGTCGCGCTGATCAGCGATGCGCTCTGGCATCTGCGCTTCGGCGGCTCCGCGGACGTCGTCGGCCGCCCGATCACGCTCGACAATCAGCCTTACACCGTCATCGGGATCCTGCCGGCGGGATTCCAGCTGCTGCAGGCCGCCGACCTGCTCCTGCCGATCGGACCGTGGGCCGTGACGCTGCCCGACGATCGCGGCTGGCATCCCGGTATTCTGCCCGTCGCGCGGCTCAAGCCCGGCGTCGATCTCGCGCGTGCGCAAGCCGAGATGGACCTGATCTCCGACCGCCTTGCGCAGCAGTACCCGGGCACCAATCACGGTGTCACCGCGGAGGTGATGCCGCTGCACGAGTTCGCCGTGCAGAACGTGAAGCCGTCGCTGCTCCTGCTGGCGGCCGCGGTCGCGTTCGTGCTGCTGATTGCCTGCGCGAACGTGGCCAACCTGCTGCTCGCGCGCGCCGTCGGCAGGCAGAAAGAGATCGCGATCCGCACCGCCATCGGGGCGACCCGGCTCCGGATTGCCGGTCAGCTGCTCACCGAGAGCGTCGTCCTCGCCGCCGCCGGCGGCGGCGTCGGTCTGCTGCTCGCATTCTGGACCGTACCGCTCCTCGCGGCGCTCGCCGGCGCGAACACGCCGGGCGCCGGTGCCATTTCGATCGACCCGAGCGCGCTGCTGTTCACGATCGCGGTTTCGATGGCCACCGGCTTCATGTTCGGACTCGCGCCCGCCCTGCAGACGACCCGCGTCGACGTGTCGGGCGCGATCAACGAAGCGGGGCGCGGCAGCCGGGGAGGCGCGGCGCACCATCGGCTGCGATCGCTGCTGGTCGTCGCGGAAGTGGCGCTGGCGACGATGCTGCTCGTCGCCGCGGGGCTGCTCACGAAGAGCCTGCTGCGGCTGCAGGATGTGGCGACCGGCTTCGACCCGGCGGGGGTGCTGGTTGGCGACGCGCCGTTGTCGCCGGTCAAGTACGCGACCGCGCCGCAGCGCAACGCCTTCGTCGATCGCCTCCGCGAGCGGCTGCGCGTGCTGCCCGGCGTGACGCTCGCCGAAGTCGCCACCGCGCCGCCATTCTCCGGCAATGGATCGTCGATTCACTTCAACATCGCGGGACGGCCGCCGAAAGGTCCTGAAGAATTCGTCATCACCGGCTTCCGTGCGGTGAGCGACGGCTACTTCCGGGCGCTCGGAATCCCTCTGCTGTCCGGACGCCTGTTCACCACCCGCGATCGCGAGCAGACACCTCCGGTCGCGATCGCGAACGACGCGTTCGTGAAGCGGTTCTTCGGCGGCGCGGCGAAGCGGGCGCTCGGTGCGCATGCGCAGCTCGGCGCAACCCCGTCGCCGACCGAAGGCCCGGACGGTGCGCCGCTGCTGGAGATCGTCGGGATCGTCGGCGACACGAAGCAGGCGTTCGAGGCCGCCATTCAGCCGACGCTGTTCGTGCCGTACCTGCAGCCGCCGATCGACATCCTCGACGGGATGTATCGCAGCCTCACCATCGTCCTGAAGACGACCGGCGACACGTCGGGCACGGCGGCGGGCCTTCGCGCCGCGATGCAGGAGGTCGATCGCGATCAGCCGCTGGTCCGGGTCCGCACGATGGACGAGGCGATGACCGAGTCGGTGTCGCAGCCGCGGCTGCGGACGACGCTCGTCGCGCTGTTTTCCGGCGTCGCACTGACGTTGTCGTTGATTGGCGTCTACGGCGTGATGGCGTATGCCGTGAGCGAACGCACCCACGAGCTGGGCGTCCGCGTCGCGCTGGGCGCGAACCCGGCCGACATCCGCCGCCTGGTCGTCGGCGACGGGACACGTCTGACCGCAGTCGGCATCGCGGTCGGCATCGCCGGTGCGCTGCTGTCGACGCAGGCGCTCGGCGCGCTGCTGTTCGGCGTCAGCGCGACCGATCCGGTGACCTTCGTCGCCGCAGCGGCGGGCCTGTCGGTGGCTGGCCTCGTCGCGGCGTATATTCCTGCGCGACGCGCGAGCCGGATCGATCCGGTCGTGTTGCTGCGGTGAACGCAAAGACCGCAAAGATTCTCTTTACATGGTTCGGTCGCAGGATCCAGTGTTGATAGACAATTCTGTGCGGCCTTAGCGGCCTTTCCGTCCCATGCCTGCCTCAATGAATGTGCACCGTGTGGTTGAGGATCTCCGCGAGCTCGCCGCCCGCACGTCGACAGACGAAGGCGCACAGCGGCTCGCGTGGGGACCGGTCTGGCGCGACGCGCGCGAGTGGTTCAAGGCGAAGATCGCCGAGATTGGTTTGCGCGTCGACACCGATTCGGCCGGCAACAACTGGGTGACGCTGCCCGGCCAGTCGTCGAAGACGGTGATTGTCGGCAGTCATCTCGACTCGGTCCCGAACGGTGGGTGGCTCGACGGTGCGCTCGGCGTGATGGCCGCGCTCGAGGCGCTCCGCATCCACGCACCGGGCACGCCGCCGGTGACGCTGAAGCTGGTCGACTGGGCCGACGAAGAAGGCGCGCGGTTCGGCCGGAGCCTGCTCGGGTCGGCTGCCGCGGCGGGCAGCCTCAAGGTCGACGAGGTCCGCGGGCTCGAGGATCGCCACGGCACGACGCTCGTCGAGGCGCTGACCGAGAATGGCGTCGCGCTGGACCGGATGCTCGACGCGCACCTCGAGCTGAAGGCCGTCGACGCCCGCGCCTATCTCGAGCTGCACATCGAGCAGGGTCCGGTGCTCGAGTCGATGCAGAAGTCGACCGGCGTCGTGCTCGGAACGTTCGGCGTCGAGCGCAACATGGTTCGCTTCACCGGCCAGGCGGCGCACTCCGGGTCGACGCCGATTCCGATGCGGCGCGACGCCTTTCTCGCTGCCGCGCAGCTGGCGCTCGAGTGCCGCGAGATTGCCCGCCGTCACTCGAAACCGGGCGCCGGCGTCGTCTGCACCGTCGGCGTGGTCAACGTCGAACCGAAGATCGTGACCGCCGTGCCCGGAGTGTGCGAGATCTCGCTCGACCAGCGTGCGCTCGACGCGAGCGTCCTGGCCGCCATGCTCCATGACGCGCACGCCGCGTCCGAGCAGGCGGCGCGCGACAACAACGTCTCCGTCGAATGGCGGCCGATCTGGCGCATCGAGCCGCGCCTGTTCGACGCTGCGCTCGTCGGCCTGTGCGAGGCGGCGGTGCGGGAAGAAACCGGCGAGGCGCCCAGACTGCCGTCCGGCCCCCTGCACGACGCGGCAGAGATGGTGCCGCACATGCCGGTCGTCATGATGTTCGCGTATTCGTCGAACGGACTGTCGCACTGTAAGGAAGAAGACACGCCCGTGCCGCATCTCGAGAAGACGATCCGCGCGTATCTGCGCCTGGTCGAGAAAACCATCGCGCATGTTGCCGCAGCGAGCCCCTAGCCCCAGCGCCTCGCCCCAGCCGAACCCGCGTCGGGCCTCACCGATCGATGGCGCGACGCCTATAATTCGCGCATGCGAACGCTCTGCTGGGTACTCATCGGCCTCGCCGCGCTCGCGTTCTCCGTCGGAACCGCGATCGCCTTCTCGCACTCGGTTTTTCTGCTGGAGCCGGTCGGCTACTGGCGCGGTGCTATCGGCTTTCTGTTGTTTGCGATAGCGCTTCGCCTTATGGATCGGCGCTGATCAATCAAGAGTGCGTTTCACAATTAGCTCGCTCGCGGGTGGCCGCGAACGGGCCGCCCCGCCGGGCGCGGAGCCGTGGGCCGTGACCAGTGCTTTTCTGGCGAGCACCCGGTGGGGCTGTTCGCGGGCAGGACCCGCCTTGAGCTAATTTTGCAACGCACTCTTAATTGATCAGCGAGTCAGTTCAGTAGCTGAGCGTCGCGGCGCTCGGTTGCGGACTGCCGACGCGCTGGCCGTTGATCGTCTCGTACTCGTAGGTCATCTTGAACGTCGAGCGGCCGGCAATCAGCACGTGGGCGACGGACTCGATCGAGACCGGGACGCGCACGCCGGCGAGCCGCTCATAGCGCCGCACGACGTCGACGCGGCGCGTCCAGAACGACGGCGTCTTCGAGAGCCTGCCCTCGATGCGCGCGAGGTCGCCGTCGCCCGGCTGCACGAAAATCGCGCCCTCGACGAGCAGCACATCCTTGCGGCGCGGCTTCACGTTGACGCTCGCGAGGCCGTCGGGCGCCAACCCGCCGGCGTCGAAGGTGTAGTTCTCGTTCGTGAACGACGCGTTCTGCGGCTCGCGGTTCGCCCAGATCCTCTGCTCGCCTTCGAGCGCGGCACGCAGCACCTTCGAGCGTACGTAGCCGGACCCATCCTCGGCGACGATGGTGAAGCGGAAGCCGTTGACGTGGTCGTACTCGGTCCACGCCGTCATCCACCCACTCTGGTTGAACTTCGGGTTGTGCGCCTCGAGGCGGCGCAGCGCGCGATATTCGACCGTCGGCTCCTCGCCACGCGCGAGAAAACGCTGCAGCGGCGAGCCGGTGCCCTGCGCCGCCGATACGATCGCGATTAACGCGACGACGACGACCGGCAGGTTCATGGCTCGATTATAAGAGGCGGCGGACCCGGGACCGGCGGTTATCGCGCGGCGGCGCGAAGCTGCGGCGTGCCGACCCTCTCCGCGTTGACAGTTTCATATTCGTATGCGGCGTGGAACGTCGATTGCCCAAACCAGCGCAGATTTGCAACCGCGTCGAGCGAGACCGGCAGGCGCACGCCGGCGAAACGCTGGAACTCCCGGACGATGCGCACGCGACGCGTCCAGAACGACGGCGGCTTCGCCAGGTCGCCTTCCAGTTTCAGCAGGTCGCCATCCTCCGGCCGCAGGAAGATCGATCCATCGACGAGCAGCACGTCCTTGCGGCGCGGTTTGATGGTGAGCGCCGCGAGGCCGTCGGCGAGCTCGCCACGATCCTCGAACATGTAGTTCGCCGGCGTCAGCGACGCCGCATCAGCCGCACCCGCCGCCCACATCTTCCGCTCGGTCTCGAGCGTCTCCCGGAACACGCGCGAGCGGATCGAGTCGGCGCCTTCCTCGGCGACGATGCGGTAGTGAAACCCGGTTGCATCGACGTCGGTCCACACGTCCATCCATGCGCTCATGTCGAGCTTCTCGTTGCGCGCCTCGAGATGGCGAAGCGCCCGATACGACACAGGGGCTGGATCGCCGAGCGAGAGAAAGCGTTGAAGGACTGGTGGCGCGCTGGTGTTCCCGTTCGGTGCTGCCGCGGCGACTGCGTGTGCAACCACGGGAGCGGCGAGGAGAACGACCAGCAGGCAACGGCTGAGCCCGCGCACCATGCTTGACGGTGAAGCAAACAGCGCGCCTGAAGCGAATCGCAACGGTCGCGCGGCTTGCCCGCCCGGATTTCTCAGCGATCTCTGTGACTTTCGCGATTTTCTCCAACGCCTGAGCCGTGCCTCAGGGCATTACGTGCGGCTATGACCCGTGCACGTGCGCTGGCAGGAGTGCCAGCGAGTGCTGTCAGGTGGCCCATCTTCCGACCGGGCCTGGGTGCCGACTTACCGTACAGGTGGAGTTTGACGTCAGGGAAGGCGAGCGCCGCCGCCCAGTCAGGCTCTCCGTGTTCCCAGATGTCGCCGAGCAGATTCGCCATCGCCGCCGGCATCAGCAGCTCGGACGAGCCGAGCGGCAGGCCGCAGATGGCGCGCAGCTGCTGCTCGAACTGGCTGGTGCGACACCCGTCAAAGGTCAGGTGCCCAGAATTGTGCGGTCGGGGTGCGAGCTCGTTGATGAGGAGGCGGCCGTCACGCGCGACGAAGAATTCAATGCACAGCACGCCAACGTAATTCATCGCCTCCATGACCGCTCGCGTGATGTCGACGGCCTCGCCAGCGATCGCTCTCGGCACACAGGCCGGAGCGATCGACACATCGAGAATGTGCCGGCGGTGGGCATTTTCGATCGGCCCGAAATGAGACCACGCTCCATCAACGCCGCGAGCGCCGATCACAGAGATCTCACACTCGAGATCGATGAAGGCTTCGAGGATCGATTCTCGGCTGCGAAGCGTGCGCCAGGCCTCCAGAGGATCGACGTCGTTTCCGATACGAACCTGACCCTTGCCGTCGTAGCCGAACGCCGCAGTCTTCAGCACCGAAGGCCGGCCCAGCCGCTCGATCGCTTCACGCAAGTCGGCCTCGCTCTCGATTGGAGCAAACGGCGTGACGGGAAAGCCGTGATTCACCAGGAAGGTCTTTTCGCGACAGCGATGCTGGGCAATGTGCAGCGCGCGTCCGGACGGGCGAACGATTGTGTGCTCCTCCGCCGCGGTCGCGGCCGCTGCCGGCACGTTTTCGAATTCGAAGGTGACCACGTTGACGCCGCTGGCAAAGCGCCGGATTGCGTCGAGATCGTCGAATGACGCCTGGATCTCGACGTCGGAAATTTGGCCAGTCGGCGTATCGTGATCGGGCGCGAAGGTGTGTACTCGATACCCGAGACGCCGCGCTGCCATGGCGAACATTCGGCCGAGCTGGCCGCCGCCGAGGACGCCGATCTTGGAACCGGGAAGAATAGGATCGCTCGGCATCACGGCAGCGTAGCGCGACGAACAGCGCCGGCGATTTCCTCGCGAAATGCCGCCAACCGAGCGCGTAGCGCTGGCCTCGACGTGGCGAGGATCGCCACGGCGAGCAGTCCCGCGTTCGCAGCACCGGACGCGCCGATCGCGACCGTGGCGACGGGAACGCCTTTCGGCATCTGCACGATCGACAGAAGCGAATCAAGCCCGCCGAGCGCGGCGCTCTGGACGGGAACGCCGATCACCGGCAGCACCGTGTTCGCGGCCACCATACCGGGCAGGTGGGCCGCGCCTCCAGCGCCCGCCACGATCACTTCGAGACCGCGATCGGCGGCGGTCGTCGCATATTCCGTCATCCAGGCTGGTGTGCGATGCGCCGAGACGATCCGGCACTCGTGGGGCACGTCGAAGCGGGTCAAAATTTCGTCCGCCTGACGCATCGTGTCCCAATCCGACTGACTCCCCATGATGACGGCGACGAGCGGTGCCGGCTCGACCATGCGACTATTTTAATGGCTTAAGCCTCAAGGCTCAGGGCTCAAGGCTCAGGGCTACAATCGATTAATGCGTTCCGCA
>DATFWL010000406.1:0-102800 GCA_035259385.1 Vicinamibacterales bacterium | reverse complement strand
TGAACCCGAGCTTCGCCCACTGGTACAGCCCGCCTTCGAGCGGCATCAGGCGGTTCAGATAAATCACCACGGCCGCTGACGGCAGGTAGAACAGCACGATCGCCAGCAGCCAGAAGACGACGTGCGAGGGTCCCAGCTTCCCCGCGACGCCGATCCACGGCAGGCCCACGATGAAGAGGATCTGTGTGAGCGCGAGATCGCCGACGCCGAGCTCTTTCCTGAGCGCCGCGCTGTGCGTTTCGACCCGCGCCTCCGCCTGCGCGAGGCCGCTCGACGGCGTCACTTGCCACCGTCGATCGACAGCACCTGCCCGGTGATCCAGTTGGCGTACTCGGACGCGAAGAACAGCACGCCGTTGGCGATGTCATCGGGCGTGCCGAGGCGCTTGAGCGCGATCCGATCGACCAGCGCCCGCTGTCCCTCTTCGCCGTACGACGCCCACTGCTTCTCGGTCGCCAGGTTCGACCGCACGAATCCCGGCGCGATGTTGTTGACGGTAATGCCCCACGGGCCAAGTTCGTGGGCGAGCTGGCGCGTGAGGCCGATCTGCGCGGCTTTCGCCGCCGCGTACGCCTGGATGCCGGTGAGGCTGATGCCCAGTCCCGCCCCGCTCGAGATGTTGACGATTCGTCCGCTCCGGGCGGCCTTCATGCCCGGTGCCACCGCCTGCGAGAAATAGAACGCGCCCGTGACGTTCACGTCGAAAATCGCCTGCCATTCAGCCGGCGCGATCTGCTCGAGCGGACGTCCGACCTGACCAAGCACGCCGCCGGCGTTGTTCACCAGGATGTCCACGCGACCCGAGTCGGCGGCTGCGGCCGTGACGCACGCGTCGATCGCCGTCCGGTCGCGCACGTCGGTGATCACGGCGCGACAGGATCCGCGGCCGCCGCGGCACAGCGCCTCCGTTTCGCGCAGCTCGTCGTCGATCACGTCGCACGCCCACACGCGCGCGCCACGGGCGGCGAACGCCCTTGCGATTGCGCGGCCGAATCCATGCGCGGCGCCGGTGACGATGGCTGTCTGGCCGCTGAAGTCGAGGGTCATCGCGCGGCCGCCGGCGAAGCAATGTGCGCCAGCGCGTCGCGCGTCTCGCCCGTGAACGCGCGCACCCGCGCCGTGAACTGGTCGTTCGGACCCGTGATGCGAAGGCCGCCGCTCGCGATGGCGTTCACGTGCTCGACGACCGTGTCGACCATCGTGACCTCTGCGCCGGCGCGTGCGAGATCCGCTCCCACCGTCCTGCCGATCGCGCCCGCGCCCCAGATCAGCGTTCGCATCGGCGTCTCATCCCTCGGACGAGTCACCCCACGAGCCGGCCAGCAGGGCTCGGGTCTCGTCGACGGCGACCTGCCACAGCGCCAGCATCTCCTCGTCGGCGCGCTGATACAGGCCGCCGAAGTTTCCGTCGCCGACGTAGTGCCGCAGCGCGGCCGGGTCGAGCGTTCGCACCCGATCCAGGTCGACCATCGGCCGCTGCGCGCCCGGCACAGTGATCCCGGGGAGCCGCGTCCACGGGAAGTTCTCCATCCACGAGCCGTGCGAGGCCACCGGATCGATCGCCTGCACCTTGGCCCAGGTGCGCGGCGCGTTCCACCAGTTGTGGAAGAGCACCCGGCAGCCCGGATGATCGGCCGCCCACTCGAGCGTGAACTGCTGCACGCCGCCGTTGCCGCCGTGGCCGTTGACGATCAGGATGCGGCGGAAACCGCTGTGGGCCATCCCGTCGAGGACGTCCCCGATTACACGCAGGTGTGTCTCGACGCGCAGCGAGATCGTCCCCGGAAAGGCGCGGAAGTACGGGGTGACGCCGTACGGCACCACCGGAAAGACAGGCACGCCGAGCGGCTCAGCCGCCTCGGTGGCCACACGGTCCGGCAGGATGCAATCCACGGTCAGGCGCAGATAGCTGTGTTGTTCGGTGCTGCCGAGCGGCAGCACGGCGCGGTCGTCGTGACGCAGGTACTCCTCGACCTGCATCCAGTTCATGTCGCTGATGCGCACATCGCTCTCCAGTCGCCGGACAGGATAGATCGCATTCGCCAGGCGTGTACGAGGCGGGGTGAGTTCGGCGGGCAGGCGACGATTGCCGATAGTTCGGTCGAGAGCGGCAGGTCGAACAGCAGTTCGACCGCGCCGCCTCACTCGAGCGCGAGATCGGCCGCGAACAGGACGTTCGAGTACTCGACCCGCGCTGATGCCGGGCAGGCATCAGCCAAGCGCGAGGTCGCTCAGGCAGCTTCCTGAAGGCGCGCGTCGACGTCGTCTGCGATCCGATCCCAGATCGCCGGAGCGAGCGCGACCAGCGCGCGGATCTCGCTGTCGCACAGAGGCACGCCCCAGTCGGCGGCGAGCCGCATCGTCTTCGCAGGGCTGCGGAGGAACGCGTCCCGCAGTTCCTCGTCCTCGATCAGGTAATCGATGAAGATTTCAAGGCTCTGTGGCCGGCCGCGGAGCGTGTCGTTTGCCATTGTCATCACCTTTCGCGCCCTCAAATGGCAAGCGGCGCGCCTCTTCCGCCGCAGGCATGCCCCGGCGCCCTCAGGTCTTGAGCAGTCAACAACTTAGCGCGTGTACCGCGACGCTGGAGCCACAGCCGCCGAGTCAGCGGCGGCTGTCGATCGACCGCCGGGTTGCGTATTCCTGCGCAATTTGTAGGGTTGCGAGGAAGCACAAAGGCTCCAAATCGGGGCGAAACGGATCGACGAATCCGGCACCATCCTTGCGATGGGGCACGAGCAGGAGTCGGCCATGAAGATCGATGGACAGCGCGTTTCACGACCGAACATCTCGAGAACGGTTTCCGTGGTCGCTCGGGATCCGCAGCCCGCCGTCCTGGACACGGTGCTCGAGGCTGGCGAAAACGATGTGATCTTCATGGAGTCGATCGAGCACGCGTACTCGGGCATCAAGCGATCGATGCCGGACATGGTGATCGTGTGCCTCGGGATCGACGATCCCGAGAGCTTTCACCTCCTGTCGATGCTGGCGCTCGACGCCGAGACCGCACAGATCCCCGTGTGCACGTACGTCGTCACACCGCAGGTCGCTGCTTCGGACGCCACCGGCGTCGGATCCTTCCAGCGCGCATCCGCGCCGTCGTTCGCCGCGATGATGAACTAACAGGACGTGCCTCGCTCGCGGGTGGCCGCGAACGGAGCCGCCCCGCCGGGCGCGGAGCCGCACGCCGTAACAACTGGTTCATCCCTCGCAACTGCATTCTGCGACGTCCGCTCCACTCGCCTTGCGTACTCTCACCGTGTCAACCTCGCGCCGCGCCCGTGATCGCGCGCGATCGATTTCTCTCGCCCAACATCCCTCGTCATCGAACATCCGCTCGCGCGCACCGATCTGCGCCGATCACGCCATCGACACTTTGCGCATTCCGCGACAGCCTGCACCAACGTGTGCACGTCTCGCACCGCATCACGCGCATCGCACCGGTCCCGCGACGGCCGCTAAGTCGTTGAACAGTCGCTGAAAGATCGCGTTCGCCCGCGCGTGCCATCGCGTGTGGCGCCGCGGTTGCTCTGCCGCTCGCGCGGAGGACAGCGACATGCAGCGACTGGCAAGACGACTGACGGCGACGATCGCGGTGGCAGTGCTCGCGTGCGCGGCACACGTGTTCGCATCGGATCGTGATGGCAAAACCACGCTCACCGGCATCGCCGTCGACGCGTCTGGCGGGGCGCTGCCTGGCGTGACGGCGACGCTGAAGGGCGGCGACGGATCGCCGACCGACGCGCAGGAACAGGTCACCGATGGCAACGGCCGGTTCACGTTCGAAGACGTCGGTCCCGGCACCTATACCGTGGTGCTGACGTTGTCCGGATTCGACGACAAGACATTCGACGCCGTCACCGTGCCGTCGGCCGAGGAGCTGAAGGCGGTGATGCAGATCGCCGGCCTCACCGAGACCGTGACCGTGCGGCCGGAACCGGCGCAGCTCTCGATTCCAGTCGCGCCGATTGGCGAGGCCGTGATCGAGCAGAAGGTGCTGAGCGACGTGCCCCTCGCCAACGAGCGTTTCGAAGACGCGCTGCCGCTGCTGCCCGGGGTCGTCCGCGGGCCGGACGGTCTGCTGAACATGAACGGCGCGCGCGCCGATCAGAGCGCGTACTTCGTGAACGGCGTCAACATGACCGACCCGGTCACCGGCCACTTCTCGGTGCGGCTGCCGCTCGAAGCGATCGAGTCGGCCAACGTCCAGGCGGGCGTGCACTCGGCCGCGTTCGGCAACGCGACCGGCGGCGTCACCGACGTCGTGATTCGGCCCGGGCAGGATGAAGTCGGATTCCAGGTGCAGAACATCATGCCGCGGCTGCGCTTCGCCGACGGCAGCGTTCGCGGCATCGATTCGTTCACGCCGCGCTTCCGCGTCTCGGGCCCGATCGAACGCGGCCGGATCTGGTTCTCGGAAGCGGCGAGCTACCGCTTCGTGCGCTCGCGCGTCGACGAGCTCCAGCCGCTCGATCGGAGCGAGCAGAAAATCAGCAGCTTCGACTCGGTGTCGCAGATCGACGCGTTCCTGAACACCGCGAATCACCTGACCGCCACGCTCGTCGTCTTCCCGAGCAACATCGACAACGCCGGCATCGACACGCTGCACCCCTACGACGCGACGCCGGACATGAAGCAGCG
Organism: Vicinamibacterales bacterium; assembly: GCA_035259385.1. Classification (GTDB taxonomy): domain Bacteria; phylum Acidobacteriota; class Vicinamibacteria; order Vicinamibacterales; family CAVVIG01; genus QHWK01. The sequence continues at coordinate 98,159 of DATFWL010000406.1, read as the reverse complement.
CGGCTGGATCTCGGCAGTCTCCGAACGCGCGTTTCTGAACGACTCGACCACGCTGGCCAGCTCGTTCGCGATCAAGCAATACAACATGAACGTCGCGCCGAAGCACGACGCCGCCTCATTCGTGACCGTCGACGGCGCGCGGGAGAATTACTTCAACCACTTCGATCGCGACAGCCGCCGCTACGACGGCAACCTGACGCTGGCGATCGCGACCCCGGACGCATGGGGCCAGCACCTGACCCAGGTCGGCGGCCAGCTCGCCTACACCAGCTATGAGGGCGTCGACGCCAGCGGCCCGGTCGTCTTCGCCCGCGCGAACGGCAGCGCGCTTCGCCGCATCGAGTACCTCGGCAGCCCGAACGTGGGCGCCAGCAGCACCGAGCTGGCCGGCTTCATCGAAGACCAGTGGGCGGTCGCGTCGCGGCTGACCATTCATGGCGGCGCGCGCTACGCCTACGACCAGATCTCCGGCGAGCAGACGATCGCGCCGCGCGTCGATGGCGCGCTGCGTCTGTTCGAGAACGGCGGCACGGTGGTCAAGGCCGGCATCGGGCGCCTCTACGACAAGCTGCCGCTCAACTCGGCCGATTTCGCGGGCCAGCAGGCGCGCCGGGTGACGGACTACGACGAACACGGCGACGCCACCGCCGTGGCGCTGGTGTCGAACCGGATCGCCGGCGATGGCCTGCGCAGCCCGGCGACCACAGCCTGGAACGTCGAAGCGGATCAGATGCTGTCGCGCAGTCTGCAGGCGCGCGCCGGGTACCGCCACCGCCGCGGCGTCAATCAGCTCGTCGTCGATCCGCAGACTGCCGACGGAGCGCTGACCCTGTCGAGCACCGGCCGTGCGCAGTCACACGAGATCGAAGCGACGCTGCGCCGCCAGTTCGGCAACGCGAGTCACATCACCGCGTCGTACGTCCACTCGAGCGCGAAGGGCGATCTCAACGACTTCGTCTCGCTGTTCGGCGACGTCCGCGACCCGGTCATCCACGCGAACGAGTACGGCCGCCAGGGCTTCGATTCGCCGAACCGCTTCCTGGTCTGGGGCGTGATGAACCTTCCGCACGCGATCGCCGTCGCGCCGACGATGGAGTACCGCACCGGTTTCCCGTACACGGTGATCGACGAGGAGCAGAACGTCGTCGGCGCGCGCAACGAGGCGCGGTTCCCGAACCTGTTCACGCTGGATCTGGCGGTCACCAAGGACGTGCAGCTCCCGCGCCTGCGCCACGCCCGCATCGGCGTGCAGCTGTTCAACCTGACCAACCACTTCAATCCGCAGGACGTGCAGAACAACACGGCCAGCGGCGCCTTCGGTCAGTACGCGAACAGCGTCGACCGGCAGGTGCGCGGCAAGTTCACGCTCCTCTTCTAACCGCAGTCACCGGAGCACTGACATGACGTTCACCAGACGCCTTATTGAAGTCGCTGCGCTGTGCGCCGTCGCCACGGCGGTGCTTGCGCCCCATGATGCCACCCTCGCCGCGGAAGGCGGCGGTGCCCTGCCGGCGGTTGCGAAGCGTCCGGCCGCGCTGCCGTCGGTCGCCGAGCACAAGTACCGGATGCTCGCGAAGGTCCGGCCGCTGCTCTTCTGGATCAGCAAGGACGACGTCGGCGGCGCGCGCATCACGTGGCGCGGCGACGACAACGGCGGCTTCGGGCTCGACGTCCTGATCGGTTCCGACCCGCAGCGCGCACCGCGGCAGATCAACCGCTGGGGCTACATCGCCGAGGACATGCAGGGGTCGGAGGCGCACGTCATCGGCGTGATGAAGCAGTCGACGGAGCAGTCGATTGCGGAGGCGGAATCGCAGCTCGCATCGGAACAGGGACGCAGCGGCTACGTCTACCGCGCCATCCAGGGCGTCGCGACGTCGCAGGAGGCCCGCGCCGACGTGAAGACGGTCCGCGTCGAGCGCGATCTGACGTTCCGCGACATCGATCCGCTGCTCGCGCTCGTCGACGGACCGGCCGGCGCCGCCCGCGACGGCGAGTCGCGATCGGTGACCTTGCCGGCGGGCACGCGGCCCGGATTCCTGCTCGCGCTGGCGGACCTGGTCCGGCAGAGCACCAGCGCGTACAGCCAGCCAGGCGGCAGCTTCAAGCCGCCGTCAGCGCCGACGCCCTACGTCTACTACGGCGTCTTCTACGACCTCACGATGAAGTCGTCGACGCTGCTCCGGACCGCGACCATCGACGGCCGCCGCTACACGAACCTGGCGCGGAGCGACTTCGAAATCCGCAATCGCAGCAACGGCGAAACGACGCGGTTTCAGCTCACCTACGGAACCGCGGGCGAGCTGGCGGGCATCCCCGTCCACGCGATCTACCAGCCGCGCTGGTGGTTCGAAGTCCAACTGTTTCTCGACGAGCGCGCCGCGTTCTGAAGGACTGACGCCATGTATCGCATTGCCGCACTCATCGTCGACGATTGCCCTGGCCTCCGCTTCGCCGGACTCGATCTCGCCGACCGCGCCCAGCGCCTGGCACGTCGCGCGGGTGTGACATGCGTTCACGTCGTGGCCGACGAGCGGCCGTTCGCCGACCTGCCGCTCGCCGATCTCCTGCTGGTGCTGCCGACGAGCCTCATCGCGGAGCCGAAGGCGATCGTCGATCTGCTGCGTCGCGGACTGCAGCAGGACGAGGACGCCGTCGCCGTCGCGGACGCGCACGGACGCGACACCGGGCTCATGCTGCTCTCTTTTGAAGCGACCGAGCGCGTGCGACCGGCGCGGCACCTGCGATCGGCGCGGCACCGCCTTGCCGTTGAATGTGCCCTGCGCACCGTGCGCATCGGCACACGCTTCGTCCGCCGCCTTCGCGATGCGGCCGACGTCGCACGGATGGAAGTGGACTACCTGCGCCACGTCAACGGCGGCGACGGCGAGGGCTGGTTCACGCGAAACATCCGCGCCTGCTCGATTCCCGTGAGCCGGCGGCTCTTGCGCTGGTCGATCGGCCCGAACCAGGTCACCATCGTCGGATTCGTCCTCGCCGTGCTCGCCGGCCTGTCGTTCGCAAGGGGCGGGTACTGGGCTGGCGTCGCCGGCGCCCTGCTCTACTGGACGAGCATGGTCTTCGACTGCTGCGACGGCGAGGTCGCACGGGGCAGCCTGCGCGAGTCTTCGTACGGTGCGTGGCTCGAAACGGTCACCGACTACCTCTCGTATTTCGTCGTCCTCGGCGGCATCGTCTGGGGCGACGTCCGGCTGGAGGGCTTCGACCATCACACGACCGCGGCCGTCGTCGCGGCGTTGGCGAGCCTCGCGATCGTGCTGCTGGTCGGCTATCTGCGGGCGCGCGTCGCGGCCAGCAACCCCGGCGCCTTCGACGATGCGCTCGCCGCGGAACTGCAGCGCGGCACCGTCACGCAGCGGTTCGCCGTCTGGGGCCGGCAGCTCATCAAGCGATCGTTCATGGCGCATCTCATCGTGGTCCAGGCGGCCATCGGCTTCATCCCGGCACTGACCGAGATCTGGGCGTACGGCGCGGTTGCCGCGCTCGTGATTGTCGCCGCCGTTCACACACACATCATCCGCAGCGTCCGCGTCCAGCCGTTTCGGCCGGCGATTTCGCTGTAGCCAGTGGAGCCAGGCATGTTTCCAACACGAGCTGTCATCCTCGCCGCCGGCAACGGCAAGCGCATGGGATCCCTCACGGCCGATCGTCCGAAAGCGATGCTCGAGGTCGACGGGCGATCGCTGATCGAACGCTCGCTCGACGCGCTCGCCGCCTGCGGCATCGCCGACGTCACGATCGTCGCCGGCTACCAGCAGCAGCGCCTGCGCGACCACCTCGGCGCAAGCGCGCGCTTCGTCGACAACCCGCGCTATCGCGACACCAACAGCCTGTATTCGCTGTGGCTCGCGCGCGAGGTCCTGCTCGAGGGCGCGGTCGTCATGAATTCGGACATCCTGGTGTCGCCCGAGCTGCTGCTGCGCCTGGTCGCCGCGCCGGTCGAGGACGCGGCGCTGATCGACGAGTCGAGCCCGCTGGACGACGAGACCATGAAAGTGAAAACGTGGCAGGGCTTCGCGATCGACTTCAGCAAGGAGCTCGCGCCGTGGGACGCCGATGGGGAAAACGTCGGCGTGCTGAAGTTCGGAGCGCGCGGCGGCCGGAGACTGGCCGCGCATCTCGACGCCCTGATCGCCGCGGGCGCGGAGAACGCCTGGGCGCCGATGGCGTTCCGCGCGCTGGCCCAGGAGTGGCCGCTGCGCGCGGTGACGACCGACGGATGGCCCTGGACCGAAATCGATTTCCCGGCGGACCTCGATCGCGCACGGCAGATCGTCGTGCCGGCGATGAGTCGCGCGCCCCGGCGGAAGGCGGCGTGATGGCCCGGGGCATCGGGACGGCGGCTGCCGGCCGCAGGCGCGGGTATCTCGCGATTGCGGCGGCGGCCGGCGTCGGCTTGTTCGCCTGGACGATCGCCTCGGTCGGCGCGAGGGAGCTCGTGTCGCAACTGCGTGCGCTGGCGCCGATCGTCGCGTTCATTCTGGCGCTCGCGGGCGCACGATTCTGGCTGCAGGCGGCCGGCTGGCGTCTGGCGATGCAGCCGGCAGAGCGTCCAACCTGGCCCGAGCTCTTCGCGGCCGTTGTCGCGGGCGAAGCCGCGGGCTACTTCGCATGGGGTGCCGTATCGCGCGAGCCGATGAAAGCGCTGCTCGTCGGCCATCGGCTGCCTGAACGCGCCGCGCTCGGCGCCGCGGTCGTCGAGCGCTTCTATTACAGCATCGCCGCCACGGCGCTGATCGTCGCCGGCATCGCGCTCGCCGCGGTGCGCTACCATTTCGTCGGCTGGTTTCTCGTCGGGTCGCTCGTGACGATCGCCGTCGCCCTGTCTGCGAAGCGCTGGTGCGCGCGCTTCTCGGCAGGCGGCGCACGGGATCGATCCACGACGGCGGCGCTGGTCGGGCTGGCGCTCGCGCAGGAAGCCACGAATCTCGTCGAGGCGTACCTGGTGCTCGCCTGGCTCGGTGCCGCGCCGACGATTGCTTCGGTGGTCGTGCTCGAAGGCGTCAGCCGGCTGCTGAACAGCGCCGGTCAGTTCATTCCGGGAAAGCTCGGCGTCACCGAAGCGGCGACGACGGCACTGGCGCAGAGCCTGAGTCTCGGAGGCCCGCAGGGGCTGAGCCTCGCGCTGGCGCGCCGCGCCCGATCGCTCGTGTGGGGAGCCGCCGGCATCGGTCTCCTCGCGGTCCGGGCCGCGGGCCAGGCCGCAGCGGTCCCCGTTCCTCAGGAACGGATGGCGGCGTAGATGAAATCCACGATCATCGTCATTGTCGCGCTCATGGCCATCCTGAGGCTCACAGGCTACGTCACCGAACCGCGGTTGACCGCTGCCGACATTCACCGCGTCGATGGCGCGCCGGGCCAGATCAAGCCGGCGGCGATGCGGCAGACGCTGAAGGTCGTGACCTGGAACATCGAGCGCGGCGTCAACTTCGATCGGATCGCCGCCCAGCTGGCGGCAATCGACGGCGACGTCCTCCTGCTCCAGGAAGTCGATCGTTTCTGCGGACGCAGCGGCAGCCGCGATGTCGCGCACGATCTCGCCCGTCGGCTCGGCATGAACTGGATCGCCGCCGGTGAATTCCAGGAGATTGGCGAAGGCGGAAACGGCGTCGCGGCGATCACCGGCCAGGCGATTCTGAGCCGGTACCCCATCGAGGATCCGCGGGTCATCGTCTTCAGCGAGCAAACGCGCTTCAGATGGCGTCTGAATCCGCTCCAGCCGCGCCGCGGCGCGCGCATCGCGCTCAGAGCGCGAACGGCCGGCGTGCTCGCCTACGATCTGCACGTCGAGAGCGGCGGCGACGACCGGCTGCGCCAGCGGCAGCTCGACGACGTCCTCGCCGACGCCGCGCGGCAGCCGGACGAGCGCGTCGTCATCGCTGGCGATTTCAACAACTCGCCGGAGGTGCAGCGGTCGATGCTCGCCGCCTTCGCCGTCCCGCACTTTGCCGACGCTCTCCCCGAGGGCCGCGAGCGGCAGACGCACGTCGGTCATCGTCATCCGATCGACTGGATTTTCACGAAAGGGCTGATTGCCAGCGGCGGCGGAGTCAGGGGAATCGACGATGCATCCGATCACTACCCGGTCGTAGCGAGCGTGACGGCTCCCGAGTAAATCACGCAGTCAGGGGCAAGGCATGTGCCTGGCACGACCGCGGGCGTCCGCTAAGGCCCTCGCGGTACGTTCCGGCCGAGATCGCCCTGGCGAATCAGCGCGCCGGCGGCGGCGGCAGCCAGGGCGACCCCGGCCGCGACGTTCATCACCACGGCGAACGCCGACACGAACGATTCGTCGACGGCTCGCCGCACGGCGGTCCGCTGCGGCCCGCTGATCACCGCGTCCACGTCGGCGCCGGCCATCTTCGGCAGTTCGCGATCGATGGCGGAGCGCGACGCTTCGGGCAGCTCGAGTCGGTCGAGGGCCTGACGCACCCGCGTATCGAAGCTGCGGACCAGCACGATGCCGAACACCGCAATGGCCACGAGACCGGCGACGCGGGCGACGGCATTGTTGACGCCCGACGCCACGCCGGCATGCTGCGTCTCGACGGCCGACATCGCCGTGGCGGTCAGAGGCGCAACCACGATCGCCATGCCCAGCCCGAGCACGAAGGCCGCTGGAAAGAACGTCGTCCAGTACGAACCAGCCATTCCCGTGCGCGCGAAGAGCGCCAGGCCAGCCGCGCCGACAATCGGCCCGATCGTCAGCGGCACACGGCTGCCAACGCTGGCGACGAGTCCGCCCGACCATCGCGACAGCAGGAACATCAGGATCGGAAACGGCAGCAGGGCCGCACCGGCGGCGGTCGCCGAGTACTCCCGCACCTGAATCAGATTCAACGGAACCAGCCAGAACACAACCGTCAGCGCGCTGTACAGGAACAGCGTCAGGAGATTGGCCAGCGTGAACGTCCGCGATCGAAACAAGCTCAGGGGCAGCATCGGTGCAGGCACCCGCCGCTCGACCACGATCAGGGCGACGAGCGAGGTCACACCGACCAGCAGGCTCGCGAACACGAGCGGCCCGCTGGAGTCGGGGTTCGGCCACTCGAGCAGAAAAAACACGATGCCGCCGAGGCCGAGAACGGCCAGCGCGGCGCCCGCCCAGTCGATCTGCGCCGTTCGCGATGCGTCACGGCTTTCGGCCATGAACCGCGCGGACAGCGCGACGACCGTCGCCGCCAGCGGGACGTTCAGAAAGAAGACGGCGCGCCAGCTGACGTGCTCGATCAGCCAGCCGCCGAGGACCGGGCCGATGGCTGCCGTGATCGAGCTGAACGCCGACCACGTGCCAATCGCGCGGCCGCGGTCGGCGTCGTCGAACGTCGCGCTGATGATGGCGAGACTGCCCGGCATCAGGAACGCTGCGCCGATGCCCTGTGCCGCGCGCGCCTCGATGAGCGCGCGGGTCGACTGCGCCAGGCCGCAGGCCATCGACGCGATCGTGAACAGCGTCACGCCGACGAGAAAGGTCCGCTTGCGGCCGAATTGATCGCCGAGCGAGCCGCCGACGAGGATCAGGCTCCCGAGAAACAGCGCGTACGCCTCGATCACCCACTGCACGTCGGTGATGGTCGCCTGAAGGTCGGCCTGGAGCGCCGGTAACGCGACGTTGACGACAGTTCCGTCGATGAAGGTGAGGCTCGATCCGATGATCGTCGCCACCAGCGTCCACCGCCGTGACCATCGCCGCTCTGCGGCATTTACACCCACGACATCATCCCGGCGCGTCGAACCCATTATTCATCGCGCCGTGGCCGGCCGTGTGTTTTATCCAGGCATCGCGGGAGCCGTCGTCGGTCGCTGATCCGAAACGCTGCGAGGGATGGCGCCGAGAAACCGTTCGACCGCGTCGACGATGGCTTCGGCATCGCCCACGAACGGCAGATGATCTCTGCCGGGCAACTCGACGAACGTTGCCGTACGCATGCGCTCTGCCATGTGACGCGCGCCGGCAAGCGGCGCGACACGATCCTCGCGCCGATGCAGAATGAGCGTCGGCACATCGATGTCCTGGACGATGCCGCGGATGTCGAGCGCCGCATTCATCCGCGCCATGGCCATCGCCGACGCCGGCGCTGCACTGACACGGAGATACGTGCCCCACCACGATCGGAAGCCGGCGTCGGCCGCCTGGCTCGGCGCGTAGTCGTCGATGGCGACGGCGCCACCCCACTGCTGCCGGATGGCGTCGATGAAATGCCCGCGCTCACGTTCGGTCGGGGCCCAGGGATAATCCGGCGAGCGAGTGCCCTTCGCGTACGATCCAAACATCATCAGCGCGGCCGCGCGCTCGGGATACCGCCTGGCAAACAGCGCGGAAATCGGACCGCCGTCCGAGAAGCCGAGCAGCGCCGCGCGCGCCGAACCCGCCGCGTCCATGACGATCCGCACGTCGTCGACGCGCGACTCCGGCGTCGGGCCGTCCAGCAGTCGATCCGAGAGGCCCGTTCCACGTGCGTCGAAAATGATCACGCGCGCAACCGAGGCAAGGCACAACAGAAAACAGGCGAACGACGGCTCGGACCACATGTAATCGAGATGCGTGACCCAGCCGTTGACGATGACCAGGTCGATTGGACCGGTCCCGATCACCTGATACGCAACGTTGGCGTCTCCCTCGCGCGCGTAGTGCGTCCGCGGCGGCGCAAAGGGCGAGTCCGCGTGAGGCTGCGCCGCCTCGACACGGGCGATGAACCGGTAGCCGCGGCGATGGGCGGTCTCGATGTACTCGGGACGGCGGGCGTCGTCACCGAGGGCGTCGCGAATCTCGCGCATGCACGTCTTCAACGCCGCGTCGCCAACGAACGAGTCGGGCCAGAGCGTCTCCAGCAGATCCTGCTTCGTGATCAGCCGGCCGGGCGACGTGGCCAGGCAGGCCAGCATCGCGAACGCCTTCGGCCTGAGCGGGACGCGCACGCCGTCGCGCGTGAGAAGCTCGTTGGCGCGATCGAGACGGAAGCCGCCGAAGGCGAGCGGCGACTCGTCTCGAAGATCGGATCGAAGCAGCGAGTCCATCATGGCTGACACTCCTACGCATGCGGGGTGCCCGGGACGCTGCGATCGGCCTCGATTCGATCCGCGACGAACTGCATCAACTCGTCGAGCGACGTGAAGTGCGCCACTTCTCCGGTCCAGACGTGCTCGGCACGTCCGGCGATCCGTCGCTCCTGGATATTGACGTCCGCGTCGAACTGAATCACGAACGCTCGCAACATCGAAGACACGCGATTCACTGACGTCACGCCACAGAAGCTACCGGTCTGACGGCGCGCCGTCATGAAGTGCGGTAAGAGCGCCGGTAAAATGTGCGGTAAAGAATCGACGGTTGTCACCAAATGTCGTGGCACGGTACGAGCGGCGGTAGAATCGCCGCGGAAGCATGGCCATCAGTTCGGTCGTGTACTTCGCCTCGTATCGACTGGATTCGCGGTCGCAGGTGCTCTGGGACGGCGACCGTCCGGTCCGGCTGACGCCGAAGGCCTTCGGCGTGCTCGACTACCTCGTTCGTCACGCCGGCCGCATCGTCACCAAACACGAACTCCTCGATCATGTCTGGCCCGAGGTGCACGTCGGCGACGCGGTCCTGAAAGTCGCGATCCGCGAAATCCGCCACGCGCTCGCCGACGATCCGGACGTGCCGCGCTTCGTGCAGACGTCCCGCCGTGTCGGCTATCGCTTCGTCGCGCCGGTCTCAGAGGAGGAGGCGCGCGACGCGCGCATGCCAGTCGTCCCGGCGCCTGCTCCCGGCTCGCCGCTGGTCGGGCGCGACCAGCCGCTTGCGACCCTGAAGGCGGCGCTTGCGCGCGCCATCGGCGGCCAGCGTCAGATGGTGTTCGTCGTCGGCGAAGGCGGGATCGGAAAGACCAGCGTCATCGACTCATTCGTCGCGCGCGTGGAGCGTGGCGAGTCTGCCTGGGTCGCGCGGGGGCAATGTCTCGAGCACGTGGGCGGTGCAGAAGCATACCTGCCGGTACTGGACGCGCTCGGCCGGCTGGCCCGCGTTCCGGGCCGGGAGCGCGTCGTCACGCTGCTTCGGCGCTATGCGCCGACCTGGCTGGCGCAGATGCCCGCGCTCGTCGAGCGGCGGGAAACGTTGCAGCAGGAAATCTTCGGCGCAACGCCGGAGCGCATGCTCAGGGAGATCGCCGAGGCGCTGGAGGCGCTGACCGCCGAGACGCCGCTGGTCGTCGCCCTCGACGATCTGCACTGGAGCGACGACGCCACGCTCGACTTCGTCGGGATGATGGCGCGCCGATCCGGACCGAGCCGGCTGCTCATCGTCGCCGCCTACCGACCGGTCGAAGTGTCGTTGAGCCGCCCCGCGCTCAAGACGATGAAGCAGGAGCTGATCGCGAAGGGACTGTGCGAAGAGATCCCGCTCGATTTCCTGACCATGGCCGACACGGCGACGCTTCTCGACGCGCGTTTTCCGGGGCACACGTTTCCACTCGACCTCACCCGCCTGGTTCATCAGCGGACCAGCGGCAACCCGCTCTTCATGACGAACCTCATGGAGTATCTCGCCGGCCAGGAGATGGTCGGCCGTCGGGACGACCGCTGGCAGCTGATCGCCCCGCTCGAGACGGTCGCGACCGCGTCACCGGAGACGCTGCGCCAGGTGATCGAGGCGCAGCTGGCCCGGCTGTCGGCCGACGAGCACGCTGTGCTCGAAGCGGCCAGCGTCTGCGGGCTCGACTTCTCGGCGCTCGCGGTGGCGGCCGGACTCGACCTGCCCGACGAGCACGCCGAGAGCAGCCTTGACCGGATGGCGCGGCGCGGCCAGTTCGTGACGGCGCTGGACCTCGCCGAGCTGCCCGGGCGCCGCTGGTCGCCGCGTTATCAGTTCGTGCATTCGCTCCATCAGGAGACGCTGTACCGATCGCTGCCCCCCGCGCGGCGGCTGCGGTTCCATCTCCGGATTGCCGAACGGCTGGAGCAGATCTACGGGGAACGATCGGGCGACATCGCGAGCGAGCTGGCGGAGCACTTCGAGCAGGCCCGCGACGACAGGCGGGCGATTGCCTATCTCCGGATGGCAGCCAGGAATGAAACGCGGCGCTTTGCGAACCGCGAGGCGGCCGGTTGGCTCGACCGGGCGCTCGAGTTGTCCGACAACCTGCCAGCAACCGACCGCGCCGTGACGCGGAGCGACGTCCTCGGCGATCTCGGACGCGTCCGGCGCAACATGGGTGACATGCACGGCTCGAGCGACGCGTTCATGGAGGCGGCGCGGACGGCGGGCGATCGCGGCGACGCGAGCGCGATGGTCGAGGCGCTCCTACTCGCCGGGAGTGCGACGACATGGTTCGACGGCGCCGCCTGCCTGGCGGCGGCCGACGAAGCGGAGCGGGTCGCCGCCACAATCTCGCCAGCGCTCGCCCGCTACACGCGCGGCTACGGGGCGTACTGGTATCTGCTCTGGCGTCGCTGGAACGCGGACTGGGCCGGCGACTGCGAGAGCGCGCTGGCGCTGGCGCAGGAGACCGGCGATCAGCTTCGATTGTTCGCGATGCTGCCGCGCTGCGCGTACGTGCGGCTCGCGCAAAGTCGATACGGCGCCGCGGCCGCTGCCGCGGAGGAAGGCGCCCGCCGCGCGCTCGCTCTGGACGATGCCTTCGGGTGCATGGTGTGCCAGTTCTACCGGATCTGGGCCGGGATCCTCGCCGGTCAGTGGGCGGCCACCGATCGGGTGCTCGCCGACAGTCTCGAGCTCGCGGCGCGCAACGGCCATCGCTCGTGGGGCACGCTGTACGCGGCGCTGCGCGCGTGGCTGCTTCGCGAAGCAGGTGCCCGCCCCGCGGCCCTTCAACTGGCGCGTGACGCGGTCGACGCCGCGCGCGGCCTGGGTGTGCCGCAGGCCGACCTGTTGACGCAGACGCAGCTTGGACTCACGATCGTGGACTCGTCGGCGAGCGGTGATGGCCCTGCCGTCGCCGAAGCGGTCGAGATCCTCGAGCGCATCGTCGCGCGCCTGGACCGCGAACCGAGGCTGATGGGCTTCGCCTGGCGCATGCCCGTGCTGATCGGTCTGAGCACGGCGCACCGCCGCGGCGGCGCGTGGACGAAGGCCGAAGCCACCGCCCAGGAAGCATGCGAGCTCGCGGCGATGTCTGGTGAGCGTACCTGGCTGGCGCTCGCCTGGATGGCTCGCGCGGAGCGTGCGCTGGCTGAAGACGAGACCGATGCGGCCGGCACCGCGCTCGAGCGCGCGCTGGCGGCAGTCGACGAAGTCGACGCGCCCCTCGCGGCCTGGCGTGTTCATGCATGCGCAGCCAGAACGGCGGCGGCGCACGGCCGTGGCGACCAGGCGATGCACCATCAGTCCCGCGCCGCCTCGGTCATCGCCCGTCTGGCAGGTGCGATGAGCACGTCGAACGACTTGCGTCAGACGTTTCTCGACAGCGATGACGTGCGCGCGGCGCTGACCGTTCCGGCGTAGGCGATCGCGGTCGGGCGCAGAGTCTCCGCCGGGAGATTTACTGGATCCTCACCGCTTTCCTACCGCAGTTGCATGTGTCCGGCGCTCGCTGCCGGCATCCTCTCTTCATGACGCTTGCAACGCACTACGACGCATTCAACGCGTGCGCCCGCCAGTATCGCCGCCGCTTCCAGGCATCGGCCCGGCACGTGTTGCGCGATCCGGCGGCAGCGCAGGACGCGGTCCAGGACGCGATGGTCGCCGCTGTCCGCCATCTGCCGCGTTTCCGCGGCGACAGCCGGATGTCGACCTGGGTCGGACGCATCGTGATCAATCAGGCCATCTCCCGACGGCGGGCGATGGGCCGCAGGCCGGAATCGTCGCTCGAGGCGTTCATCGACGAGCGGCGCGCGCATGGACGCCAGGATGCGCTGATCGCGAGAACCGAGCCCGGCCCCGAGCAGACGCTGCTGCGCCGCGAGACGCGCGCGCTGCTGCGCAGCGCAATCGACGCCATGCCGCCGGGCTCGAGGACGATGGTGATCATGCGGCATGTCGAGGGTGCGAGCCTCGCCGACATCGCGCGCCGGCTGCGCATCTCGCCGAATGCCGCGAAGCTGCGCCTGGTCCGCGCCCACCGACGCCTGCGCGTCCTGCTGACCAGCCGCGGCTACGAACGAAGCGGCGCGCGGCCATGAGACCGTTCAGCCGTGGGGAGTTCCTCGGAGCGCTGTTGTTCTGCGGGGTGCTGCCGCTGATCACCATCATCAGCGGTGACGATTGCCTATCTCCGTCACGTGCGCTGAATGTCGGTCGCACGCCGATCGCGCCGATGATCGTGATGGTCGCGCAGCCGCGACGCGATCGAGCTGCGCAGCGCCGATTCGCTGGCGCCGCGGTCGGCGCCGATCACGAGGCGGCACGGCCCTTCCTCGCAGCCGCGAATGGTGACCGTCACTTCGGTGTACGCGGCGCCGCCCTCGGTGGTCGCGGCGATGACTTCGAGCGCTGGATCCTCCGTGCGTACGACGTCCTCGGCAATGCGTCTGACTTCAGCGAGCTCGAGCGTCATGTGAGTGCCTCCCGTCCTGCAGCGACTGCGGCTCGGATTGGGTCATCTCGTGACGAGACTGCCGAACGATCACCGGCAGCGAATCGCCGTGCTCATGTGATGCGCACGACTGGCGTGGCGGTATGGGTGAAAGGTAGAATCTCGCGGCATCGTCGCGTGGCAATACGCGCGTCGTGAATACTGCCCCGGTCGCCGTCCAGCACATCGTGGCCGCGAATCCCGATTTTCCCGCTGGAATACGTCCAACAGCGTCATGAGCATGTTTCCTGCAGGTTGTTGTTGGCCGCAACGGTCGCGCCACCGAAGTGGAACCATCGACTGATGATTCGAGCATCTGACCAACTGCCGCCAGGGCCAGTCCGGCAGCTCATGCTCGAAAAACGCGCCGCGATCGGGTAATAATCACTGGCTCCAACGACGCTGACGGGAGATTCCGATGCTGCTGTTCCACAAGACGCTCGTACGGGCCAGCGAGACGCGCTCGTTCCTGATCGATCGCATCGTCCCGGCAGGCTGGCGTACGTGCGAGATGGCGAACGACCGTATCGCGCGCCAGCAGGAGCGCACCGAATGGCATCGAGTCGAGCGCGATCTCGCCCGCTTCGGGCGTGAGATCGACGCGCTGCGGATGCAGGGCTGGCGCGACGCGTAAGACGCGCGCGACTAGCGCTGCTCGAGCTCGACTTCGGCGCGCAGGCAGTCGCGGTCGCGCGACACGGTCGCGACCGCGACGGTGCGGCCCTGCTTCATGAAGCTCACCGCCGCATCACGGCGTTCGAGCGACCCGTCGATCTGCACCGCGTCCCAGTGCTCGGCGTGGCCCACATACCGGATCGTCATGTCGTAGTGCTGGCTCCAGAAGAACGGCACGGCATCGAAGCGCTCGCGGCGTCCCAGCATGTTGCGCGCGGCGACCTGACCCTGACGCTCGGCGACGACCCAGTGCTCGACACGGATTCGCTCACCGGTATGCGGATCCGGCCAGCGGACCGCGTCGCCGGCCGCGAACACGCCCGGCGCGCTGGTTTCGAGGAACTCGTTCACGGCGATCCCGCGATCGATCGTCAGACCTGAACGCTCCGCGATGTCGATCGCCGGCGTGACGCCAACGCCCATGACCACGAAGTCGGCGTCGAGAGTGCTGCCGCCGCTCAGCGTGACCGTGCGCCCGTCTACAGACGCAACGGTTTCGCCCAGATGAAAGACGACGCCGTGCGCCTCGTGGACGGATTGAACGAACCGTCCGACGTCGTGGCCCATCACACGGTCGAGCGGGACGCGCTCCGGCGCGACGACGTCCACCGCGATGCCGCGCGTGCGTAACGACGCCGAGACCTCCAGGCCGATGAAACTGGCGCCGGCAACCACGACATGCTTCGCGGTGCGCGCCCGTTCGACGATCGCCCGACTGTCGGCGAACGATCGGAGGTAGAGCACTGACGCTGATTCGGCGCCGGGAATCGCGAGATGCACGGGGTTGGCGCCGGTCGCCAGCAGCAGTGCGCCGTAGCCGCGCCTCGTGCCGTTCTCGAGCACGACGGCCCGCGAGCCGAGATCGATCGACGCCACACGCGAACCGAGGAGCAGCTCGACGCGCCGCTCGGCGTACAGGTCCGGCGGCCACATCGGAATCCAGTCGTCCTGCGCTTCGCCGGCGAGGAAATCCTTGGAGAGATTCGGACGGTCCACCGGAGGGTCCTGATCGGCGCTGATCATGGCGATCGAGCCCTCGTACCCTTCTCGCCTCAACATGTCGGCGGCCGCCAGGGCCGCGGCGCCCCCGCCGACGATCACGATCGAGGAAGGTGGCTGCCCCGCGCCGGTTGACGCGGCCGACGACTGGCGCCCGGCGCGTTTCTCCGTTACGACCAGCCTGTCGCCGCGCCGATCGACCTGCCAGCACGCGATCGGGTCGAGGGCCGGCGCGCGCAGGGCTTCGCCGGTCGCAAGACTGAAGCAGGCGTGATGGAGCGGACACCGCACCGTGTCCCCGACCAGGAGGCCATCAGCGAGCGCGCCGTGATAGTGCGTGCAATGCGCGCCGACGGCGAAGAAGCGATCGCCGGCGCGGGCCAGCACCACCTCGTCGTCGCCGACGTGTCCGAGGAGCATGGCGCCGCTCGCCAGCGCACTGACCGGCACGCCGGCCTTCAAGTCGGGACCCTTGGCACCAGCGTCGTCGGCCATGGCAGCGTTCCTCCACGATCCAATCGCGCGCGACCGGTACTCGATCGCGGACACGACAATCGTAGCGAAGCCGCCGCTCGACGGATCGCCAAAAGCTGGGCGGAATCCGGCTCTGCCTTTAGAACTCGAACACCCACTTGCCGCGGAACGTCCGGCCGACGCTGTTGTTGAACCCGCCGAAATCAGCACTGGCGATATTGCCCTGGTAGTCGCGCGGGTTGAAATGATCGGTGATATTGAAGACCTTCAACCCGATCGTCGCGTTATGGCCGACGATCCGGAACCGCTTCGTCACCTGCGCATCCAGCGACACGAAGGTCGGGTACCGACCGACCGCGTTCCTCGGCCCCACGAAGTACCGATCCGCGTCGACATTCGACAGCGGAAATCCGGTTCGGGTGTCGAGCACTGGAAACACCGCGAAGCCGTGCGGCAGCGTCAGGCTGGTCCACACGATCACGTGGTGCGGCGCATCCCACGACAGCGGGCCGCGCTCGTCGGCGCGGATCACCGGGTTCTCGATGTTACCGAAGAAGCTGTTGAACTCGTTGAGATTGCCGACCGCCGACGACCAGGTGTACGACGCGACGATCCGATCGTCGCCGTGGAACCTGTAGCGCGCCGAGACCTGGGCCTCACGGTAGCGTGAGCTGCCGTCCGTCCGCAGGCTGATCGCCGTGGGCGACGCGTCGACCAGCGGTTCGTCGTGATTGTCGCGCTGCTGGTAGCCGACTCTCACGAAGAGCTTCGTCAGCCACTCTCGATCGAGCTCGACGTTCCAGGTGGTGCTGCGCGGAGCGCGAAGCGCCGAGGCGTCCAGATTCGCCAGCGGGGTCACACTGACTGGCGTCTCGCCGTCGGCAGCCAGCACCGTCACGATCCGCCGCTGGAGCTGGTCGAAGCTCGAGACATTCAGCGGAACGGCGCTGTAGAACAGCCCACCGCCGCCACGGAGCACGGTGCGTCCGTCAGCCGTGAGGACCAGCGACAGCGAGCCGCGCGGCGCGACGTTCACGCCGCTGGCCACCGAGTCGTAGTCGTAGCGCACGCCGTAGAGCACGCTGAGGCGCGAAGCTGGCGTCCAGGCATCCTGGGCGAACCCCCGGACCGCCGTCTTGTGCTCGTCGAGCCGGCCCGCGCCGACGAACGAGAACAGCTGGCTGACGGTGCCGTCCGCGCGGACGATCTCGACCGGGCGGTTGACGCTGACGCCGGCGAAGGTTTCGTAGGTGACGCCGCCGCCGATCTTCACGAGGTGCGCCGGCCCGATCGGCGTGAACGAATAGCTGGCGAATCCCTCCGCGCGACGGCTGGTCCGATCCTGGTCGTTGAAGTACGAGCCCGAGTTGACGTCCGGCGCCAGCCGCATCGGTGCGAGTCCACGACTCGGACCGATGGTCGCGTCGAACTGCTTCACGCTGGCGCGGGCGTCGACGACGCCGCGCGCCGTCACGATCTGATCCGAGAGGCTCGCGAGGACGTTGTGCGTGTCAACGTTCGCGGTGACGCTCTGCGGATTGAACGTGTTGAGCCCGGCGTAGGTCGTCTTGCGCGGCGAGACCAGCGCCGACGCCGTCACCCGGTCCGTCTGACTGCGCAGCCAGTCGGCGCGGGTGAACGACTCGAAGCTTTGCAGCTCGGTGTCGCTTTCGAACGGCGGCAGACCGAACACGCGCGTCTGGCTGTACTCGTACTGCGCCGACTCGAGGAGCTGCAGCTTGCCGGGAACGATCGGGCCGCCGACGGTGACACGCGGCGTCCACGATTCGATGCCTCTGAACTCGCCGCCGCGCCGTCGCAGCCGCGGCTCGAGATCGTTGACCGTGACGTCCCAGTCGTCGCCGGCCTTGTGCGTCTCGACCAGCGTCAGGGCGCCTGCCGACAGCCCGAACTCGGGCGCATAGGCAGCGCCGCGCACCTGCACCGAGCTGACCGCGTCGATGGGCAGCTCGATCGCGTCCTCGCCGGTCACCGGATCGGTGCCGTTGGCGCTGTTGAAGGTCAGTGCCGCCTGATTGCTCCGCAGACCGCTGATGTTGAGGAGGCCGTCAGGGCCGCGCACCACGCCCGGAATCAGCGGCAGCGCATCCTGAAACCGGTCGTGGGCGATCGGCGCCGCCTGCATGACCGACGAGGTGACCTGCTCGGCGCGATCCGGCGATCGATCGGCGTCCCCGGCTGGCGGCGTCGCACGAACGATCACTTCCTCGCGCAGCGTGTCGAGCTTCAGCTGCATGCTTACGGTGGTCGTCCGGCCCGCTGTCAACTCGACCTGATTCGTCTCCGATCTGAATCCCTGCAGGTCGGCGACGATCGAACAGGCGCCGCTCCGTGGACGAAGATCGGCGAAGCGGAATTCGCCCTGGTCGTTGGTGACGTCGGTCTGCGGCTCGTCGCCGTCGCAGCGCAGCGTCACGGTGACCCCGGGCACCACGAGCGGTGCGCCGTCCGGCCCGGTGATCGCCACCGACCCGGCGACAACGGCGCCCGTCTCCTGAGCCGACACGCCGGTCGCCACCGACAACGCCACGAGCAGGGCGGCGGCCGGCGCCGAGGCGATAAGGGGCCGCGCCAGCCGTCCGCGAGCCGCCGCCGTCCGCCGCCACGCGAGCAACCCGAGACCAGCGGCGCTCCAGAACGCGAGCCGCACTCGCCGGAGCAGCGCGACCGAGAGCCCGGACACCGGATCGAGCGCGACCTGGGCGGCGACGAACGCCGAGGCGGCTTCGTCGACGCCGACCCGCATCGGCACCATCTTGAAGAAGATCGTCACCGCCCGGCTCACCGTCTCGAGCACGAGGGCCGCGGCGATTGTCGGCCGCGCACCGATCAGCCGCAGCGTCAGATAGGTTTCGGCGACGGAGAGGACCTGATAGGCCGCTTCGCACGCGAGAATCGCCGCGCGGTCGCGCAGCCGCCGCGACATCCACAGCGACGCGCGTCGCACCATGACCACGGTTGCCGCGACTGCGGCGATCGGCACGACAATCCCGACGAACGCCGGCGGAAGGCCGAGCCCGGTGCGACCCGCCGCAGCGAACGCGACGACGCCCGCGGCAAACAGCGGGACGAGTGAGGCGCTGTAGAACGCGAACTCGACGGTCAGCGCCCTGAACGCCGCACCAAACGCGAGACTGCCCCCGACTTCCGCCGCCTTGGTTGGCTCGCCGACCACCAGCCCCATCGGCAGCAGCGTGTTGAGCGATTCGCCCGCGAGCCGCGCCCGCAGCGCGCTGATCACCGGCAGCCGCTGCGGTTGCTCCACGGCGAGCGTCCACGCGATTGCCCGTGCCAGGTCGCGAACGCCGGAGATCAGCAGAATTGCGCCGAATCCCCAGCCGATCCGGGTGATCGCGCCGGCGATCTGCTCCAGCCCCATCACCCGCAGCGACTCGACGAACAGTGCGGCGGCGACGACCGCAACCGCGATATTCAAGACACGCATCGTCATTGCCCGCCCCCGCCGCCGGCAGCGGCCGGCGCGCTCGACGATCCGTCGATCGTCAGCTCGAGCTGCATCCACCACCGCGGCTGGTAGCTGACCGTCAGCGGTACTTCCGCGAAGCGACCTTCGGTCCCGTAGGTCATCGAGAACTTCGTCTGTTCTCCGTCGTGGGTGCTGGTGATCACGAAGTCGGCGGCGACAGCCGCGCCGTACGTCTTCCCGGCAAGACGAAAGTCGCCAATCGTCCTGCTGCGGGTCCGCCGGAGCTCGTAGAGTCGTCCGTAGTAGACGTACTTGATCGCCGAACGCTCCGCCGGCCGCTCCATCGCGTCTGCGAGCGCCGCCAGGAATCCGGGACGCGTGCCCGGCGACAGCCGCGCGACGCGCAGCCGGCCGCTGTCCGCCTCACGCGCCGCGAGATCGAGCACGAGCGGAATCTGCCGCAGCGTGTAGTCCTCGGGCGCGTGAATCGAGGCGACGCGGGCGCGCGCTTCTTCTGCGTCGGCGGTCGCGTGAATGATCTTGAACGGATGGTTTCCGGAGGACTGCCCGCGAACGTTCGCTTCCGCCTGCTGAACCGACTCCTCCTCCGACTCGGTCATCACACCCAGCAGGCGCGCCTGCTCGCCGCGGATCTCTTCCTCGATGTAGCCCCAGCGGTTGATGTGCAGCGGCGTTCGTGTCGGGTCCGTCCCGATCAGGAGCGAGTAGGCCGCCTCGTCTGAGGTGCGACGGCGCGTCACCACGGCGTCACCCACGTCGTCCCGCGTTATCCAGAACAGGACGAGCGGCCTGACGCGCGCGCCGATGACGTAGTGGTGACGCTCGCCGCCGGCTGTCACCGCCGTCGCCGGCAACTCCACGCGCGGGCGATCCGCCCGGATGCCGACCTGGGTCGCGACCGACAGCAGCGCTGCCGCGAGAATCGATGTTGCGCGATTCATTGCACTACTCCCGATCGAACAGGCAGCGGCACCGGCCGCGGCCCGCCCCAGGGTTCGAGCACCTCCGGCTCGGCCGGCGCGATCGTGTAGATGCGCCGCTGCCGTCCGTCCATGTAGATGCGTATCAGCAGCTCCGCGAGCAGGCCGAGCCCGAGCAGCAGGATTCCGGTCTGTACGAGCACCGCGCTCAGGAGCAGCAGCGGTCCATGCGCCAGAAAGACCGGCGCGCCCGAGACGAGCTTGGTAGCGAGCACCCAGCCGCCGGCCGCAAGGCCCGCCGCGACGGTCGCGAAACCGATCGGCCCGAAGAAGTGCAGCGGGCGCGTCACGTAGCGAAGCAGGAAGCGGACGGTCATCAGATCGGCGGCCACCCGCCACGTCCGCGACAGCCCGTAGTGCGACTGGTTCTGCGGCCGGGGAATATTGGCGATTGGCACTTCGGCGATCCGCGCGCCACCCCAGCTCGCCAGCGCCGGAATGAAGCGGTGCAGATCGCCGTAGAGCCGGATGCGCTTGATCACCGGCGCCCGATATGCCTTGAAGGTCGTGCCGAAGTCGTGCAGCGACACGCCCGACAGCTTCGCCATCAGCCAGTTGGCCACCTTCGACGGCAGCCGCCGCGTCCACAGGTTGTCGACCCGCTGCGCACGCCAGCCGCTGACGATGTCGTATCCTTCGGACAGCTTGGCGAGCAGCTTCGGGATCTCTTCCGGCGCGTGCTGCAGATCGCCGTCCATCGCGACGATCACGTCGCCGCGTGCGGCGTCGAAGCCGGCCGCGAGTGCTGCCGTCTGTCCGTAGTTGCGTGCCAGCCGTATCAGGCGGACCTGCTCGTTCCGCGCCTCGATCACCTGCAGCGCTTCGACGGTTCCGTCGCTGCTGCCGTCGTCGACGTAGATGATTTCTGACTCCAGGCCGAGGAGGAACAGGACCGACGAGAGGCGCCGATGCAGCTCCTCGAGCGTGCTCACTTCGTTGAAGAGCGGCACGACGATCGACAGCCGCGTGCGGTTGCGGGTGTTACGAGGCATGGCGAAGACTCCTGCGCAGCGAAGGCGCGAGATCGTGACGGACTAGGGTGATCTGTTCGCGAGTGAGGGTCGCCCGTGTTTCCAGGCTGCACAGCAGCGCAACCTCCTCGAGCCGCGATTCGATGAGCCGCGTCGGCATCCGGCGCAGATCGGCGTCCGCGTACCCCGGATGGACCATCAGCTCGTTGACTCCCGGCCTGAGGCCGTGCAGCATCCGGCGCAGTGAACGCCGGGTGAAAACGCCGGTGTCGATGCGTCCGGTGAAGTTCGGAACGCGCAGACCAAGCTCGGCGGCGGCGCGATAGTTGCGCCGCGCCCACGGCCACAGCAGCGCGTTCAGCCACGCCTGGCGGCGGGTGGCCGCCGGTGCGTCGCTCTCCCGCCCGAGCGCCGCGGCTGCCGACCAGCGCTCGTACGGAACGCGCACCGTCGGGATGCCGAAGCGCACGGCCAGCCGCGCCACAATCGCGAACACCGGTGGATACGCGTGGACGTGCTTGTGCGCATCCAGGTGCGTCAGCCGCACGTCCGCGCGCAGGCGTTCGATCTGCGCCGTCAGCTCGCGCTCGACCTCGCTCAGCGACACCCGGCCCTGCAGACACGCGACGATGAACGGCCGCCACGAGCGGCGAAACCGTCCATCGTCGGTCACCAGGGTGGGAACGTCGCGGGCGGGGAGCGTCGGTGTGCCGTCCACCAGCGTGAGGTGCGCGCCGACGCCGAGTGACGGGCGGCCACGCGAACGCCGAATCGCGTCGACGGTGGCGGGCGCATTCGCGAACAGGCTGGTGCTCGTCAGGATGCCGAGGTCATGGGCGTCGAGGATCCCGTCGTTCACGCCGACGGTGAGGCCGAAGTCGTCTGCGTTGACGACGAGCTGGCGCAGCATCGCTATCGCTCCGGGACGCGGAAGATCTGCGCCATGACGCGGTCGTCGACGCGGATCTCCCGCCACGGCGTCTCGCGGGCGCGCAGCTGCGAGACGACTGTTTGGTTTTCGAAGCTCAGGTGCTCGTCCTGGACGATCGCCCACGACTCGCGCGCGCGCCGGTCGAGGCCGTCCATCGACAGCGAGCGGACGTGGATGTCCGGTCGCGACTGCTCGCGGACGTAATGCGCGACCACCTCCGGCGCGTCGCTGACGATCACCGCAGACGGCGCGGCGACGGCGGCAATGCCCGCCACTGCCTCGCGAACGCCGTAGTCGTAGGTCTCTTCAGGGAACGCGGGAGCGCCGACATTGATCCTGGCGCCGACGACGTTCTCGAACAGCGAATAGAACGGCACCGCCGCCTGCTGTGCGCCGATCAGCCCGACAGCGACGACCGCCACGGCGGCTACCGCCACGCTGGTGCGCGCGGCTGCCGGCAGCCATCCCTTTCGGAGGAGCCAGCCCAGTCCGGCGACGATGCCGACAGCCGCGATCAGATCGAGCGTCGCCAGCATCGGCAGCGAATAGCGGAGGAACTTCGCCGCCATCAGCGAGTACGGAACGATCAGGAACACCGCCAGCACGCGCAGCAGCACGAAGCCGCGCTCGCGGCGGCGGCGGACCATCTCGATGACGCCCGGGACGAGCGCGGCCAGCAGGACCATCGGCACCTTCGTGCCCAGCAGCCGCAGGTAGAAGGTGACCGGCACGCCCAGCGGCGAGATCGGCACGTTGGTGACGTAGAGCGAGCCGGCGTAGGCGTAGCCGTGGTGGGCGAGCATGCCCCCGCCGACGTAGCTCGCCATGTACCGCCAGGTCGCCGGCTGCAGGATCACGAGGTTCGCCGCGACGAACGCCACCGCCATCGCCGCGTAATGGCGCAACCGGTACGGCCTGTTCTCTCCCGGCTCCGGATCGGTGAGCAGATTGAACAGCGCGTAGATGCCGAGGTACTGCGGCATGTACTTCGATGCGAGCATGAGACCGAACGACGCGCCGCTCGCGGTGTACCAGCGCTGCGCACGGACCACGTCGGCGACGCCTTCGCGCTTGGCGCGCTCGTAGCAGAACACCGCCAGCAGGAAGAACAGCAGCAGGAACGTGTCCTCCTTGCCGATTCGGTTGATGGCGATGGCGTTGACGTCGAGGGCCCAGAAGAGCGCGGTCGCCGTCGCAACGGGTCCTCCGAACAGCGTGTCGGCGATGCCGAACAGCACGGCCGCTGTCGCGGCGCCGGCGATCGCATTCGGCAGGCGGACGGCGGTCTCCAGCGAGATCGCCGCGTCCGGCGGCGCCATCCGGTTCCAGCGCGTCGCCGCCGCGACGCTTCCCCACATCGCGAGCTTCATCAGCATCGGATGCTCGGCATTGGCTCCGAAGTGGCCGGCTCTGTACTGCTCGATGGCCTGCACCTTGTTCATCTCGTCTTCGCTGAAGCCGTAGGTGTCGAGCGCCGTGAGGCGGACGGTCGCCGCGATCAACACCGAACACACCAGGACGATGACCTTGGTGCCGACCCATGGCAGCGTCAGCGTGTCGGCCGACGCGGCATCCCAGGTCGCGGGACGCAGAGACGGAATCGAGAGAGCAGGCATGCTGGCAGGACGTAGGGCAAACGACGATCCAGATGGCGTCGGTCCTCGCGGCGCGCGGAATTGAGCGTCGATTCAGCGCGTTCGGCGCCTCTCTGCGCGAGCGTGAATGGTGATGCGCACACGGACGAGTGCGTGACGGTCATCAGATCTGTGCATCCTTGAACACGTGACATGGCTGATGGCTGATGGCTGATGGCAATGGTCCATCGCCGAAGAGATCATTGGCCATAGCCATCAGCCATTAGCCATCAGCCCTGTCGGATCAACAGTGGCCCGCCGTTTGCGATGGCGGTGCGGCAGATGTCTCAGAAGACGGTCCAGTTCGTGATCGGGTGGTTGCTCACCGACGAAGACATGCGGCGCCGGTTCGTCGAGCGTCCCCGCGAGACGCTCATCGAGATCCGCGATCAGGGCTATGAGTTGACGGCGGATGAACTCGACGCGCTCGCGCGGAGCGCGCCGGCCGAGTGGCCGGCGATGGCGCGCCGCATTCATCCGCGGCTGCAACGCTGCAGGCTGCAGTAAAGGCGAGTGGGAGAAGGACGCCGGGTGGCTGCTACATCATCACGCGATCACGCGTACGCGCGTGCATCGAGGTCGTACTTCCTCAGTCGCACGTAGAGCTGCGTGCGCGAGAGACCGAGCTTGCGCGCCGCCTTCGACTTGTTGCCGCCAGAGTCGCGCATCACGCGATCGATCGTCTCCCGCTCGACGGCGCCCAGATCACTCGTGTCCGGCTCGAGCGCCACCGGCGTACGGCGGAGCGACAGGTGATCCGACGTGATCAGGCCGCCCTCGCACAGGATCGCCGCACGCTCGAGCGCGTTCCGCAGCTCGCGGACGTTGCCCGGCCAGTCGTGCGCCAGCAGGGCGGCGCGCGCGTCGCGCGTCAACCCCGCCGGCGGGCGGCCGAACGAATGGCCGATGTCCCGCAGAAACGCCTCGCTCAACTCCAGCACGTCCGTCGTCCGCTCGCGCAGCGGCGGGATGCGGATGTCGAATACCTGCAGCCGATAGTACAGGTCCTCGCGGAAGTCGCCGCGGTCCACCGCTTTCTTGAGATCGCGATTGGTCGCCGCGATCACGCGTACGTTCGCCTTCTGCAGCCGCGTGCCGCCGAGCCGCTGGAACTCGCGCTCCTGGAGGACGCGCAGGAACTTGGCCTGGGCGGACGGCGTCATCTCGGTCACCTCGTCGAGGAACAGCACGCCACCGCCGGCCAGCTCGATCTGCCCCGGCTTGGCCTGCAGCGCGCCGGTGAACGCGCCGCGCTCGTAGCCGAACAGCTCGGACTCGAGGAGCTGCTCGGGCAGCGCTGCGCAGTTGAGGGCGACGAAGGGTCCCGCCTTTCTCGCCGACGCGCGGTGGACGAAGCGCGCGACCACTTCCTTGCCGGTGCCCGACTCGCCGGTGACGAGCACGGTGGTTTCCGTCTCCGCCACCTGGGCGGCCTTCTTGAGCACGCCGAGCCATTCCGGCGATCGGCCGACCACGCGCACGTCCGATTTCGAATCGAGCTCGCGCGCCAGCGACTGCACGCGGGCCTCGAGCCGCTCCGCGCGCGCGTGCGCCTCGGCCACCTGCCGCGCGGCGTCAGCCAGCTGCTCGTGCGAGACGGCAAGCGCCACATGATCGGCCACCCGTCGCGCCACGGCGACATCGGCGCGCGAGAACGCGCCCACGCTCTTCGACCAGAAGCCGAGACCCATGCTCTGATGCCGCGCCCGCGCCAGCACGACGAGCAGCGACCTGAACCCGGCCGCCAGAATGCGCTCGCGCAGATCCACCGGGTCGACGATTGGAAGAACCGCCGTCGTGAAGTCGTCGATGATCATGAATCCTTCGGGCGGCTCCGAGTCGTCGGCCTTGGTGAACCGGCTCAATCCTCGAAACTCGTCGGTCGACGCCGCCTCGATCAGGATCTGGCCGCCGCGATCGTGAAACATCATCGTCAGCAGATCGTGCGGGAGCATCTTCTTGGCGATCTCCGACACGCGCGGAAAGACGTCGCGGATGTCGAGGACGGCAGCGATCGTCCGCAACAGTTCGACCGAGCTCTCGATGTCGGTAGCGAGCTGGGCATCAGTCACTTCTGAACTCCATCCTGGTTATGGCTCATCCCTGCAATCGATGTCTCGACCTCGAGGTATACGCCAGCCGCCGCCTGCCCCTCAATGACCCCTGACGTAATGACGATTGACGTCGCGGTGACTCGACACGTTCCTTACTTTCGTTCCGGTTTGACGCGCAAACAATCCAGCAGGTGCCGTACAGCCGGCTCCGTCGCGCGCGCGACATGCACACCGGACATTGTGACGAGCGCGATCTGCGACTTTCGGACGATGCGGGAGCACGCCAGTTGCGGCTGACCGACGCTCGGAGTGTCGCGAGCGACGACGTCCTCGCGACCGCCTACGTCTAAGACGGGTCAGGTCCGCAGGGTGTGACACCGGCGGCCATCGGCGGCCTGAAATATTCGGCGCTGCTCAGCCTATCGGGGTGAGTCGCTGCCGATCAGCTGATCTGGAGAAGCCTGTTGATCGTGTGGCACCACAGTGGAGACGTGCGGGACGGCCGATCCGGCTGGTCCGGCGGGCGGGTCGCTCAGGCGATCCCGCTGTCCGCCCGCGACCGGCGCGTCACGACGCTGATCGAACCGTTGTTCTCGAGGATCGCCGCCTGCACTTCCTCCGGATGGTTGCAGCCGGCCTGTCGCAGCGCTGCGGTGAGCTCGTGATGAGTCAGCTTGGCGCTCCTCATCGCGTCCTCGTAGACGCGGCCGTTGTGGATGATCACCTGCGGTCGCCCTTCGATCACCGCTTCGAGGCGCTTGCTCCTGAACGTCGCGTAGCCGATCGCGCAATTGATCGCGACGAGCGTCGCCGCGGACACGAGGCCGCCGACGAGCGAGTTGTCGCCGCCGTTCATCGAGTTCTGAACGGCGTTGGACAGCACCAGCAGCAGCACCAGGTCGAATGGCGCCAGCTGCCCGATCTGCCGCTTGCCAGTAAACCGTAAAAGCGCCAGAAGGAAGATATAAACGACCGCCGCGCGAAGGACGAGCTCCCAGATCGGAATGGCGATGTTCCACATGGCCGCCGTACTCCCTCATGGATCGACGCGCGAACGTATCACGGTGTCGCTGGACGCAGCGAGTGTACCGCCTTCGTCGCCGTTTCAGAATTCGAGGTGGAGTCGAGCCATGCCGACGAAGGTCGGACCACGATCGCGGTTGTACCCCGGGTTGGCGATGAACGTTCCACCGCCCGATCCGAAAACGCCGCGCCACACGTGCGCGGTGTAGTAGCTCTCCACGATCGTTTCGCGGCCGTAGCGGAGATTGCTGTCGCCGAGCAGGAAGCCGAGCCCTCCCAGCCGGAGGTACTCGCGATGTCCCGATGAGAGCCCGTTCGAGACGAACGCGACGCCCGCCCTGTCGTCGGTCCGATGCCAGCGCGCGCCGGAGATGTCGCCGCCGATCGCGGCCGTGTCGTTCGCTTCGGTGTATGCGAACGATTCCGTGTCGGCGCTGTTCCAGCCGGTTCGACCGAACAGCCTGATGCCGCCGCCAAGCGAATACTCCGCGTTCGCCCCCGCGCCGTACTTGACGCGTCCGGCGGCCCGATGCGCTTCGATGTTCGGCGTCGGGTCAGTCCCGGCGTGAAACGCGCTGATCGCTTCCTCGTAGCTGCCCATGTTCGCGTGATTCGCGAAGCCCACCAGCCGCAGGACGAAGCCGGATCCCTGCCGCCATTCGACTTCGACGTTCTCTCCACGCGATCGTGCGACATCCCAGTCGAGATCGATCCCGTTGGCGACCTTTGGCATGAGCGCCTCGGCGCCGCGGATCGACCACTGCGGCGTGGCGTACTCGACGACCAGGCCGTAGGTATAGCCGCGCGTGTCAGCCGCGTAGTCGTACGCCGCGTTGTTGTCGACGGCCCAGTTGGTGAACTGCAGGTGGCTGTCGCTGCCGACCGCGTTGACGTCGAAGAAGTCGACCACGCTCAGCTTGCCGGCGCGAATATCCAGGCGGCGCGCCGGCACCATCGTCGCCAGCGAGAACGGTCCCCGACTCGCGGACGGGACTTCGGACGCCAACGGGATCGTCGCGTGGATTGTCGCCCGCGCGAGGTACGGCGTAGCGCCCAGATCGGGATTCCGGACGACGTCGAGATTGGTGAAGCCCGCGAGGCCGAGCGCGTCGCTGATCCCGCGGCCGCCCGCGCTCTCGATCGCGACGAGCACCTCGAGATGCTTGGGAAGCTGCACGCCCGAGTAAATCGTCCACAGGCGCGACAACGCGTGTTCCTGGATCGCTCGTAGGCTGTGTTCGCCTTCGTATGGCGATTCGAAGTCGCCATGGCCCTGCCCGATCAGATTCACCTGACCCGAAAGCCACCAGCGTCCATCCTCGTCGTGCGGAAAGATCGTCGTGACCGGCGGCGCTTCGGCGCCGGGTGGCGAAACCTCCTGGCACCTGGCGGTGGACGGCCGGCCGCACAGAACGAGCGCGGCGATTCCGAACACGCGGAAGGCTGGCCAGATCATCCTGGAGCAGATCGAACGAAGTCTCATCGTGGTGCCACAGCGTACACGACCGTCGCGACAAGCGAATCACGATTGACGCGTGCTTGCCCGCCACGGACGCGCGCGATAGCATCCGGACGGCGTGCTCTTCCTCGGGCCGATCTGGCTGTCCATCCTCATTCCGATTGCCTTCGCACTGCTTCTGCTGGCGGTGTCGCTCGTCGTCCGCTACATGGGCTACGGCGCGCTGGACAAGGCCGTCCTTCTGTCAGCCGCGGCGCTTGCCGTGGCGTTCGTCATCGGCGGTGCTGTTTTCGCGCTCCTCATCGCTGCGCTCGTTTTCGTCCTGCACCACGTCGCGCTCGCGATCGAGCGGGCCGCAGACAGCCGCAGTCGTGACGCCGCGCGCGGCCGGCTGCCTGCCCGCGCGTGGCTCGCGATCGCCGTCAGCGTGTCAGTGGCGACGGGCGCGGCGATCTCGCGATCCGGCGCACTGGCCGGACCGTGGCAGCGCGTCAGCGGCCTGCTCGTGCCCTTCGGCGTGTCGTACTTCGCGTTCCACGGCATCTCGTATTCCGTCGACGTCTACCGCCGCCGCATCCGGGCCGAGCGCAGCCGATCGCAGCTGGCGGTGTATCTCCTGCTCCTGCCGCTGATCGCCGGCGGACCGGTGGCCTACGAAGGCGTGGCTCGGCAACTCGCCCGCCGCTCGCCGAGCGTCAGCGATTACTCGTATGGCGTGCGGCGGCTGCTCATCGGCGTCTGGAAGGTGTTCGTGATGGCGGGACTCTCCGGTGCCCAGGCCGATGCGGCGTTCGCGATGCGGCCCGGCGGCTTGAGCGCGCTCGCGGCGTGGGTAGGTCTGATCGGCGCGGCGATGCAGATGTATTACGCCTTTTCCGGCTACTCCGACATGGGTATCGGCCTCGGGCGGATGGTCGGCATTCGATTGCCCGAGAATTTCCGCTGGCCGTACGTCGGCGAGACCGTCCGCGAGTTCTGGCTGCGCTGGCACATCGGGCTGTCCGCGTGGTTCCGTGAGTACGCGGATCTGTCGATGGACGCCGATCACGTTCCTGCACCCTCGGTCGGCCGCGACGCGCTCGTCGTGCTCCTGTGCGGCGCGTGGTACGGTCTCGCGTGGACGTCGGCGGTCTGGGGCCTCAGTCAGGCAGCGTTGATCGTCGCGGAGCGGCACGGCGTCGAGGCGGTGGTCAAGCGCCTGCCGCCGCTGCTGCGGCACGTGTATCTGCTCGTGATCGTCATGGCTGGCTGGGTGATCCTGCGCAGCGCGACGCTCGGCGGCGCGATGCAGTTCTTCAAGGCGCTCGCGGGCCTCAACGCGACGCCGCTGCGCGTTCAGCCGACGACGTCGGCCGCGCTCTGGCTGGTGCTGGCGGCCGGAGCGATTGGATGCGCGCCGCTCTTTCCGGCGATTCGCCGGTGGACCGTCGCAATCGACGCGCTGATCGTCTCGCTGCTGATGATGATCTTCGCCAGCGTGCTCTTCGCGTGGCGCTGCTGCCGGATCGTGGTCACACCGCTGCTCCGCGGATGGCGCTGGTCGCTGACCCGTGCCGGCCGGCTGTGATCGCAGAGTCTGGCGAACGTCACGGGAGCCGGACGACGAGGCCCGCGGTGAACTCGGCTTGCCAGGCGATGTTGGCGTGGATCACGATCACGCAGCCTCCCTGGATGCACGCCACCCCTCGTCCCTCGAGATCGACGAACGTCGCGAAGAGCCGGCCGTCGAATCGCACGCCGACGTGGCGCGTTGGAAACAGTTTGGCGCCGCCGCCGCCGCCGAGCGTGAACCGGATCTCGCTGTCGGCGTCAGCCGCGTAGCGCGTCAGACCGAGCGAGCCGGTCAGGAACGGCCGGACCCGCCCGAAACCGAGCTCCTGCAGTCCTCCCGCCTGCCAGTGATCGACCGACAGCCGCAGCCGTACGGGCGGACCTGTCGGATCGAGAGGCGTCACGACCGTCGCCTCCTGGTGGCTGAACAGCGCTTCGAACTGAGAGCCGTCGTTGATCGGGACGTCGAGCGCGAGCCCCACGGCCGGCGCACCGTCGATGTCGAGCCGATGCGCGGCGGCGATCTCGAAGAGATCCCCGCCAAAGCGATAGCCGCCAATCGGCGTAATCTCGACGCCCTGGGCGGCAAGCGGCGCCGCGCGACCCAGCAGGATCGCCACGACGATCGCACCGACTCGTCGGCGGCGGCAGTTCGTCATCGTGTGCAGGGCGCGGCTCGAGCAGCAGCGTGCGTGCCACTCGGGCAGGTTCGTAAAGAAAGCGTGGTCACCATTGTACGAGCGTCGGGTTGCAACGGTGTGCAGCAGCGCTCCGTCGTGTCCCTTCTATAATCGAGCACGTTCCGATGCGCGAACGGCACACGACCGTCGTCGCGAAGGCCGATCAGGAGCCGCGGTGGCCGGCACTCGTCGCGGTTCTCGCAGTGGGAGGGTTGTACCTGGCGCTGCCGGCGGGCCTCACCTCCGGTCCACGCTGGATCTTCCCGACGGTCGTCGGTCTCCTGCTGGCGACCACCGTCATCTCGCATCGCGTCGGCCGCCATCATCTCGACCGGGTGCTCGGCTTCTCGGTCACCGCGGCCGTGACCGCCCAGATGGTGCTGTCGGTTGCGCTGCTCATCGGAGCGCTGCCGTCACATCGGGAGTCGCCCGACGCGCTGCTCCTGTCGGCGGCGTCGCTCTGGACCACGAACATCCTGGTGTTCGCGCTGTGGTACTGGCGGCTGGACGCCGGCGGTCCGCACGGCCGCGACGCCCGCGCCCGCCACACCTCGGGCGCGTTCCTGTTTCCGCAGATGACGTTGTCGCCGGAGGCGAAGATTGCGGCCGGCGTGGACCGCTGGTCGCCGAACTTCGTCGACTACCTGTTCCTGGCCTTCAACACCAGCACGGCGTTCTCGCCGACCGACACCGCCGTGCTCACGAGATGGGCGAAGATTCTGACGATGATTCAGGCGATGATCTCGCTGACTGTGCTGGCGATTCTCGCCGCCCGCGCCGTGAATATCCTCTAACTACCCCGCGGGCTATTTCTTGCCGGCGGTCGCCGCGACGTTCTTCTTCCCAGCCGTCATCGCGACTTTCGCATCTCGCCGCCGCGCGTTCTCCTCGACGATCAGCCGATAGGCGAGGTAGTACTTGTAGATGTTGCTGACGTAGGTCACGGTCTCGCGCCCGATCTTCTCCGATGCGACCTGCTCGACGTTGCCGAACCAGACGTTCGGGTTCAGTCCGCGTCGCAGCGCTTCGCGCCGAAGTTGCCGGATTCGACCAGGTCCGGCGTTGTACGACGCGAACGTGAACAACCCCTTGTCGAGGTCGGTCATCGGTTGATCCTGGAAGTACTCGTCGCGCATGAAGCGCATGTACTTCACGCCCGCGTGGATGTTCGGCTCGAGCTTGGTGATGTCGCCGACCTTCTGCTCGCGTCCGGTGGCCGGCATCAGCTGCATCACGCCGACCGCGCCGACGTGGCTCTTCGCGGACTGATCCAGCCCGGACTCCTGGAAACCCTGCGCCGCCATCAGGAGGTAGTCGAACTTGTAACGGTCGCCGTACTGCTTGAACAACGTGACCATGCCCTGGAACTTCTTGCGCTCCGCGTCCGACGTCGCGTTCTTCGCGTACTTCGTGCTCACCAGGTAGCGCTTGTTCAGAATCGCACCGAGCGTGTTGTTCAGCGAGTGCTTGGCGATGAGGCCGTTGAGCTCCGCGGCGAGCTTCGGGCTGTTCTTGCGGATCGCAACTGCCAGGTCGCCATCGCGTCTGAGCACAAGCGTGTCGTACACGTTCAGGTCGGTGAACACCTTCTTCCAGAAGTCGGCGAAGTAATCGTCCATGACCGTCGCCGGAATCAGTCCGGCATTCACCATTTCGAGCACGTCGTCGTCTTCGAGGCTCTCGCTCAGTACCTCGATGTCGACCGGCGTCCTGCCCTGCTGCTCGAACCGCTTGTTCAAGTCCACCAGGCTCTGGTAATAGCTGGACGACTTCCGCGCGAACACCTCATGCCCCGAGAGATCCTCGATCGTCGAGAACGTCGGCGCGCCGGGGCCGGTCACGACGACCTCGTTGACACCGCGCCGGGTGGGATTGCTGAAGTCGACGATCGCCTGCCGCTCGGGCGTGATCGTCACGCCGGCGACCACCATGTCGAGCTTGCCGTCTTTGAGCGCCGGGAGCAAGGCGTCGCGCCGCATCGGTATCGGCACGACATGGACCTCGAGGTTGCCGGTCTTGAGTTGCTTGTTCAGCTCATCCTCGAAGATCTGCAGGTATTCGTAGGCCAGGCCACGCTGGACGCCCTGATCGACGAAGTAGAACGTCCGGTTGTAGGTCACGCCGCAGCGGATGACTCGACGCTTGACGAGATCGTCGAAGTCGCCCGTGAACGTCTTCTCCAGGATGGCGCGGAGGTCAGGAGGAAGATTGATCTCAGACGCCGGCGGATCGGCGTCGTCCGCGGCTCCACCAGCCGTTCCTGCCGTCGCCGGCGCGCCGGGCGGTGACGCGGCCGGCGGCTGCGCGGCTGTTCCTGCTGTCGCTGGCGCGCCCGACTGCGCGCCCGCGTCCTTGGTTCCGTTTGCCGAGCACGCGCTCAGCGCCGCCGCCAACAGCAACACGATCACATTGATCAGCATCATCTTTTTTTTGTGGTGCATGGTTCCGCACGTGACCGCCGATGACTATGCTGTTTCGGCAGTGCATCCGCGCGGCGACGTTCAACTGCAGAGGTCGAACCATCTTCTTCGCTCGACCATTATCGTACGCGATCAGTCTACTGCGTACGAGGAGCCGCATTCTTCCTATCCGGTTGAGCCGGGCTGCCCGGCGCCGCACGCTTGACGCGGCACTCGTCGCCACCTAAGCCGTACAGGCAGCGGTCCTGCTCCGTCAGCGAACGGCGCGACAGCCACGACGCCAGCCGTATCATCATCGACGGCTCGAGCGGGATGAGCGTGGCTTCGTTTCCGAACTCCGACGTCTCCGGCGCAAACTGAACGCGGAGGAGGTTGCCGTTCGCGAACGCGGCGTCGTCGATCGCCAGGCTCGGATCGAAATGGAAGAGGATCTCTGCCTGATCCAGATCGAGCACCTCGAGACTGTGCTCCTCTCTGGCCCACACCGCCAGCCACCGGTCGTCCTGGCTGAAGCGATATGCGGGCGAGCGGAGCGTGAAATCCCTCACGACCTTCGAATCCGAGCGCCTGACGACGCGAAGATCGCCGGGGTCCTGTTTCTGATCCACGCGAACCTCGAAGCCGCCCATCGGACTCACCACGGGCGCGTCGTCCTGCGGAGGATCGGCCGGTTCCGTCACCACAGGCGTGGCTCCGGCGTGCGCGGTACCGCCGACGTCGCCGACGCGCCACACACGGCCGCCGTCACCTTCCGCGATCGACCGGCCATCGTCGGCGACCCCGAGGCTCGCCGGCCGCCCGCCCACGTACGAGATCTGACCCGTGTAGGTAATGGCGCGATCGCGGACGGCGTAGAGGCTCGCCTCGAACAGCGCCGCCCCTTTCCCGCGGACCAGCGCGAACGCTGTTCCGGCAGGCGACACCCTTGCGACCGCGGTGCGCTGATCGAGTTGAGGGACGGCCGCCGGTGAGCCGTCGCGCGCGTCGATCACCTGCCACGCCGCGGCGGCCACCTGCGTGAGGAGCCATTCGCCGCCGCGTCCGACCGGCTCCGCGCTGCCCTGCCGCTCGAAGCGCAGTTTCCCCGTCGCCGCGTCGAACACGCGCGTGGTCTCCGGATTGCGCCAGACCGCGACGACCGAGTTCCGCGCGCCATGAACTCGGTCCGGAGGTGTGTCGAGCACGATCCGCGTCCACCCGTCCGAGAGCTTGTTGGCTGCGAACGCGCGGGCAAACGGGATGACGTCGATGGTCGCGCCGTTGCCATCCGGTCCGGGCGCTGCCACCGCCATCCACGCTCCGTCAGGCGCCAGGACGAACGAATTCGCCGGCAGGCGCGACAGCAGCGGCTTGTGCTGCGCCAGCGAGTAGATCCGGACGAGGTTGTCGTGGTCGCTGTCGATCACCGCGACGCGCGTGCCGGCGTCGCTCACCGAGATCAGGTGCGACTTCTCGCTCGTCGCCTCGTTGGGATGCGCGCCTTTGACATGGCTGGTCAGCCGTTCTCCTTTCTGCTGCCTGCCGACGATGAGATCCAGCGAGCGTTGCTGCGGAAGGAGCTCCGCGAATCCGTTTCCCTGTGCGCTCCAGACGATGTCCGAAATGACGAGGCTCTTGATTTCCGGCTCGGACTGATTCGAATCGACCGCGTACGTGCAAGCCCGCGGCGTCCACGTGGCGGAGAAATAGACGGCGCCCTGCGAAACCGATTGGGGCTTCATGCACTCCGACAAATCCAGGAGAACGGGCGCGGCCCACGCGCCATTGGCCTTCCGGTCAATCGCGTAGGCCGACAAGCCGCTCGGCGGTTGTGCGACCGCCACGATGCGCGTGCCGCCGGCGCGCAGCGCGAATCCGGTGAGTCCCGGCGGCACGTCCGGGAGCGGCGCCGCGGTCCACGTCTCGCCGCGCCGATCCCAGACCTGCATCCGCTGCTGGCTCAGGCTCGCGCCGAGCGAGACGTTGTCAGGGCTGAAGACCACCAGGACCTTGTCCCGGTTCTGCTCGAGGTCCGCCGGCAGCGTGGCCCTGACCTTCCCGGTTGCCGCGTCGAGCAAATCGACCGATGCGGTTCGCGCCGCGGCCACCACCGTCTTGTCGGGACTGAAGGCCACGGTGGTCCCGTCCGACACGGGCGCCGTCCAGACGAGCCGTGGCTCGCCGTCGTGCACGTTCCACAGCTTGATCGCCCCGCCGGACTCGAGCACGGCGAGCTCGTTGCCGTCCGAGCTGAGCGCGACGGCGACCGGGTCGCCGGTGAGGTGGTCCTTCGCGCGCAGCGTCACCGAGGGCCAGGCGTACTGTGCGGCGTTGATCAGTGCCGACCGTGCTTCGACCGTGTCCGATCGCTTCAACCCTTCCAGCGCCAGGGCGATGGCCAGCTCGGGATCGTGGTTCATGACGGATCCCGCGTGCGCGGCCAGCTCGCGCGACCGCGCCGCATCGCGCGCCGCCGACGCCCGCAGTGCCGTCCAGCCGAACGCGGCGGTGACGACCAGACACGCGGCGGCAAACCCGAGGGCTCTCCAGAGCTGACGCCGTTCGCGCCGGAGCCGTTCGGCCTTGCGGCGCTCGTCGCGCCCGTCCGCAACCGCTTTCGTCAGGAGATCGTGCGTCAGCTCGACGCGGTCGGTCCCGAGATGATGCTCGTGCCGCAGGAGGTGCCGGTCGATGAGGGTCGTCAGCTCGCTGTCGGTGATCGACCCCTTCGCGATGGCGCTCTCGATCGCGTAGCTGTTGCGGAAGCCGTGCTCGGTGATCAGCTCTTCCTCGATGAACCGGCGCACGCGATCGGGCTGGTCGGCGACGCTCGCGCGATAGAAGTCGGCGACGATCGTGCCCTTGCCGCCTTCGACGAGCGCCTCGTCGAACGCCGTCTTGCCGTCGCGTTTGCGATGCTCGTTCACACCGCGGCAGAACAGGCTGAGGAGCGCCGGTTCGACGGAATCCCCCGGCGCGTCCACGGCGCGGTCGTCGCTGGCGGCGCCGGACGAGAGGAACGCGACGATGCTGCGCGCGATCGGCTCGGTCACCAGGTGGCTCGTGCGCCCGTTGAACACCGCCTCCAGGGCCTGGTCGCGCCGCATCGGCAGCAGGCGCATCCGGTTTCGCCGCAACGACGGCATGCTCAGCCGCCACTCCTCGAGGTCGGCGAGGAAGTCTTCGCGCAGGGCGATGACGATCTTGTGCTGCCACGCCTGGAAGTCGAGTCCCGCCTCCGCGGGCGCGCGTTCGCCGAGACGGCTCGCCAGCTGTGCCGGGATCCGGTTCTCCGCCAGGTCCGCCAGGTCCTCGCGGAAGCGATCGACGGCGGCGGGCATCGCGCGTCCGAGCGTGAACAGCTCCTCGAACTGATCGAAGACGAACACCGGCCGCACGAGCCGGTTCTGCGCCGTCCAGAACTCCTGCCGCGCCCGGTGCAGGTACTCCCAGAGCGTTTCCGTCTTTTCGGCGTCGGCGTGCTCGATGTTCGCCGAGCGCAGCTCGTCGAACATCGCCAGGCGCACCTGTTCGATGAACGGGGCGGCGTCGGACAGGACCTGCAGCCGCAACAGGATCGGCAGCAGACCTTTCTCACGCAGGCGCGGGAAGACGCCTGCCTTGAGCAGCGAGGTCTTTCCCAGGCCGGACTTTCCGAACAGCACCGTGACCGGATCGTTCACGATGCGCCGCTGCAGGTCGTCCGCTTCGCTCCCCCGGCCGCTGAAGAAATCGCGAGACGACTCCTCGTACGAGGCGAGGCCCGGCCACGGGTTCTCGCGATCCAGCCGATCGGCGGCGGCGCCGGGCCATTGGGCGGCCGTCACTGCGCCTCCTCCCGGCGCATTGCGCGAATCTCGGCGACCAGCGTCTGCCGCAGCTCGTCGTCCGGCTCGCCGCCGGGCGCGCGCCCGACGTGCAGGTCGCGCAGCGCCGGAAACTCGTCGACGAGCACGTCGTACCGCTGCAGGTCTCCGGTGAAGTCCGGATCGACGACGATCGGCACGATGAACCGGCGGCCGACGATCTTCCGCGAGCGCTCGAGCGCTTCACGCCACTCGCGGAACACGTAGCCTTCGTGGCGCTGCGCCGTGCGATCGGAGATCACCGGCACGAACAGCCGCACGTCGCGCTGGATCTGCGGAAGGATCTTCTTCTCCCATTCGTCGCCGGCGCTCAGTTCGGTCTTGTCGAACCACACGTCGCCGCCAAGCGACTCGATCGCGCTGTGCAGCCGTTCCACTGCGGCGAGATTCTCCCGGCCGTAGCTGATGAAGATGGCGCCTCGGCGCGCGTCCACCGCGCGCGTCTCGGGCGCGGCCGCCGCCGCGTCGGGATGGCGCGCCTTCCATCGGGTGTGCAGCTCGCCGACGAACGCGGCCGCGCTGCCGTCGTAGACCGCAATGCTGGTTTCGCGGCCGAACCGGGCCAGGAACTGCGTGAGCGCGGCGGCGGACGGGACGTTCTCGCCGGCGATGAAGTAGGCGCGCTGGGCCAGCCGCAGCCGATCGCGCGTCGCGGCACGCAGCATGAATCGCCCCAGCCATTCGGGTACGTGCACGCCGATCAGCAGCAGATGGCGGCTGCGCAGCTCCGACAGCAGCCACTCCGGCGGCGCCACGTCGCCGCTCACCAGGCGATGGATGAACTCGAGCGCGTCCTCGTCGTGGATGGCGAAATCGAACTTGCTCGACGCGCGACCGAGCAGGTTGAACACGATCGGCGCGTCGCCCGGTCTGACTTTCTGCGCTTCGGTCTGCGCCGCCGTCGACTGGTTGATTGAAAACTCGATCTCGCGCGTGACCTCGTTGCCGCCGAACCGCGTCCGATCGATCGCGTGCGCCATGAGCGAGTCGAACGTCATGCTCACGAACAGGTCGAGCGAGCCGACCTCGGCGAGCTGCCGCAGCGGGTCCGGAATCGGGAACGGCGGCGCCAGCGAGCGCAGCAGCCCGGCAATCCGGTCGTACAGGCCGACCAGCTTGGCCTGCGGCTTCGCCAGGTAGGCGCAGACGACGTCATTCAGCTCGAAGTAGCGCGACCACTCGACGGTCAGCTTCTCGCGCTCGGCGAGCCGCTCTGCGAGCAACCGCTGCAGCGACACGCGGCGTCCCTGGTAGTCGGCCTCGATGAGCTCGTGGCCGATGACGGGAGCGACCTTGCCCTCCTCGATGTAGTCGAGCAGGTCTTCCCAGGGGAAGCTGTCGTCCATGCCAGCCTGACTTATGCCAGTCGCGCTGATGGCAGGTACCGCTCGTACAACGCGCGCGCGGCGCTCGGGCTGACGAACGTCGCGCCGCAGCGAACCGTTTCGATGGCGCGGATCAGGTCGTCGCCGACATCGCGCTTCAGCACGAACCCGCTGATGCCCGCCGTCATCGCGGTCGCGATCAGGTACTCGGACGCCGTCGCCGCGACCAGAATCAGTGGCAGGTCGGAACGCCGGGCGCGGATCGCGCGCGCGGCCTCGATGCCGTTGGTGCCCGGCATGTCGTAATCGAGGATGACCACGTCGGGACCGCCGTCGACGGCCAGCCGCACCGCTTCAGCGCCGTCCATCGCGCGGACGACGGTGAGCACCTCCGCGGACCGCAGCAGCTCGCTGAGGGTGTGCTGAACGATGGGTGAATCTTCGGCAACCAGAACTCGCAGTGCCAGGGTGCCCTCCCCCGGTCGCCGACAGGCCGACCGCAACAAGTCGACGGAACGGTCGAACGACGCGGAACATACCCGGTATCACGGCGGACGGCAAGAAGAAGCGAGCCGTCCGGTGAGTCACCGCGCACGCGGACACGCGCCTAGGACGGGTTCTTCCAGAATCTCCGGTTACAGTCGAAGCACCGGTAGGGCCGGCGAGACCCGAGCAGTGTGCGCCACGCCTCGTACCAGCGGATGCGGGACCGGTCGGTCTTGGTGGAACCGCACCTCGGGCACTTGAACCAGCGTGTAGCGTGCACCTCGCGAGCAGCCTAGCACGCGGCTGAGGTTGCCGTAAACGCTTCATAAGACACGGTCGAGGCCGGCGTCTGACTTGCAAGAGTGAGCAGGTCAGCAGAAATGCCCGCCAATAGACTGCTCATCATTTCCAACCGGCTGCCCATTACGGCTGCGGTGACCGACCAGGGAGTGTCGTTCTCGCAGGCGTCGGGCGGCCTCGCCACCGGGCTCCGCGGCTGGCACGAGCGCACCGGCGGGTTGTGGATCGGCTGGCCGGGCATCGAGACGCCCCCTCCGGAGCAGCAGCGCGCGCTCGACGATCAGCTCGCCGAGCGAGGCATCGTCGCGGTCCACCTGTCACGCGACGACGTGCGGCAGTACTACGAAGAATTCTCGAACGGCGTGCTGTGGCCGCTGTTTCACTATCTCATCGATCGGCTGCCGCTCGGCGCCTCGTCCTGGTCCACCTACGAGGCGGTCAACCGGCGGTTCGCGGCCGTCGCGATCGAACGCTATCGACCGGGCGACCTGATCTGGGTGCACGACTATCAGTTGATGCTCGTGCCGGACCTGATCCGCCGGCAGCTGCCCGACGCGCGCATCGGCTTCTTCCTGCATATCCCGTTTCCGTCCGCGGAAGTGTTCCGGATTCTGCCGTGGCGGCGGCAGCTGCTCGCCGGCCTGCTCGGCGCGGACCTGGTCGGGTTCCACACCTTTTCGTATCAGCAGCATTTCGCTGCGGCCGTCGGCCACCTGGCAGGCGGCGATTCGGACGAGGACGGTGTGTGGCTCGAGGATCGCCGGGTCAGGTTCGGCGTGTTCCCGATGGGCGTTGACGCCGCGGCGCTCACGACGCTGGCAGCCTCGCCGGCGACCGAGGCGGCCGTTGCGGAGCTGAAGACGCAGGCCGGCGGCCGCGCGATCCTGCTCGGCGTCGATCGACTCGACTACACGAAAGGCATTCCGCGGCGGCTGCGCGCCTTCGAGTCGGTGCTGCAGGACGAGGCGCTGCGCGATCGCGTCCGGCTGATCCAGGTCGCCGTGCCCTCGCGCGAATCGGTGCCCAGCTACCAGGAATACCGCGGCGAGGTGGACGCGATGATCGGCCGCATCAACGGCAGCTACGGCACGATCAACGCGGTCCCGATCCACTACCTCTATCAGTCGGTGACGGTCGAGCAGCTCGTCGCGCTCTATCGCGCCGCCGACGTGATGCTCGTGACACCGCTGCGCGACGGCATGAACCTGGTCGCGAAGGAGTACGCGGCCGCGCGCGTCGACGGCGACGGCGTGCTCGTCCTCAGCGAGTTCGCCGGCGCCGCCGAAGAGCTGCAGGAAGCGCTGACCGTCAACGCCTACGACACCGATTCGATCGCCGAGGCGATGCGCCGCGCGCTCGCGATGCCGGCGCCGGAGCGCCGCCGTCGCATGCGCGCGCTGCACGCGCGCGTCACCACCTACGACGTCCACCGCTGGGCCGAACATTTCGTCGAGGTGCTGGCGAGCGAGCCGCCCAGCGATCGCCGTGCGACGCCGGACGAGGCGCTGCGCGAGACGCTCTCGACGATCCGGGCGGCGACGCCGCTGGCCATCCTGCTCGACTACGACGGCACGCTGGTCCCGATCGCGGATACGCCGGACGAGGCGCAGCCCGACGGCGATCTCCTCGAGCTCATCGACGCGCTCGCCGACCGTCCCGACACGTCGATTCTGATGGTGAGCGGCCGCTCCCGCGACGTGCTCGACGCCTGGTTCGGCGCGCTGCCGATCGAGCTGTGGGCCGAGCATGGCGTCTGGTACAAGCCGGCGCGCGCCGACGTCTGGGCCGCGACTGTCGACGAGGTGGGCGGCGAATGGCTCGAGCTGGCGCGGGCCCAGATGGAAGCGTTCGCGCGGGTCACGCCCGGCGCGTTCGTCGAGATGAAGACCTCGTCGGTGGCGTGGCACTACCGGCGGGTGGCGCGCGGATTCGGCAGCGCGCAGGCGCGCGAGCTCCGGGTCGCGCTGTCGCGCGCGCTCGCCAATCATCCGGCCGACATCCTCGAAGGCAAGCGCGTCGTGGAAGTGCGGCCGCGCGCCGCGACCAAGGCGGCCGTCGTGCAGCATCTCCTCTCGCAGCATCCTCCGCCCGCGGTCATCGTCGCGTTCGGCGACGATCGGACCGACGAGGAGATGTTCGCGGCGCTGCCGCAGACCGGGATCTCCCTGCACGTCGGCCCGGGCGCCAGCCAGGCGACCCGCCGCCTCCGGAGTCCGCAGGCGGTGCGCCGGTTCCTGGCGGCGCTCCTCGAGGGCGGGCCGCTACTCGGCGAGCACGCGGTGCACGAACGAGATCGCGATCGAGCCCTCGCCGACCGCGGACGCCACACGCTTGACGTTGCCGCACCGCACGTCGCCGACCGCGAACACGCCGGGAAGACTCGTTTCGAGTAGATACGGGGCGCGCGCCAGCGGCCATTGCGCCGCCGTCAGATCATCGCGCGAGAGATCCGGCCCGGTCTTGACGAACCCCTTCGCGTCGAGCGCGACGCAGCCGCCGAGCCACGCGGTGCTCGGCACCGCGCCGGTCATGAGGAACAGGTGCCGCAGGTCGTGGCGGCTGACGTCGCCGGTCCGGTTGTCGCGCCAGCGGACGCGTTCGAGGTGGCCGTTCCCCTCGAGCGCCACGATCTCGGTCAGGCACCGCAGCTCGATCTTCGCGGTGTCCTCGATGCGGCGGATCAAATAGCGCGACATGCTCTCGGCGAGGCCCGGCGATCGCACCAGCATGTGCACGCGCCGGGCGCTCTCGGACAGAAACACCGCTGCCTGCCCGGCTGAATTGCCGCCGCCGACGACGATCACGTCGTCTCCGGCGCAGAGCTGGGCTTCCATGAAGGTGGCGCTGTAGTAAACGCCGACGCCCTCGAACTGCGCCAGGTTGTCGAGCGCCGGCTTGCGGTAGCGCGCGCCCGTCGCGAGGATGATTGCCCGCGCCTGCACGCGTCCGCTCTCGCCAGTCGCGACCGTATACGGCTTGCGATTGCAGGTGAGCGAGGTCGCGTCGCGCGCGATCAGAATCTCGGCGCCGAACTTCTCGGCCTGCGCGAACGCGCGTCCGGCGAGCTCCTGGCCGGAGATGCCGGTCGGAAACCCGAGGTAGTTCTCGATTCGCGAGCTCGACCCCGCCTGCCCTCCCGGGGAATTGGCCTCGATCACGAGCACGTCGAGCCCCTCCGACGCGGCGTACACCGCGGCGGCCAGCCCTGCCGGCCCCGCGCCGACGACGACGACGTCGCGCACGTGCGTCTGATCGATGTTCTGGTTGAAGCCAAGCACGTCGGCAATCTGCTCGTTGCTCGGGTTGCGCAGGACGCCGTGGCCGCAGCAGATCAGCACCGGGATGTCGCTGGTCGCCACGTGAAAGCGATCGAGGAGGTCCTGCACGTCCGTGTCGCGGTCGAGATCGACGTAGGCGAACGGATGGCCGTTGCGCGTGAGGAATTCCCTGATGCGCAGCGTCGCCGGCGAATGCAGCGACCCGATCAGCGCGACGTCGCCGATCCCGTGTGCGACCAGCTCGAGCCGCCGGTAGATGAACGCCCGCATCAGGATCTCGCTGATCGCGGGGTCGGTCTGCACGAGCGTCAGCACCTGATCCCGCGTCAGCTCGATCGCCTCGCCGGCGTCGACGACACTCGCTCGCGTCAACGATCGCCGGCCGAGCAGCATGTTCGCCTCGCCGGTGAATTTCCCCGGACCATGGACGGCGACCAGCACGTCGCCGGCGGGCGACGGCCGGACGATTTCGATCGCGCCAGCGGTGATCACGAAGAACGGCACCACCCGATCGCCCGCCTCGATGAGCACCTCGCCGCGCGCCAGCGCGCGGACGCGTCCGTGCGCGGCAATCTGCGCGATCTGCGCCGCGGTCAGGGTGGGAAACATCAGCGCCTCGCGCGAGGCGCTCACCGGCGGCGTCGATTTCGCCGCCTCGCTGAGCAGAGGCTCGGTCATCTGTCGATTACGCGCTCGCCGGGTTCCTCGCCGGCGCGTGCGCCCCCAGCCACGACAGGATGTCGGCCATCACGGTTTCCTTGCCGACGTCGTTCAGCAGATCGTGAAAGTGTCCCTTGTACAGCTTCAGCGTCTTGTCGGTCGATCCGGCGTTGTCGTAGAAGCGCTGGCTGCCGCTCGGCTTGGTCGCCTGGTCCGCGGTCCCGTGCAGGATCAGCACCGGCAGCGTGATCAGCGGGAACTCCTTCTTGAGCCGCTCGTCGGCACGGACCATTTCCGCCAGCGTCTGCGTCGGCTGGGTCTCGTTGGCGATCAGCGGGTCCTCGTTCATCGCCTTCACGACCGCCGGGTCGCGCGAAAACTGCTCGTTCTTCAGGTGCAGGATGTGCGCGTGCGGCGCCAGATGGCTCAGGCCCTTGAAGACGGCGAGCGCGAAGTCCGGCGCCGGCACCTCGTGCGCGAAGCTCTCGCAGATCAGACCCGCGAGGTCGGTCGGATACTCGAGCGCATAGATGCAGGCGACGACGCCACCGGCGCTGTGGCCGAGCAGGAACAGCGGCACCCCCGGCTCGCGCGATTTCGCGAGGTGGACCAGTGAGGCGGCGTCCCTGACGTAGTCGGCGAACTTCTCGACGTAAAAGCGTTCGCCGTCCGAGCGCCCGCGGCCGCGGAGATCCACCGCATACACCGCGTACCCGCCAGCCG
Organism: Vicinamibacterales bacterium; assembly: GCA_035259385.1. Taxonomy (GTDB): domain Bacteria; phylum Acidobacteriota; class Vicinamibacteria; order Vicinamibacterales; family CAVVIG01; genus QHWK01. The sequence continues at coordinate 54,690 of DATFWL010000406.1, read as the reverse complement.
TCAGCTGATCGGCGACCCAGGTGTAGTAGCCGCTGTGAGAGTTGAAGCCGGGGACGATCGCGACAACCGCACGCACGCTCGCCTCCGGCCGCCACGATCGGATGAACAGTTCATGGCCGTCGGAGCTCGTCACGCGATCTTCGTGCGCCTTGCTGGTGGATGGTTGCGTCATGTTCCCCTCCTGGTCCGGGCACAGGACATCATCCGCGAACCGCAGCCGCGCGAGAAGAAATATCGCGCAAAAAAGGGCATCGCCCCAAAATTGACCGAAACGTCACGTGGCTGCTACTTTGTCGTCACTACAGCCCCATATCGTGTGATCGATGCCGCGCCCCAACCGATGGCGTTGACGATCACCGCCATCGTGTGTGCCTTCAACGAGAGCCGGTTGCTGCCGGCCTGCCTGTATTCACTCAAGGCGCAGACGCGCCCTCCAGACGACATCCTCGTCATCAACAATGCGAGCACCGATCAGACGGCCGCCGTGGCGCGCGCGGTGCCGGGCGTCCGCGTGGTGGACGAGCCGCGCAAAGGCCTGGTCGTCGCCCGTGAGACGGGCCGCCGGGCCGCACGCACCGATCTCCTGGCTTTTCTCGACGCGGATTGCCGCGCGCCGATCGGCTGGATAGCGCGCGTCGAGGCGCAGTTCGCACGCGGCGGCTGCGTCGCCGTGACCGGGCCGTACCGGTTCTACGACTGGCGGCCCACCGGCCGCACGCTGATCCGCGCCTACGACGTCGTCGTCGCGCCGCCGACGCACGCCGTCGTGCACCACCTGTGCGGCATCGGTGCGGTCCTCTACGGCGGCAACTTCGCCGTCCGGAGCGACGCGCTCGCCGCGATCGGCGGATTCGATCAGCGCATCCGATTCCACGGTGAAGACACCAATCTCGGCCGGCGCCTGACGCCGATCGGGCGTGTGCGTCTCCGCGGCGACTGCTGGGTGTGGACGTCCGCGCGGCGCTACCGCGAGATGGGCACGTGGACCGTCTGCAAGCTGTACGTCCGGAATTTCTGGTCGGAGATTCTCCGCCACAGACCGGCCGACCAGGGTCATCTCGACGTGAGGGCCTGACCGTGCCTGGATACGAACCCTTTCTGCTCTGCGACTTTCACGTGCACACGCGGTGGAGCGACGGCCGGCTGTCGGTGCGCGAGGTGATCGACCTCTACGGAAAGACCGGCCGCTTCGACGTCATCGCGATCACCGATCACATCCTCATGCAGCGTGACCTGCTGGGCCGCGCCGGACGGCTGATCTCGTTCGGGCGTCGCGATTTCTCGGTCACCGAGGAGCGGTTTCCAGCCTACCTCGACGAGATCGCGAGCGAGGCGCGCCGGGCCGCCGACAAGTACGGGCTGCTCGTCATCCCGGGCGCCGAAATCACCCAGAATCACATCCGCAGCAGGAAGAACTCGCACATCGTGGCGCTGAACATCCACCAGCACATCTCTGCCGATCAATCCGCGGAGGAGATCCTGCGCGCGATCCGCGCGCAGAACGCTTTGAGCATCGCCTGTCATCCCCACCACCGCACGACGCGCCGCGTGGAGATCGGAACCTGCTACCTCTGGGATCACCGCAAGCGGCTCGCCGACCTCGTCGACGTCTGGGAAGCGGCGAACCGCGACGACCTGTTCTCGGTGACGAGCCTCAAGCATTATCCGTACGTCGCGAACAGCGACTTCCACAAGCCGAAGCACCTGTACTCGTGGAAGACGCTGCTTCGCTGCGAGAAGAACTGGAACGCCATCGCGCGCGCGCTGCGCGAGAACACTGACGTCGCCCTGACGCTGTACCGCAACGGAACCTGGGCCGCCTGACCGGCCGCGCGCGCCGCGCGCTCACGTCACCGCCCGCACCGGCCGCGATCCTCTCCGGGGCCGTCGCGATCGTCGTCGCCGCCATGGTCGTCGCCCCCGACGAAGCACTGCGGCACGAAGCCGGGCAGATCGCTGTCGTCGAACGCGAACACGAGCCACTTGTTCGGATTGTCGGCGCTGCCGCCGGGATGGTGCGAATTGGCGGCAACCGCCGTGTAGTCGTTGTCGTTCGAGACGATCAGCGTGTGCTTCGTCGCACCGCCGATCATGACGTCGGGACCGAAGGTGATCCCTTCGAGCTTCGCCGGCACGTCGAACGCAGCCACGCCCTTGAGATTCAGGGCGCTGACGACGTCGAGAAACAGGACCTTGGGAACCGCGTTCGCAACCAGGCTGGCCGAGCCGGTGATGCTGGTCACGTCCGTGGCGCCGGCGAGATCGATCTTGTACACCTTCTTCTGGACCGCGATGGAGTCGTCGCCGAGTCCCTTGCCGTCGCGCTCGTCGACCAGGAACTCGTGGTCGTTGACGGCAACCATCTCGCTGACCGTGAACTTGCTGCTGTCCAGCCGGTAGGCGAACTCGCTCACCCTCCCGCTCGCGACGTCGATCCTGACGATGCGCGTGGCGAGGCCGTTCGCGCCGCCGTCCTGGATCAGCGGACTCTGCATGATCCCGAACAACGTGCGGCCGTCGGGTGTGATCGCGAGCCCCTCCATCCCCTTGTTGGCGACCCGGCCGGACGTGTTCCCGCTGATCTCCGTGTTGCCGACCGGACTCTTGAGGGTCACGCCGAACTTGTCCGGCAGCCTGAACGCGCGCACGCGCCGGCCCGACTCGCGATCGAACTCGTACACGAACGGACCGTACTCGTCGGTGACGAACACGCTCCGGCCGTTGCGCGAGACCCTGATGCCCTCGGGATCGAGCCGCGCGTTCTCGGGGTCAGTGGACAGCGTCGCCGGATTGAAATTGTCGGAGCGCCCGCTGAAGTAGAACACGTGATCGACGGCGTTCAGCGCGGGCGTGCCGCCGCCGACGCCGAGACCGGCCCCGCTTCCGTAGAACAGCGGCGATCGACTGGACAGCAGCGTCGTGCCGACGACCATCGGCGTGACGATGAACGGCAGATTCGGGTCGCCACTCGGCGCGAGCGTGAGATGCAATGTATGAAAGCGCGGGATGTATGACGCCGTGTCGTCGACGAGCGGGTTGTAGGGCTTGGCGTTCGGCCCGCGATCGGGCAGGGCGATGAACAGGTCGCCGCCCGCCCAGGCGAGAGCCGAGCCCATTCCGCCGAGAAGGTTGCCTGCGATTCCGTTCTCGAGCGGGGCCGATGTTTGCGTCGCGAAATCCTCGTAGATGCCGCTGATGCTGCCCACCGCGACCAGCACTGGTTCCGCCGCCCGCGCGGCCGCGGCAGACAGACAGGCGACGAGCACGAACGTCGTGACCCTCGATATGTGCATTCGAACGCTCCTGTGAGGTGCCGGTCGGAGCGTGACCGGCACCGGCATGCTGCTGGGCTCGAGGAACGTTCGCGTAACGACGCCGCGACATCGACGTAAAAGACGAGCGCGAGCTCTTCTCTTTCGGCCAAATGCCCGATGCATACGGGCACCGCCACGGGCGCCCGAGTTGGCCATTCCGACGCATTCGCCGGATAATGGGCTGTCGCATTTCCTGACAGAGCACAGCGATGGCCCTCTTCCAGAAGAAACTTGTCCGCGCGAGCGAAACCCGTTCTTTTCATATCGAGCAGAGCCAGCCAGCCGGCTGGCGCACGGTCGCGATCGCAAACGATCGGGTGTCGCACGAGCGGCGACGCACCGAATGGCACCGCGTCGAGCGCGATCTCGAGCGGTTTGCCCGCGAAATCGAAGAACTGCGCCGTCAGGGCTGGCGCGACGCCTGAGCCGTCCGCCGGCGGCTCGTGTCATCATTGCCACCGATGGATCCGCTGGATCCGGCGGTTGCCCGGACCGCCGCCTTTCTCGACCGCGCGACCGCCCTCCACGCGCAGTACCGCGCCGGCCAGATCCGCGCACACGTTCCCGAGGCGCTCTCTGACGGCGGACGCACGCTCGAAGACCTGGTCAGCGAGCACCTTCCCGCATCCCACGCGGCTCTGCAGGCGGCGTCGCGCGGCTTGTTCTTCTCGCTGCCTGTCGCCTTCGACGCGGCTGAGTCGATCGGCCCCTATCTCGCGATCGTCGATCGTGATCCCGCCGGGCAGCCGTATCGGTTCCTCGACATGGGTGCGCTCATCGCGACGCAGCCGTTCGGCGAAAACGATCCGGCCGCGATTCGCGCGATCCTCGAGTCGCTGCCGTTCGTCGTGTCCCGTTACGCGCATTCGGAATACCAGACCGTCCTGTCGCTGCGCCTCAAGGCGGCGCTGAACCGGATCGCACCCGCCGGCACGCCTCGGCATTTCGTGGTCAACACCGGCGCCGAAGCGGTCGAGAACGCCATCAAGTCGGTGCTCCTCAACCGCGTGAAGACGTCCGACCACGAGGGTGGGAGCTTCATCGTCTCGTTCGAGGGCGCCTTTCACGGCCGCACGCTCGGCAGCCTCGCCGTGACGCATCGGAAGAAGGCGCGACTCGGCTTCCCCACCTTCGAGTGGCCGCACATCTCGTTTCCGGTCGAGAGCACGCGGTCGCCGAAAGAGACGCTGCGGCGCGAAGAGCGCAGCCTCAAACAGCTGTGGGACCTGCTCGTGTCGGGCCAGTTGCCGCACGCCGACAAGAGCAAGGACACGTTCCGCCGCGAGATGGACGCGCTCGACGACTTCGTGGCCCGGCCGGCGCCTGGCCCCGACGCCGTCGCCGCCTTCGTCGCCGCGCAGCGCGCCGCGCTGACGCCCGACGTCGTCCGCCGCGCGAAGCGCGTCGCCGCTGTGCTGGTCGAGCCGATTCAGGGCGAGGGGGGCGTGCGCCGCGCGAGCGCGCGCTTCATGCAGAAGTTGCGGCTGCTGACGCGGATCTATGACGTGCCGCTGGTCTTCGACGAGGTGCAGACGGGCTGGGGCATGACCGGCCGCCTCTGGGCGCACGAGCTGTTCGATCTGCCGTCGTCGCCCGACGTCGTCACCTGGGCGAAAAAGGCGCAGAACGGTGTGCTCTTCGTCAGCGAGGAGCTGGCGACCTTCTTCCAGGAAGAGAAGAAATTCAACACCACGTGGGAAGGCGATTCGACCGGGATGGTGCGTCTCCTCGCGATGATGGACAAGCTCGATCTCGACGCGGTGCGGCGGACCGGCGACCACGCCAAGGCTGGCCTCGAGGCGCTCGCGCGCGACTACAAGGAGATCGTCCGCGACGTCCGCGGCGCCGGCGTGATGCTGGCGTTCGACGTGGTGCGTGCCGACCTTCGCGACGCCCTCCTCGACCGGACGTTCAGGCGCGGGCTGGTCCTGCTCGCCGCCGGCGAGCGCGCCGTACGCGTGTATCCGCGCTACGACACCGAGCCGGCGACGATCGACGAGGCGCTGGCGCTGCTGCGGCTCGCGCTCGAGGATCTCGTGCCCGGGCGGCTGCCGGCGGAGCCGCCGCCGGCGCCGAAGATCCGCGTCGGCACGCTGGCGATTCCGCTCGAGACGATCGAGGTCATCGATCTGACGCCGGCGACGTTCGAGGCCGTCAAGCAACAGATCGCCGCGGTCGAGCAGGAGCGCTATGGCGGCGGCACGACGATCCAGCCCGAGGCGTCACGAGCCGGCCCGCGGGCGCTGCTCCAGTTCCCGATCGACGCGCTCGAGCAGACAATGGCGAACCCGCGCGCGTTCGGCGTGGCGCTGCGCGACCGCGTCTCGGGGCGCGTCGTCGGCTACGCGCTCGGCAGCGCGATCGAGAACCACGACGAGGAAGGCGTCAGCTCCGATCCGCATTTCGGCGAGAACAGCGTGTTCTACCTGCAGGCGATGGCCACGCTGCCGATGGTGCAGAACGACGTCGACGTCGAGAACCGGCTGCTCGACACGCTCCGCGAGCGCCTGTTCGCGGCGGGCTTCGAGTACCTGTCCACGCTCATCGAAGAGCGGCTGCTCGAGACGGCGCCGGCGTGGCTGCGCAAGGCGGTCGTCCTCGAGCGGATCGACAACTACCTGCGCAGCGGCGTCCCGTTCGTCTACCTGCAGACATCGTTGCAGCCGGTGCCCGCACCGGAACCCACCCCGGTCCCGGCCAGCTGACGAAACCCGTCCCGCGCGTCGCGCGTGACCCGCGCCCCGACCTCGATGGCGGCCGCGCTGTCGAATCGCCGCTCGAGCCAGTTTCGCGCGCAGTCGACGCCGATTCGCAGATACAGGGCCGCCAGCGAGCGCTCGTCGACCACTGACGGCGCCCGCGCGATCTCCGCCGCGTGCTGGAGTTCGTGCGCGAGCATGCCGATCAGGTTCGGGCCCTGCAGGGCTGGATCGAGCGCCACGTGCACGTAGCGCCTCCCGCCGGCCGCCGTCATGAACCCGACGTGCGCCGCCACAGCTCGCTGGCGCGCGCGTTCGAACATCACGTAGACGATGAGGTCCGAGTGCTCGATCTCTTCGACCAGCCGATCGAGCGTCGGCGACATGCGCGTTCCAAGCGTCAGCGCCGCCGTCAACTGCGGATCGAACATGCGGATGTGCGGATCGGGCTTACTGACGGACTGCCCGGCTGCCAGTGACACACAACCGCACAGGAGCGATGCTGTACCGAATATCGACATCGTGCGAACCATCGAGACCTCCGGAGATGGTTCTCACGATAGGTTTGGTCCGCGACAATCGGCAGACGCTCACGCAACCGTTCGGAAACGAATCGTGCCGCCATAAGCGTGCAAAGAATGGAGCCGCCACGAAGGTACGAAGGCACGAAATATTCGTTTGTACGGTGTTTGCTTCGTGCGTTCGCGTGTTCGTGGCGGCTCGAGAGTGCCGCGATTGCGTCAGCGCGCGTGGGCAGCGGTTGCTGGCTGGACCCGCCAGCCGGACGGCCGCATCCTCAGGTAGACGGTCCGCACGAGCCGCGGCGCGATCCGCATCGCGACCGATGCGGCGCGGACCTTCCACGTCCGCGCGCGCGCGGCCTCGAAGTGGTACTGCGCCGCCGCGAAGTTCCCTTCGAGGAACCGCTGCTTGCCCTGCTCGATTTCGAGCCGATCGACCAGGGTCATGATCCGAATCCGCAGCGCGGTCCGCACCACCGACGGCAGCTCACGCGATCGGCCGAACTGATCGAGCACGTTGATGTCGCGCTGGATATCGGCGATCGCGCCACCCGACAGACCGGTCGCCCGCACGCGGCGCTCGGCGAGCACCTGCGTCTGATAATCGATCCGTGCACCGGCGAGCGCCAGGCGCAGCCACAACTCGAAGTCCTGTCCGCGCCGCAGACCCGGGTTGAAGAGCCCCGCCGCGACGATCGCTTCCGTGCGCGCGACGACCGTGGACAGGATGATGCTGCAGCGCTGCTCGATCAGGCCGATCAGCGTCACGTCGCCGGCCGACGGCGCGGCCGGCATGGATCGCCGTCCGGCGAGCGGCGTGTCTCCGCTCAGCAGGGCATCGCAGTAGACGAGCGTCGTTTCAGGGTGCGCGTCGAGATGGCTCACCTGCCGCAGCAGAAAGTCGGGGGCCCACCGGTCGTCGGCATCGAGAAACGCGAGATACCGCCCCTGTGCCATGCGGATCGCCGCGTTGCGCGCCGCGCCGGCGCCTGCGTTCGCCTGTTCGAGATAGCGGATCCGCGCGCGGTAGGGCTCGAGCGCCGCGACCAATGACTCGCGATCCGGCGATCCGTCGTCGACGACGATCACTTCGAGGTCGGAAAAAGTCTGCGTGAAGACGGACTCGAGGGCGTCCGGAATCTCGCGGCTGGCCCGGTAGGCCGGAATAATCACCGACACCGCGGCCCGTGTCTCAGGGCACGTTCGCATGAACACCTCGCGTCCGGCACAGGTGCAAACCAAGCACCGGGACACGCGTTACCGCACGGTCACACAGTTGTCATACAGCCGTGACGCCGGAGGATCCGCCGCGGCGCAGCGGTCGCGCCTGGCAGCGCATGGCGATTGACGCGATGATCGCGTGCCTCTGTGACGCTCGTGTGTCGCATCAGGTGCCGTCCTGTGCGCCCGAACGGTTTTACTCGGCAGTTACCGACGCGTTGCGGTGACGTGACCGAAGATCTCCATCATGTGATATCCGGTCCGGTCGCGCGCGCGGACACGACCGCTGTCCGAAGGCGGATACCGCCGCCAGTAACGAGGCGCCTGATGTCCTACACGATCACGCTTCGATGCGGCTGCAGCCTTTACGTCTCCTGTCACCCCGAGACACATGTCGCGCACACGCGCGTGATCGAGACGCGCGGCGCGCACTGCCGGGAGCGGCGCCATGAGCTTGGCGTCCACCTGAGCGAACAGCAGGCGATCGCGGGTATCTGTCATGAACCGCCCCCGGGGCCGATCGTCGCGCCGAGCGAAACGACCTGACGCCGATCGGCCGGCCTTCCTACAGAAAGCGCCATCGATCCTCCGGGATTGTCATCGCACGGCGCCGCGCGGCTCGAATCTCTCCTGAAAGCGGCGTAATTCAGCGGATCGGTTGGCATGCAACTTGACCATCCCCGGGCGTGGGCCTGCTCATCGCTCTCATCGTCGTCGCTGGACTTGCGTACCGCGCCGCAACGCCGGCCGAGCGTGAACGGTTTCTGAAGTACGCGGCCGGTCGCCTCGCGATCGCCAGAGCGATCGCCACCCGCCGCGATGAGGACGTCGACGAGTTCTACGCGGCGCTCCGCGCGCGGACGCCGTTTGCCTTCGTCGCCTGGGCCGGGGCGTCGATCGGTGTGCTCGTCGGCGCCGGCCTGCTGTTCGGTGCGGCGCCCATGGGGGATCCGGGCGCGCTGATCCGCTGGGGCGCGAACGTCGGCACGTTGACGACCAACGGCGAGTGGTGGCGCCTGGTGACGGCGTGCTTCGTCAACGCAAGCGTCCTGCAGCTGATCGTGAACGTCCTCGTGGTCGCGCAGGTCGGCGCGTTGCTCGAGCGGCTCGTAGGACGGCTGGTGCCCGCTGCGGTCTACCTCTCTGCGGGCGTCGCGGCCGGGCTCGCCAACGTGGCGTCGCAGCCGATCGACGTCACCGTCTCGGCGTCGGGCGCAGCATTCGGCCTCTACGGGCTGCTGGCCGCGGTCGTGATCACGCAGCAGGTGTGCGAGTTGCTCGATCGCCGGAGAGGGGAGACCGGCGAGAACGTCGAGACTGCCGAGCCCGGCGCGGAAAAGGATGTGCCGATTCCGCTGGCGGCCCTGAAGAAGCTCGGCATCGGCGGCGCGCTGTTCCTTCTCTACACGATCCTCGTCTCCACCGGCGAATTCTGGGGCTTCGCCGCCGGCCTCGCCTACGGCGTGATGCTGGCGCCGCTGCGCATCGATCGGAGGCCGACGCCGCGCCGCGTGGGCATCGCTGCCGCCATCTCCGCCACCGCCGCCGCCGCGCTCGCCTTTCCGCTGCGAAACATCGCCGACGTGAAGCCGGAGATCGCGCGCGTCCTCGCTGCTGAAGAGCACACGACGAAGACCTATCAGGCGACCTACGACGCCTTCGCGAAAGGGCGCGCCACGGCGGAGACGCTGGCGCGCGTCGCCGACGGCACCAACGTCTCGGAGCTCAAGGCGATCGATGCCCGGCTTGCCGCGCTCAGGCACGTGCCGCCCGAGCACGAGCACCTGGTCAGCGACGCGCGCGATTACCTGCGGTTGCGCTGCGAGGCATGGCGGCTGCGCGCCGACGCCGTCCGCAAGTCGAACGCGACGCCGCGCAAGGGCGCGGACCCGCTGTCGTCCGGCCAGTCGCGTCTTCAGGCGGAGGCGCGGTTCCGATCGAACCTGTCGGCGATGGGGCGCGCCGAGAGCGCCGAGCGCGCGTCGATGACCGTGTTCGAGCGGCTGCGCGGGTCGCCGGCCACGCCCTAGCAGCCGGGACCTTCAGTGCTGTCGCGCTGCGTGGTCCGCGGCGCTACGCCGCGATCCCGACCTGGAATGTGACCGAATACCCTGTCGCCGGCGAACCGGTCGGCGTCACCAGCTCCGACGCCAGGCTGTCGCTGAAGATCATGTCCGCGGCATTCGACGTCGGGTTGCTGCCGCGCGAGGCGTAGACGCCGCTGACGTACACCGTGTTGTTCACGCTCTCCGGAAACGCCATCTGCGTCACCTTCCGCGAGACGCCGTTGGTCTTCACCTCCACGTGAATGTGCGTCGCACGCCCCTGGTACCAGCCGGGATAAATCGTGGTGAAGACCACCTGCCCGCTGGTGTCGGTGGTCTGGATGCCGCGTAGATAGGTCCTCGACGCCTCTGACGAGTATTCCGAGTAGTTGCCCGCGACGTCGGCGTGCCAGACCTCGACGCTGGCGCCGGCCACCGCCGCGCAGCCGGCGCTCGAGTTGACGACTTTGATGGTGAGCGTCAGCGGGACACCCTGACGATCCTCGCGAATGTCGCTCCGGACCAGGCTGGTCACCGACGGGAACGGGCCGGCGGTCTCGCCGGGCGTCACCGCACAGGAGGCGTTCGTCGAAGCCGGATCTGTCGTCGTGCTCGTGGTCGACGGCGAGGTGACCGGGTTGCTGCAGCCGAACGCTGCCGCGGCGCCGGCCGCGCCGATCAACGTGAGCGCCTCGCGCCGTCCGATCTTGTGTGTGTGCATGGCCCGCTCAGTCTGACCGGCGAGTGTCACAGAAGTGTTGGCGCATGTTGAAACGATCGTGGCACGGTGAAACCAAGCGGCCGCCACGCAGGCACAGCGCCTCTTCGTACGAGTTCATCTTCGTGTCTTCGTGGCGGATCTAGACCGTCGCGCGAAGGCTTCAGCGAGCGATCGGAGTGTGTCAAACATGTGGCGAAGCCTTGAAAAGAATGCAGCCCCGGTCTCGCATGGCGATCGCGCCGCATAATGGCGTCATGGCCGCACCAGAGCCGATGCCCGCGGTTCGCTGGTACCGCAGCGTCTACTTCCGCATCGGCTTCGTCTTCGTCGTGTTCGTCGTCGCCGTCGTGCTGGCGCAGAACGCGATCTTCGGCCTGATGATGGCGCGCACGGCGGCGCCGGCGTTTCCCGGCCGGCCGCCCAACAACCTCGCCGCCATCCTGGCCGCCGACGTCGGCTCGGCGCTCGCCGACGATCCGCATCTCGACATCGACACCTACCTCCGCAGTCAGTACCGAAGCGCGCGGCCGCTGTTCGTGATGCTGAAGGGCGGACGCGTCGCCTCGAACGGCGCCGGCGAGCTGTCGGACGCCGTGCGCGTCTCGATCGAGGCCGCGCTCGATGGACGCACCTTCGACGCCGCGAATGAGCCGCGCATCGAGGGCCCGCCCTCGGTCACCGCGCCCATCCAGGTCGACGGTGAACTGCGCGGCATGGTGATCCTCCCGCCGATGGCGCCGCCCGGCAGTCCGTTCGTCCGCGACCTCACGCGGATCCTGTCGCTGCCCGGAACGATCGTGCTCGTCATCGGCACGACGATCGCCGCCGCGCTGATCTTCGCGCCGGCGCGGCGGAAGCTGCAGAGCCTCGAGCGCGCCACGGAGCGGCTTGGATCCGGAGATCTGTCGGCACGCGCCCCGGAGGTCGGCGGGGACGAGATCGCGCGCGTCGCGCACGCCTTCAACAGGATGGCCGCGGAGTTGACGATCAGGAGCGAGGCGCTGCGGACCTCCGATCGGCTGCGGCGGCAGATGCTGGCAGATGTCTCGCACGAGCTGAAGACGCCGCTGACCGCGATGCGCGGCTACCTGGAAACGCTGCGCATGGCCGGCGTCGAGCTCGACATCGCTGCTCGCGATCGCTATCTGGCCACGATCGAGCGCGAGACGCTCCGGCTCGATCGGATCGTGCAGGACCTGCTCGATCTCGCTCGACTCGAGAACGACTTCGGCGCGCTCGAGGTGCGGCTGTTCTCGCTGCGGCGGCTGTTCGAGCACGTCGTGCAGCGGCACGAGCGCGAGGCGCAGGTCCGCCACGTCGATGTCGGCCTGGCGGTCCCGGACGACGCCGATCAGATCGTCGCGGATCCGGAACGCCTCGAACAGGTGATCGAGAACCTGACCGCGAATGCCCTCCGGCACACGCCGTCGGGCGGGTCGATCCAGCTGTCCGCGCGCGTGAGAGATGCCGCGGCGGTGATTCAGGTCGAGGACTCGGGCGAGGGCATTGCGCCGGAGCATCTGCCGTTCGTGTTCGAGCGCTTCTACAAGGTGGACGCGGCACGCGCCAGCACCTCGGCACGCAGCGGCCTGGGTCTCTCGATCGCGAAGGCGATCGTCGATCGGCATCGCGGCACGATCGAGGTCGCGAGCGCGCCGGGCCGCACGGTCTTTACGGTGTCGCTGCCGCAGAGCCTGGATCAGGTCGCTCAGTCGCTGTCCACGAACTTGTAGCCGACGCCCCAGGCGGTGAGGATCATCTCGGGATCCTGGCCGTCACGCTCGATCTTCCGGCGCAGGCGGCTGATCACGGTGTCCACCGTGCGCTCGGTCACGTAGACATCGTCGCTCCACACCTTCGACAGCAGCGCCGCGCGGCTGAACACGATCCCCGGCCGCGACGCGAGCAGGTAGAGCAGGTCGAATTCCTGCTTGGTGAGCTCGACCGGCGTCCCGCGCACGCTCGCCTGCCGCCGGTCGGCGTCGAGCGCGACATATCGCGACTGCACCCGCCTGGACGGATCGCCCGCATGCTCCGCGCGAACGCGGCGCCGCAGGATCGCGCCGACGCGCGCGAGCAGCTCGCGGATCCCGAACGGCTTCGCCAGGTAGTCGTCGGCGCCGCTCTCGAGGCCGAGCACCTTGTCCGACTCGGTGTCGCGCGCCGTGACCATCAGAATCGGCGTCGCCACGTTCGCGCCCTGCGCGCGCACCGCGCGGCAGAGTGTGATGCCGTCGAGACCGGGCAGCATCAGGTCGAGCACGACGAGGTCGTAGCGCTCCACCCGCAGCCGATCCAGCGCCTGCCCACCGTCGCTGATGTCGTCGACCGCGAACCCGGCGAGCGCGAGGTGCAGTCGCAGCAGCTCGCGAATCGGCGCTTCGTCTTCCACGACGAGGAGCCGGCGGGCTGGCGCACCCGCTGATGCGTCGACGTTTGTCTTTGTCACTGTCCCCTGCATCAGACACCTGCAGCTTGATGAGGACGGTCGCCGGACCAGGAATGTCAAGCCTTCGCCACATTCCTGTCACGTTTTCAGCGTCTTACCAACGAAGACGCGGAGAGAACTGCAAGCGCAGCGCCAGCGCCTCCTCCGCGACCGGGAGAGATATGCCACAGACTGCGTCCCGCCGGATTGCCTTCCTGATCGTCGCTCTGATTCCTCTCGCCGCGCCGCCGGCTCGTGCCCAGACGCCCGCGGACCACGATCCGCTGCATCTGCTCAACGGGTCGGTCGCCGCGCTCGTGCAGCGCGTCTCGCACAGCGTCGTGCAGATCCTCGTCACGAGTTACGGGCCGGTGCAACGCACCGATCGCGCCGATACCGACCTCGTGATCGGCCGCCAACGCAGCATGGGATCGGGCGTCGTCGTCGACGCCGGCGGCTACATCATGACCAACGCGCACGTCGTCGCCAACGCGCGGCGCGTTGAAGTGGTGCTGCCCGGACAGGGAGAGGACGGCGGCGCCGCGGCGCATCTCGCGTCGCAGGGACGGCGGGTCGAGGCGTCGATCGTCGGCATCGCGAAAGAACTGGATCTGGCGCTGCTGAAAATAGACGACGCCGTGTCGCCGCCGGCGCTGCCGCTCGCCGACTACGACGCCGTCCGACAGGGACAGCTCGTGTTCGCGTTCGGCAGTCCCGAAGGACTGCGAAACTCGGTGACGATGGGCGTGGTGAGCGCGGTGGCGCGGCAGCCGGACGTCGACAACCCGCTCGTCTACGTGCAGACCGATGCGCCGATCAATCACGGCAACAGCGGCGGCCCGCTCGTCGACATCGACGGCCGGATCGTCGGCATCAACACCTTCATCCTCTCCGATACCGATGGAACCCAGGGACCGGGCTTCGCGATTCCGAGCGCGCTCGTCGGCATGGCCTACCAGAAGCTGCGTCGCTACGGCCACCTCCATCGCGGCGAGGTCGGGATCCTGCTGCAGACGATCACGCCGACGCTCGCCGGCGGGTTGAGCCTTCCACAGGACTGGGGCGCGATGATCTCGGACGTCCAGCCGGACAGTCCCGCCGCGCGCGCCGGCCTGCGGCTGGAGGACATCGTCGTCGCGGTCGACGGCGAACCGATCGCGAGCGTGCCGCGGCTCGCCTTTCTGCTGTTCACGCGCAGCGCCGGCGACGTGGTGCGCTTCAAGGTCCGGCGCGCCGACGGCGACTTCACCACCGACGTCACGGTCGTCGAGCGCGCGCACGACTTCGACCGGCTCACCGATCGCATCGATCCGCGGCGCAGCCTGGTGCCACAACTCGGGATCCTCGGCGTGGACCTCACCGCCGAGACCGCGGGGATGACGACCGCCCTGCGAACGCCGTCGGGCGTGATCGTCGTCGGCCGGACGCCGGACACCAGCGACTCCGCGGACACCGGCCTTGCGGCGGGCGACACGATCTACGCGATCAACGGCACGCCGGTCGCATCGGTCGCGGAGTTGCGCGCCGCCGCCGGCGCGCTCGCCCCGCACCGCCCGGTGGTCCTGCAGATCGAACGCAACGGACAGATCGTGTTCCTGGCGTTCGAGCTCGATTAGCGTTTCGTCAGGACTCGAAGGGCGTTTCAGAATTCTTCGCGCGACTTCGATATGGCCACAACGCGTCAGGCACGGCGGCGTTCGGTTTTGCCAGCGAGGACGTAGACGCCCTGTGGTCCTTTTTCGAGGACGTGCGTGGATACGAGTGTGTCGAGCAAGCTGTCGCAAAACTGAGGATCGAGCGACCAGAGCCGCCGCGCCTGCGGCTTCGTGAGGCGCAACCCGGGCATCTCGAAGAACTCCGACTGAATCCGACGGAGCCAATCGCGGAGCAGTTCCTCGTTGGCCATCGCATCCTCCTTTTCGACGGGATCAGCGCTGCCCGAGCTCGCGAAGACGCCGCGTCCGATGGCGGTACTCGAAGGTGCCGCAGGACGGGCACAGGTAGTCGTCCCACTGTTCCGGCTGGCGGGCGTTGACGCCGCCGAGGTGGCTGCGCTCGTACAGCAGCGGACCATCGCAGCTTGGACAGCGCAGCGCCGGCGGCACTTCCGGCGGAGTAGTCGTCGTGTAGCGCACGTGGGCCTTCGAGTTCGCGATGCGCTTGCGGCGTGCGGGAGGCGGCGGCTCGCTCAGCGCCGGCGCAGGCACGAGGACGGAGGGCGCCACCGGGCCGGACGCGGACAGGCGCTGAACTTCGAGCGCCAGCCTGTCGGCGGCGACCGGCTTGGTCAGCACCAACGTCGCGCCGGCGCGCCTGACCCGCTCGGCGTCGGCTGCTCCGGAGTCAGGGGCGATCACCACGATCGGTACGGTGCACGTCTGCGAATCGCGGCGCAGAATCTCGCACAGCGCGGGGCCGTTGACCAGTGGCAGCCGACTCTCGATCACGATAACCGAAGGACGGCGCACGAGCGCCTCGACCAGCGCTTCGCGGCCGTCCGCCGCTTCGATCGCATCACATCCAAGGGGACGCAACGCGTCTACGTACAGGCGCCGCGCCGACGCGTCCGGTTCCGCTACGAGCACGCGAACTGTGTGCGAACCCGGCGCGTGCGTTGTATCGGAGGGCTCCATGGGATCCTGCCTGCAGCGCGGCGGCGCCGCGACAACAGCATCGCATGTCAACGGCGTGATACAGTGCCGCTGACGTGGCGTACACAGTCAAATCGTGCGTGATCTGTGGCAGCCACGACATCGCAGCGCGATGGAGCAGCGAGCGTCGCGTGACCACCACATGTCGAACCTGCGGCCGCATCGTGCGGATCGATTTCGATCCCGCCGACGATCCCGGCATCCGCGGTCGAATCGAAGTGGTGTTCGATCCACATGACGCGACAACGGACTCCGGCGAATAACGACGCGCACTCGACGACCACGCAGCCTCAAAATCTGCCACACCCCCCCGGGGGCGAACATTGGGAGTACAGGAACGGCGCTAGGGGTTTTGCGCAGTTCTGCAAGCCCTAGAGACTGTCGACGCGGCGGGTAACCCGAACGTCATAGGAGCCGCATGTCGAACACTCGTAGCGGTGCCAGTGTTCCTCGTCTCGGGCAGCGGTCCCCACGCGGGCGACGGTCTCGCGAAACGCGAGCAGTGCCGCGCACGTGGGGCAGAAGACCGGCGAGCACGATTGCGGACTCCGCGGCACCGGCGGAGTTCGAGCGGGGGACATCGGTACTGCGAGGATGCATCGGCCCGGAGATCCGGGGCCATCGGCAAAGTCCCACCACAGATTAGGGATTGTCCCTAGGCGTCATGCAGCCACCCCTGTCGGACGGCATACCGTACGATATCCACGCGTCCACGCAACCCGAGCTTGCGCGTGGCGTTGGACTTGTGGACCTCGACGGTCTTGACGCTGAGATTGAGCCGGTCCGCGATCTCCTTGTTGCTGAATCCGATCGCGATGAGCCTGAGCACTTCGGCTTCCCGCTCGGTGGTTTGTTTCGGCCTGTCGTCGTGTCGGGCGAGGAACGCATCGGTCACCCGGTCCGCCAGCGCTCCATCGAGATAGCGTCCGCCATCGGCGGCGGCGCGGACCGCCTTCAGCAGCTCCACCGATGCGCTCTGCTTCAGCACGTACGCGGATACACCCGCGCCGAGCAGCGCCTGGACGTACGCCTCTTCGTTATACCGGCTCAACGCCACGATCGCGACCTCGGGCGTGACCACCGCCATCTCGCGCGCAGCGTCGAGCCCGTTCCAGTCGGGCATGGCGATGTCGAGCACGACCACCGTCGGATGAAGGACCTGCGCCTGTTGCACGGCGAGGCGGCCGGTGCCCGCTTCGCCGACGACCTGCATGTCGGCCTGACTGTCGATCAGGAGTCTGAGGCCGTGCCGAACTGTCTCGTGATCGTCGGCGAGGAGCACGCGTATCACGCTGACGCCTCCGGCGTAAAACCGGGGTGTTATCGAGAATGGTCCTCGGCTTCTGACATGCGCTCGTCGTAGCGTTCGAGGTGGACTCGAAAGCGACGCACCAGCGCGTCGGCTCGCAGGACTTGCTGACGGACAGCATCCACGCGTTGCTGCACCACGCGCACCAGATTGTTGCCGGCCGCGATCGACCTTCGGATCGCGGCATCGCGACCCAGAGCGGGACGGGGCTTTGCCGTCATACCCCGATCACTATCCGCTCCTGTCGCGGCCAGCGCCATCGGGAGAAACCCGCATTTTCGACGACCTGCCACGCTCAGCCCTGCGACTTGTTGACCTCCGAGAGCGGCTCGCGCTCCATGACCACTTGACGGACCGCGTCGGCCTGCCGGCGCGCTTCGTTCGCGCGATCGACGAGCTCCTCAGCGGCGGCGCTATCATGGCTCACCTTGAAGTGCTCTGCCATCCGCGTCATCAGCAGATGCCCTTCTTCGAGCGCGCGGACGGCGGTCCACAGCGAATCCTCGATGCCTTCACCAACGGCGGCGAGGAGGCTGGCGATCGAGTAGGCGTGGCCGGTATGACAGCGGAACTTCGTGCGCGTGCCTTCCTTGAGTTCGAGCAGGACGCCGTGGCACTCTGGACATGAGAAGTTCGACGGTGTCCCAATGCGTTCGAGGCCGGCGTCGATGGGGTTCTCCTCCATGGCAATCTTTACCTCGACCTGCAGGATGTGCGGGACCCTCGCCGACGGGACCGGCTCCACCGGCACCGACGTCAGCCGCGCGAGCAGCGGCGCAATCTCAGCCAGCGGCAGGATGTAGTCGACGTTGACGTGGTCGATGGCGTGCTGCGGCATCGACGGGAACAGCGCCTCGAGCGGGTCCTGAACGATCGCGCAGCCACCGAGTTGCTTGATGGCCCATAAACCGTCGGTGCCATCGTCGAGGCTGCCGGTCAGGATGACGCCGATCGCGGCGGGCCCGTAGACCTGCGCGGCTGAGCGGAACAGCGGGTCAATGGCCGGCCGGAACCGGTTTTCGCGGGGCCCCTTGGTCACCCGTAAGACGCCCGGCTCGACGACGAGGTGAAAATCGGGCGGCGCGACGTACACGTGGCCCGGCTGCAGCCGTTCGCCGTTGATCGCGTTGGTCGCCGGCAGGGTGCCGGCGCGGGACAGGATCGCATCGAGCACGCTGGGCGCCTCGGGCGCCGAATGCATGACGACGCAGATCGGCGCCGCGAAGTCCGCGTCGATGGCGGCGACGATCGCACGCAGCGCCTCGATGCCGCCGGCGGATGCGCCGATCACGACAAGATATTTCGGGCGCGTCACACTGAGCCTATACTACGCCTATCAGAACGAGCAGGTTATGGCTGAATTGATGGTGGAGTCGGCAGCTGATGCGCGACCGGACGATCCGATTCTGCTGGTGGTCGGCATCGGCGCCTCTGCAGGCGGCATCAAGGCGCTGAAGGAGTTCTTCTCGCACGTGACGCCGAAAGAGGGCGTCGCCTACGTCGTGATCCTGCACTTATCTCCTGATCACGACAGCAAGCTCGCGGAAGTGCTGCAGACGACGGCGCCGATGCCGGTCAGCCAGGTGACCGCGGCGACGCCGATCGCGCCGGATCACGTCTACGTCGTTCCGCCGAACAAGAGCCTCGAGATCAGCGACGGCACGCTGATCGTCTCCGAGATCACGCGGCCGGAGCAGCGGCGCTCGCCGGTCGACGTGTTCTTCCGCGCGCTCGCCGATTCGCACGGCAGCCGCTCGGTCTGCGTCGTGATGTCCGGCACCGGCCCCAACGGATCGGCCGGTCTGAAGCGAATCAAGGAGTACGGCGGGCTGGTCATCGCGCAGGAGCCTGGCGAAGCCGAGTACAGCGACATGCCGCGCAACGCGATCGCGACCGGCCTCGTCGATCTGGTGCTGCCGATCGGCGAGATGCCGGCGAAGATCGCGACCTACCTCGAACAGGTACGTCGCGAGCGGACCGAGTCGGCGCAGGAGGCGGAGACCAGCGACGATCCGGAGGCGCTGCGCGAGGTGCTCACGCTGCTGCGGGTGCGCACCGGCCACGACTTCTCCAACTACAAGCGCGCGACGCTGATCCGGCGGATCGAGCGGCGGATGGCGCTGCGCAACCTGCCGTCGCTCGGGCAGTATGCGCGGATGATGCGGCAGTCGCCGGACGAAGCGGTGCTGCTGATGAAGGAGCTGTTGATCAGCGTCACCAACTTCTTCCGCGATCCGATCGCCTGGGCGGTGCTCGAGCAGCGCATCATCCCGCGGCTGTTCATGAACAAAGCCAATGCCGATCAGGTGCGGGTCTGGGTGCCGGGATGCGCAACCGGCGAAGAGGCGTACTCGATCGCGATGCTGCTGGCCGAATACGGGGCGATCGCGCTCGATCAGCCGTCGATCCAGGTGTTCGCCACCGATCTGGACGAGCGCGCGATCAGTACCGCGCGCGACGGTCTGTACAGTGAAGCCGACATCGCCGACGTCTCCGAGGAGCGGCTGCAGCGGTTCTTCCACCGCATCAGCGACGGCTACCGGATCAAGCGGGACCTGCGCGAGATGGTGCTGTTCGCGCACCACAACCTGCTGAAGGATCCGCCCTTCTCGCATCTCGATCTGATTTCGTGCCGCAACCTGCTGATCTATCTGAACCGATCGATCCAGGAGCGCGTCGTCGAGACGTTCCATTTCGCGCTGCGCCCCGGCGGCTTCTTGTTCCTCGGCACCTCCGAGTCGCCGGACGGCACCAACGATCTCTTCCTGCGCATCGACGCCACCGCCCACGTCTACGAGAGCCGTACGGTGACCAGCCGACTGGCCATCCCGCTCGCCGATACGCCGATCTCGGTGCCGAAGCTGCCCTTGCGTGCGCCCGAACCGCGGCCGGCCGAGAAGATTTCCCCGGCCGATCTGCACCTGCGGCTGCTCGAAGAGTACGCGCCGCCGTCGTTGATCGTCACCGAGGATCACAACATCGTCCACATGTCGGACCGCGTCGGCCAGTTCCTGCAGTTTCACGGCGGCGAGCCGTCGCGCGACCTGCTGGCCCTGATCCGGCCCGAGCTGCGCCCCGATCTGCGGACCGCCCTGCACCAGTCGGCAAAGGCACGCGCGACGGTCGAGGTGCGCAACGTGCTCGTGCCGCTCGACGACGGCAACCACCGGATCGACATCTCGGTGCGGCCGGTGCTGCGCGATGGCGATCCGGCGCGCGGGTTCTTCCTGGTGATCCTCTCCGAAGGCAGCGTCGTCTCCGACCACTCTGAACCGTCGGTCACGCTCGACAGTCCGGCCGAGCCGCTCACCGTGCATCTCGAGGAGGAGCTCGCCCGCGTCCGCGCCCAGCTGCGCGCCACTATCGAACAGTACGAAACGCAGGTGGAGGAAGCCAAAGCGGCCAACGAAGAACTGCAGGCGATGAACGAGGAGCTGCGCTCGGCCGCCGAGGAGCTCGAGACCAGCAAGGAGGAGCTGCAGTCGGTCAACGAAGAGCTGACCACGGTGAACCAGGAGCTCAAGGTCAAGATCGAGGAGCTCGGGCTGACCAACAACGACTTCCAGAACTTCATCAACGCGACCGATATCGGAACGATCTTTCTCGACCGCGCGATGCGCGTGAAGTTCTCGACGCCGCGCGCGCGCAGCGTGTTCAACCTGCTCGAGTCCGACACCGGCCGGCCGCTCACCGACATCACCAGCCGGGTGCAGTACGAAGGCATCTACAAGGACGTCGAGACCGTCCTGGCGCGCCTGCAGACGATCGAACGCGAGGTGCAGACCGACGACGGCCTCTGGCACCTGATGCGGCTGCTGCCCTACCGCACCGCCGACAACCACATCGACGGCGTCGTCATCACGTTCCAGGACATCACCCAGCGGCGGGCCGCGGAAGGCCGCGTCCGCCAGAGCGAGGAGCGGCTGCGGCTGCTGATCGACAGCGCCCTCGACTATGCGATCTTCACCGTCACCGAGCAAGGCGCTGTCGATTCGTGGAACGCCGGCGCCGAGCGCATGTTCGGCTACTCCGCCGACGAGATCATCGGATCGAATGTCGAGATCCTGTTCACGCCGGAAGACCGCATTGCCGGCGCGCCGGGGAAAGAGATCGCCGAGGCCCGCCGCCTCGGCCGGGCGGCCGACGAGCGCTATCACGTCCGCAAGAACGGCATCCGTTTCTTCTGCAGCGGCGTGATGCGGCGCCTCGGCACCGGCGGGATGGGCTTCGCAAAAATCGCGCGGGACCTCACGTCGCAGCGTCAGTCGGCAGATGCGCTCGAAGGTGCACGCGCCGATCTGGAAGTCCGCGTCCGCACCCGCACCGCCGAGCTCGAGAGTGAGATACGGAACCACGCGGTGGCGAGGGACGCCGTCACGAACCTGCTCCACCGCGTGGTGAACGCGCAGGAGGACGAGCGCCGCCGCATCGCGCGCGATCTGCACGATCACCTGGGGCAGCAGCTGACCGCGCTGCGGCTCGCGCTCGAGCGCCATCAGGCGTCGGGCGCCGCCCACCCGGACAGCGCGGAAATCGAGGAGGCGCTGTCGCTGACCCGGCAGATCGGCAAGGACGTC
The DNA here is from genome assembly GCA_035259385.1 of Vicinamibacterales bacterium. Lineage (GTDB taxonomy): Bacteria > Acidobacteriota > Vicinamibacteria > Vicinamibacterales > CAVVIG01 > QHWK01. The sequence goes on along the minus strand of DATFWL010000406.1, from coordinate 33,204 downwards.
GACTTCCTGGCCTGGGAGCTCCGCCCGGCGGCGCTCGACGAGCTCGGCCTGATTGCAGCGCTCCCGCGTTTCGTCACGGAGTGGTCGATTCACGTCGGCGTGCCGGCGGAGTTTCACCTGCGCGGCTTCGAAGCCGGGCAGTTGAAGTCGAGGACCGAGCTCGCCTTTTACCGGATCGCCCAGGAGGCGCTGAACAACATCGCCAAGCACGCCCACGCCAGCCGCGTCGACGTGCTGCTCGCGTCAAACGACGGTCAGGTGGTCCTCGTCGTGGAGGACGACGGGATCGGGTTCGACGTGCCCGAGCCTGACACGGAAGGCGCCGGACTGGGGCTCGCCAGCATGCAGGAGCGCGCGGCGCTCGTCGGCGCCAGCCTCCAGATCGAGTCGACCGCCGGCAAGGGCACCTCGGTGTTCGTTCGCTGCGCGATCGGATCCGACGACGGTTCTGATCCGTCCCGCCGGCGGAGGGGGGAAGATGACAGCTCGACATGAGAGGTCACCTGAGGCAATCCGGACAGCCATGATTCGCGTCCTGCTCGCCGAAGATCATGAAACGGTGCGCGAGGGGCTGCGGCTGCTGCTGAACGCACAACCCGATATGCAGGTCGTCGCCGAGGTCGGCGACGGCCGCGCCGTCATCGATGCGGTCGCCGGGCTTCGACCGGAGGTGATCGTGCTCGATCTCTCGATGCCGGTCATGAGCGGCCTGTCCGCCGCGCGCGCCCTGAAAGAGTCGGGCACGTCGGCGGCGATCGTCGCGCTCACCCGGCACGACGATCATGCCTACGTCCAGGAACTGCTCGAGGCCGGAGCATCCGGATACGTGTTGAAGCAGAGCGCGGCGCAGGAGCTCCTGCGCGCGATTCGAATCGTCGCCGGAGGGGGACGCTACTTCGATCCAGCGCTGCCCCCCGCCGACGCGTCCCGCGATCCGCGGCGCCGTCTCACCACGCCGCGTGCCACCGACCGCGAAGTCGAAGTCCTCCGGCTGATCGCCGCGGGCCACAGCAACAAGGAGATCGCCGCGGCGCTGAACATCAGCGTCAAGACGGTCGAAGTTCACAAGGCGAACGCGATGCGCAAGCTCGGTCTGCGCGGTCGCACCGACGTCGTGCGCTACGCGGTCATCAACGGCTGGCTCGACGAATCCTAGCCTTCGAAACCGCGACTAATGTCGCGATCGGTCTCGCTTTTTCCCTTACGGGTTCCTGCGTCGTCTGTCTGCTGCCGCTGATTCTGAGATCTTCTTCCCGCCTTCCTTTTCGCTCCCTCATGACATTCACTGGTACTGTTGTTGCCTCCCTTACGCCGGCATGAGACGAAAAACCGACCATCGACCTGGCGCGGTGCCGACGATTCGGGCAGTCGAGGGAAGTCTCACCTACACCATCGTGCCCGCGCTTGCACGGCGCGACGAGGCGCTGGTCATTCGCTGCGACGAAGACGGCGGCGTCTGGATCTCGATTCAGCCGGCGAACAGCGGATCGCGATAGACGCGGCGCCGATATTTGTCGCCGCCGGAGGCGGACAGGTGGCGACAAGGCGGACAAAAGTCCGGCGTCCGGCAGACTTCTGACGCGGATGGAGCCAAATCACCCGGTCTGGCGGGCCGCGGATTTGCTCTAGTCCCGGGCGATGACATACCTGCTTACCCGGGCGGCGGCACAAGGCCTCCAGGCCTTCGTTCCGGTTGCCGTTCTCATCCTCTGGCTTCGCTCGTCGGGACGCGCTTCGCTCGTGAAGGCCGCGGCGTTCGGCGTCGCCGCCGCCGTTCCGGCCACGATCGCCGCCGGTCTTCTCTTCTCGCGCGCGCAGCAGCAGGCGCAGTGGGAGGCGGCGCTCGCGACGACGACCCTCGCGCTCGCGGTCTGGTTCGCCATGCGGGTCTTCACGGATTGGCCCGACGAAGCGCGCGAGAGCGTGCCGGCCCGTTCGCGTGCGGGCCTCACCGTCGCGGCGGCGACGGCGCTGATCATTACCCGCCAGACCATGGAAATCTTCACGGTCCTGGCCGCGACCGGCTTCGATCTGCGGGCGGACGGCCCTGCCCTGATGACCATCACCGGCGCGCTCGCCGCGCTCGTGATCAGCGTCCTGTGCGTGGCGATCGGCAGCCGCCTGGACGAGTCCGTGGTCCGCGCCGCGGTCCGCACCTTCGCGGTCGGCTTCACCGCGCAGGTCGGCTTTTATGGATTACACGAGGCCGCTGAAGCGCGTATCCTGCCGTGGAGCGCCGCGCTCCATGCGGCCACCGAGCCGTACGGACCCGACAGCGAGTTCGGCCAACGCCTGAACCTGGCGCTGCTCGCGGTCGCAGCGGCGGCGGCAGGAGTCAGTTGGATGCAACCTCGGCTCAGACGCGTGCTCGTCTACGCGACGGTGCCGGCCGCGATCGCGATCGCGGGGGGCGTGTTCCTCGCGTACCGCGCCTCGTTTGCTCCGACGCCGGCCGCGGCCGCGACTCCGGCACCGGCAGCGAACCTTCCCGCGCACGGCAGCGCCGTCCTCGCCTTCTCCACGCCGGCGCATCTGCTCTTCCGCCACACGCACATCGACGACGACTACGGGAAGCTGGGGATTGCGCTGCTCGACGCCGCCGACGGTCCGCGCGCGACCGCCGATCTGTCGTGCGAGCGCGTGTCGTTCGCGGCCGATCGCGGCATCTGCCTCTCGGCGGACCGCGGCGTGACGAATACCTATCGCGCGATCCTGTTCGACAAGCAGTTCAAGCCGTTCGCCACGATTCCGCTGGACGGATCGCCGAGCCGCACGCGAGTGTCCGCTGACGGTCGTCTCGGCGCGGCGACCGTCTTCCTGTCGGGACCCGGACAGCAGCACAGCTATGCCGCGACGACCTTCTCGACCAAGACGATCCTCATCGACATGAGCGACGGCCATGTGATCGCCGACCTCGAGCAGTTCACCGCGTTCCGCGACGGCAGGCGCTTCCACTCGGCCGACTTCAACTACTGGGGCGTCACCTTCGCGGCCGACCACAACACGTTCTACGCGACGCTCCGTACCGGCGGCAGGGCGTATCTCGGGCGCGGCGACCTGGCGAAGCGCCAGTTCACGGTGCTGCGCGACGGCGTGGAGTGCCCGTCGCTCTCGCCAGACGGCCGGACAATCGTGTTCAAGAAGAAAGTGGATCCGCGGCCCGACGGCTGGCACTACTACGCGCTCGACGTTGCGACGCTGCAGGAGCGGCCGACTGCGGCGACGACCTTCGTCGACGATCAGGCGGAGTGGCTGGACAACGAGCACGTGCTCTACGCGCTGCCGCACCTCGGCTCCGCCGATGTCTACGTCGCGCGCACTGACGGCTCGGAGCGCTCGCGCCTGTTCATGCACGACGCGCAGTCGCCGATCGTGGTGCGGTAGGTCGGGCGGGCCAGGCAGGTCGGCTAGGTCAGGTGGGTCGGACTGATCCGCTGACGTCGCGCGAAGGCTTCAGCCGAGCGTCGCCGCGCCTACGGAAACAGAAACGACCTGACCCAGCCGCCGTCTCGTCGTTCGAACAGCACCCGGTCGTGCAGGCGATGCGGATCGCGGGTCCAGAACTCGATCCGATCGGGCACGACGCGATAGCCGCTCCAGAAGGGCGGCCGCGTGACCGCCGCCTCCCCGAACCGCGCCGCCGCATCGCGTACGCGCGCGTCGAGCGCCGCGCGTGATTCGAGCGCGTCGCTCTGCGCCGATGCCCAGGCGCCAATCTGAAACTCGCGCGGCCGGCTCGCAAAGTACTCGTCGGCCTCCGCGTCGCTGACGGTCTCGACCGTGCCCTCGATGCGGACCTGCGTGTCGGGCGGCCAATAGAACGTGAGCGCCGCCAGCGGATTCGCTTCGAGCGCGCGCGCTTTCCGGCTGCCCAGATTCGTGAAGAACACGAAGCCACGATCGTCCGCTCGCTTCAGCAGCACGTAGCGGCCCGACGGCCGGCCGTCCGCGTCGGTGGTGGAGAGCACCATCGCCTCGGGCTCGAGCAGCGTCTCGGCGGCGCGTGCGAACAAGGTCGAGAAGTGAGCAATCGGATCGGCGGGCGCGTCGGTCATCGGCTCTGTAGATGTATGTCATCGCACGTCGTCGGCGCAACGGCTGGATCATTCATGCCGCGGCAGTCGATGTATTTCGAGGGGACGCGCGAACGAACCGCGCAACAGCGGCGCGACGCACGAGAGGATGGGCGCCGACCGGCGGGACGATCAGGCTTGCTTCGACGCCGCGCCGCCGACGTGTACGTAGCGGCCGTCCGGCATGCGCGTCAGGAACCCCTCGTCGGCCAGCGATTCGAGCGCGACGCGAGCGTGACGGGAGCAGATGTGAAACTGCGCGGCGACCTTCTCCACCGACGCGCTGAAAGCGGGCGACGACATGAACTCGTAGCGGATTCGCAAGGTATCGAGGTCGATCGGCTCAGCAAGCGTAATCATCTGGACTCCTTCGGGAATCGCCAGGACCACGCCGACCACAGGTAAGGGTTTTATAATACGCCTTTTGGCCGAGATCGCAAATAAGGGATTTCCGAGGAGCTCGGCGTTGCGAGTCCGTAGCCTTCCCCCAGCCCCCAGCCCCTACTGCGCCTGAAAATACTCCGGCAACCCGGGCCGCGTGGCGCGCAGGATCTCGATCACGGCGCGCCGGTCGGCGGCCGGCAGCCGCGCGTATCGGCGGTCCGGGTCCTGGCCCGACAGGATCTTCCACATGCGGTCGTAAACCCGCTCGCGCGCCGGCGGCGGGAGCGCGTCGAACGCTTCACTGTAGATCATGTAACTGCACGGAAAGCGCATCAGCCGAGTGATGAGATCGAGTTGCCGCAGCGACCGCCCGGCGCTGTCACGCGGGCCCAGCGCGGCGAACCGCTCGGCAAACCCCGACGCGCCAGCCATCGGCGACACGATTGGGGCTTCGTCCACGAACAGAAAATAGTCGACCAGTTCTCGAATCGCCTCGTCCACGCGATCGAATGGCGTCTTGTCGGCGAGCGCGACGCGCGTCTCCCAGTCGACCCACGTCAAGAGGTTCGTCGCCTGCGTCTGGTGATTCAGCACCATCAGCGCCGCGACGTCGCTGTGCCGCGACGGATACATATCCGGCGACTCGAGCCGCGGCGCGACCGACTCGAGCTTCGGCGCCGGCTGCCGTGTCTTCGGGAGAGCGGCCGCCGGCCGGATCACAGGCACATTGCCCATGTGACGCGACGGCACGAGCCGGCCGGTGACGTACCAGCCGCCCCATCGGTCGGCGATCGACGTGCGGTGATCCACGACCACCCCGTCGGCGTACGCGTTCGGATCGTCCGACATCGGGAAGGTGCTGATGGTCATCAGTCCGGGCACGGCCAGCGTGTCCCAGGTGAGATGGCACAGCAGGCAGTCGGTGCGACGGGTGAAGCGCGGCGCGGCGTCTGCTTTCTGCGGAAGCGTGTAGAACACGACACCCTGCTCGGCGTCCTGCGCCGCCAGCTCGAGGATCTCGGTGCCGGGGACCCAGCCGACCGCGACGCGATCGTTGAAGTAGATCGCGCGCGGATGCGCGGGGTTGATGCGGGTCGCCTGATTGCTGGTCTCGGAGAAGACGAGGAGCTGCGACTCGGCGCCGATGCGCAGCGCGTCGAGGACCGCCCTGAGATAGCCGCGGCCCGTGTCCCCGTCGAACTCGAGACGGGCCTGCCCCGCGGCCAGCGCGTCGTCCAGGCGGCGGATGGGATTGTCGCCTTCGCGCGCGCCGTAGGCAATCGCCGGATGCTCGCGCGACGCGGAGAACGCGTCGCGCCGCTGCGCGACGAGGCCAGTGACCGCGCCGATTGCGACAGCGAGGGCCGCTGCCCCCAGAACCGGCGGCGTTCTGTCCACGTGTCGATGGTACTTCACAGACGCTGGCCTCCAAATCCTCCCGGCATACGACTGACCCCTTCGGCGAAAGCAACCGCAGAGAACGCAGAGCGCGCAGAGATCTCGAGTCGCTTTACGTCGAATCCACCCAGCCTGCGAGTAGGCCCTGACCTCCGTGAACCAGGAACCAGGAACCGAGAACTCTAGAACTCTAGAACCTCTGCTTCGCGTCGAGTCGGCTATACTCCGCCGTCTATGTGGCAGCACAACTACCAACCGCTGGCTGGAAGTCTGGGCGCGTCGACGGTCGCGGCAGCCGTGCCGATCTTCGTGCTGTTCCTGATGCTCGGTGTGCTGCGGAAGCCCGCGTGGATGTCGGCGCTCGCCGCGCTGGGGTCGGCGCTGATCGTCGCCCTCACCGTCTACGGCATGCCAGCGCGACTGGCCATCGTCTCGATTCTCTACGGCGCCGCCTACGGCCTGTTTCCGATCGCCTGGATCGTCTTCGCGTCGATCATGCTCTACCGGCTGGCGGTCGACACCGGCAAGTTCGACGTCATCAAGGACTCGGTCGGCAGCCTCACCGACGATCGGCGCCTGCAGGCGCTGTTCATCGCGTTCTCGTTCGGCGCGTTCATCGAAGGCGCGGCGGGCTTCGGCGCGCCGGTCGCCGTGTCCGGGGCGATGCTCGCCGGCCTCGGGTTCGATCCGTTCTTCGCGGCCGGCATGTGCCTGCTCGCGAACACCGCACCGGTCGCCTTCGGATCGATCGGCATTCCGATCGTGACGCTCGCGAACGTGACCGGACTGCCGATCATGGCGCTCAGCGCGATGGTCGGGCGGCTCTGCGCGATCATCTCGGTGATCATCCCTGCCTACCTGCTCGTGGTCATGGCCGGACCGGCGCGCGCGCTCGAGGTGCTGCCGGCGATCGTCGCCTGCGGGCTGTCGTTCGCGGGCATGCAGTTTTTCGCCTCGAACTTCATCGGGCCCGACCTCACGGACATCCTGAGCTCGCTGACCTGCATCATCGTGATGGTGGCGGTGCTGAAGCTGTGGCGGCCGGCGCGGGTCATGCGGCTCGAGGGCGATCAGCCGGCTGCCCGGACGCCAGGGCGCTACTCGCCGGGCGAGATTCTCGTCGCGTGGTCTCCGTACTTGCTGCTGGTCGTCTTCGTGCTCGCCGTCGGGGCGCCGTCGATCAAGAACGCGATCGACGCCCGCACGCACGCGATGCTGCCGTCGCTGTTCCCGAAGAGCCCGACGGTGATGAACGGACTCTTCGTGCCCGGCCTTCACAATGCCATCACCCGCATTCCGCCGGTGACCACGACCGCGTCGCCGTACGCAGCGGTGTTCACGTTCAACTGGCTGACCGCCTCCGGAACGGCCTGCTTCATCGCCACGCTGGCGGCGGCGGCGGTGCTGCGCGTCAGGCCGTCGAAGCTGGCCAGCATCTATGTCGCGACGTTCGGCCAGCTGAAGTTCGCGATGCTCACCATCGCGTCGATGCTCGGCCTCGCCTACCTGATGAACTACTCGGGCATGACGTCCACGCTCGGCCTGCAGCTGGCCGCAACCGGCGCCGCCTTCCCGTTCTTCGGCGCGGTTGTCGGGTGGCTGGGCGTGTTCCTGACCGGCAGCGACACGTCAGCCAACGCGCTCTTCGGCAACCTGCAGGTGGTGACCGCGAACGCCCTCGCGGTCAATCCGGTCCTGATGGCGTCGGTCAACTCCGCTGCCGGCGTGATGGGCAAGATGATCTCGGTGCAGAGCATCGCCGTCGCGGTCGCAGCGACGGGGATGACGAGGGCGGACGAGAGTCGTCTGTTCCGCTTCACGATCAAGCACAGCGTGCTGCTGATGGTCGTGATGGGCATCGTCGCACTGCTCTTCGCGTATGCGTTTCCCGGCGCGGTGCCTCCGCCCAAGTGAAAGAAATCATGGAACGCCGAGTCCGCAAAGACCGCAGAGCACGCAGATCTCTTCAGGTTTACATCGTCACGCTCCTGTCCACGAAGCTGTCACACTGCGAAATTTTTTCTTTGCGGTCTCTGCGGTCTTTGCGTTCTCGGCATGCCGGTACAATGACCGCGAGCGATGGTTGACGATGCGGCTACTGATGACGCGATGCGGCTCGACGTCTGGCTCGACATCGCGTGCCTCTTCCGGACGCGATCGGAGGCGCAGAAGGCATGCCGCAGCGGGAAGATCGAGGTCAACGGTCAGCCGGCGAAGCCGAACCGGCGGATGCATGCCGGCGATGAGATCCTGATCAGCAGGCCATTCGGACGGAAACAGCGCGTGCGCCTGGTGCAGTTCGCGGCGCAGCACGTGGCGAAGGCAGAGGCGCGGCAGCTGTACGAGGACCTGACGCCGCCTCCGACACCTGAAGAGATCGAGGCAAGACGGATGGAGCGGATGTTCCGCGCGGCGAGCACGCCCTTGCACGCGCCGGACAAACGCGAGCGGCGCGCATTGCGGAAACTGAAGGGCAAGACGTGACGCCTGGCGACGACGCTTCGCGCTACTTCTTCTTCGTGGCGGTCGGCGTCGGTGGCTTGGCCTCGATCTCGGTGGCGACCATCTTGTAGTAGACGGTCACCTTGTCGCCGACCTTGGCCGTGCCCTTCGTGTCCTTCGGGACCTCGAAGATCCAGGTTTCCTTGGCGCTCTTCTCCACCGTCAGCGTGCCGGCGTCAGCTGCCTTCACGGTGCCGGTGAACTGGTACGACTTCACCGCGGCATAGCCGCCGGCGACGAACGCCGCCAGGAGCAGCGCGGTAATCATCACGATCCAGAGAATGCGACGCATGGGTTGCCTCACTGACGGTGTGAGGGGCTAGGGACTAGGGGCTGGCCGTCAATGACTCGATCGCAGCTAGCCCCGAGCCCCCTAGCCCCCAACCCCGACTCCCGCTTTACTCGGGCCGATTCCCGATATCGCCGCCTGTCACGCCGGTGCCGCTGCGAAAGTTACGCGTGCCGCCGGTCTCGGTGCCGAGGCCACCAGTGACTCCTTCCGTCACATCGCGCGAACCCGAATGCTCGGTGTCATCGTGCCGCGATCCGCCTTCCATCGCCTGGACATCTTCGTGAGGACCGCGTGTCTTCGGCGTGAATGCGGTCCGGTCGTTCTTCGCATGATCCTTCGGAGTGATATCGCCGAGTATTCCAGACTGAGTCCGATCTTTCGCCATAGACGCCTCCTCAACGTTACAGTCACACTCGGCGCTACTATCGCAAGAGGCGTACCCAGACCCGTAACAGTTCAGCCACGCTCCACGCCTGTGCAATACAGCCGCGCGCGGTGTACGGCGCTTCGGCGTCGAACACCTCGCTCACCGATCCGACACACGCCTCGTCAAGATGAGGCACGAAGCCATCGATCACGTGCCGGGCGCCGTCCCGATCGTCCGGGAACACCTTCAGCCAGGCGTCGACGAACGGGCCGACGAGCCATCCCCACACGGTGCCCTGGTGGTAGGCCGCGTCGCGCGCGCGCAGGTCGCCGAAGTAGCGCGGCTTGTACTCCTGGTCGCCTGGCGCCAGCGACCGCAGACCGACAGACGTCAGCAGGCGATCGCAGACGGTGCGCATCACCGGCGCCCAGCGATCGCGCGCGAGAACCGGATGCGGGAGCGAGATCGCCAGCACCTGGTTCGGCCGGCACTTCGCATCGTTGCCGCCGCCCTCGGTGTCGACGACGTCGTAGCAGTAGCCGCCGTCCGCGTACCAGAACCGCTCGTTGAACGACTGCTCCACTCGAGCCGCGCGATCGCGATACGCCGATGCATCGTCGCTGTGATCGGGCGCCCAGCGCTCCATCAGCTTCAGCGCGTTGTACCACAGGGCGTTGATCTCGACGGCCTTCCCGCGCCGCGGCGTCACCACCCAGTCGTCCACCTTCGCGTCCATCCAGGTGAGCTGATATCCCTGCGCGCCCTGTGCGAGCAGCCCGTCGTGTTCGTCGACGTGGATGCCGAAGCGCGTGCCGCGGATGTGCGCCTCGACGATCGACTTCAGCGTCGGATACAGGATCGCGAGCGTCAGCGTGTCGTTCGTGTAGTCGAGGTACCGCTGCACCGCGTGGAAGAACCAGATCGTCGCGTCGGCGGTGTGATAGAGCCCTTCGGTCTCGCGCTCGGGGAACATGTTCGGGATCAGGCCGTCGCGGACGTAGTGCGCGAAGGTGCGCAGGATGTAGCCGGCCTCGACGTGACGTCCGGTGGTGAGCGTCAGCCCCTCGAGGCTGATCATCGTGTCGCGGCCCCAGTCGGTGAACCAGTGGTAGCCGGCGATCACGGTCCGCACCTCATCGCCGTACGCGTGCGCGCGCGCCGCCTCCTCGAGACGTCCCGCAGGGGTGATGATGAACTGATCAGCCGCGAGCACGAGCTCCGCCGGAACCCCTTCGCGCGCTTCCGGCGCGGCGTGCGCGACCAGCCGCCGGCGCCGCCCGCGCTCGGCGTAGAGCGCCTCGGCCGGTTCGAGCACGTGCATGGTTTCGGGCGTCTCGGTCGACGCGACGAGAGTGGCCGACCGCACCTTTGACACCGTGAACCGGAAGTAACCGGGGCTCCACAGGTCACCGCGCGCCTGGTAGCCGCGGCTCTCCTCCACCGGATAGAGCACGTTGTCGAGCCGCCGTCCCTTCAGCGTGAACGTGACGTCTGCGGCCGACAGTCTGAACCGCAGCGGCGGCAACTCGCTCGCCGGCAGACAAATCTCGTAGAGATCGCCGATCGCGCGGAACTCGTACCCCTGCCCGAGCGGCTCGCTCACCGGCAATTCCTGCCGCCGGAAATTCACCGACGGCCGCAGCGTGAGCTCGGCGCGGTCGGCGCCCGCGACGAGCTCGTAGGTCACGTGCACGGTGTTCTGCATGTGCGAGAGAAAAATGCGCTTCTCGATGACGAGGCCTTCGACGTCGTAGCGCCAGACGGGCAGGCCGCCCTCGAGCCTGAACTCGGTGAGATAACCGGTGCCGCGCGCGTCGGGCGCGTCGCCCGACCGCTCGCGTCCGCCGATCTCGACTTCCCGGCCGTCTCCGAGCGTCAGCTGCTCGGCGACGGTGCTCAACATCACGATCCGGCCGAGCGGGGCCGGCAGCGCCGCGATCAGGAGGCCGTGATACCGGCGCGTGATGACACCGGACACGGTGCCCGAGGCGTAGCCGCCGAGTCCGTTCGCGACCAGAAACTCCCGCGTGACGAGCGCTTCCGGATCGGCAGCCTCTGCGGGCGGCCAGGCGATGCGGCGGATCGGCTCAAGCATGTCGTCGGACGAGCTCACGCGGTGCGGCGGCACACCGTGGGAAGCGATGACGGCGAGCGCTTCGGTCCCGGCGCGAGCACGATCGCCGACTCGCCTGGCAGGAACCAGCGGTCGTCCGGCCACGTGTCGGGCGTTCCGTTGCCTCCGTATCGCGGATCCTCGCTCGACCAGCGCACGGTCCAGTCACGCCCAGCCGGAGGCGCCAGCAGCGGCTCGGCGTACGACGGGCGGGTCAGATCCGGGCCGAGGTTGACGACGACGACGCGATCGTCGAGGTGCTCTGGTGTGAAGAAGCGCAAGGCAAACGCCGACGGCGCGAGCACGGCGCCGTCGACCCCTCGGGCCGCCGGCGCGCAGAACGCCGCGTCTTCCCGGCGCAGCCGCAGCAGATCGATGTGCAGTGCGTACGCGCCTGCGTGCGTGCGGCGCTCGGCGACGTCGAGCTTGCACCGCCGGAAGGTTTCCGGATTGCCGGGATCGGCCAGCACGTCGCCGCGCCGTTCCAGGTCGGCGATGCTCGGGAACTGGCGAAGGAATTCGCCGCGACCGCTGCGGACGCCCTCTGCGAGGTCCCCGTCGAAGTCCGCGAAGTACAGAAACGGCGCCGAGGCCGCGAATTCCTGGCCCTGAAACAGCATCGGCGTGCCCGGCATGAGCAGGAACAGCGCCGTCATCGCGCGCCAGCGTCCCGGGCTCGTGAGCTGGTGGCCGCGGAGACCACGCGCTGAGTTCGCAACCTGATCATGATTCTGCAGGAATGTGACGAAGGCCTCCCGCGGGACGCCCCACGCCGGCGTCCCGCGCGGCTTCCGCTGCCACTCGTAGTACTGCCCCTGAAACAGGTAGCCGTACTTCGCCGCCGAGATGAGCTCCTGCGGCTCGCCGCGGGTGTCGCTGTAATACGCCTCGGCCCGGCCGGTGAGTGCGACCATCGCGCTGTGGTGAAAATCGTCGTTCCAGAGGCCGTCGAGGCCGGAACCGCCCTCGCCGATCGGACGCACGAGGCAGGCGTCCTGTGGTTCGTTCTCCGCGACGATCACCGTGCCGCGGCCGCCCGCACTCTCGCGCACGCGCTTTCCGATCGCCGTCAGGACGTGCTCGGCGGAGCAATCGTAGATCTGCTGTGTTGCATCGAGCCGCAGCCCATCGAGGTGGAACTCGTCGATCCAGTAGCCCGCGTTCGCGATGAAGAACTCACGCACCGGCCCGGCGTCGGGGCCGTCGAAGTTGATCGCCTCGCCCCACTCGTTCTTGTAGCGATCGGTGAAGTACGACGCCGAGAACGCCCGCAGGTAGTTGCCCACGGGACCAAGATGGTTGTAGACGACGTCGAGGATGACGCCGAGGCCGCAGCGGTGGGCGGTGTTCACGAAGGCGCGGAAGTCGTCTGGCGTTCCGTACAAGTGCGACGGCGCGTAGAGATCGACGCCGTCGTATCCCCAGCCGAACGCACCTTCGAACTCGGCGAGCGGCATCACTTCGATGAGCGTCACGCCGATGCGCGCGAGCTCGCGCAGTTCCGCCGCCGCCGCCGCGAAGGTACCGTCGCGCGTGAAGGTGCCGACGTGCATTTCGTAGGCGACCTGCCCGCGGAGAGCCGCGCCGGTCCACGACTGATCGCTCCACTCGAACGCACGCGGGTCGACGATCTCGGATGGACCGTGCGGCCCCCCAGGCTGAAAGCGCGAGGCCGGATCCGGATAGAGCTTCTCGTCGTCGTCCAGCTTGAACTGATAGCGGTCGCCGGCGCGTGCGTCGAACTCGCCGCCGAAGTAGCCGTCCGCTTCCGCCGCCAGCTGGGTCGCGGCGCTGCGACACACGACGTGCACGCGGCTCACGCGGGGCGCCCAGACGCGGACGTGACTCCGGTCCTCCCCCGTCGGCTCAGCACCGATCGGCAGTCGACGCCGAATGGCCGGGGCGGTATGGGACGTCGGGGAGAGTGGCGCGAGGCGGTCGGACATGTAGGTGAGGAGCTTCAGCCGGCCAGCGGTGCCACGGCCAGCGGTGGCGGGCGCTGCACGAATGGTGCCGCAGGCGGCTCAGCCGGAGACCGGCTGGTGATCGAGCACGGTCCGCACTTTCCGCGCGAACGCCTCCGGCGTGAACGGCTTCTGCAGAAACGCCGTTCCGAGTGTCAGGTCGCGATGCACCAGCGCGTGATCGGTGTATCCGGAGATGAAGAGCACTTTCATCTTCGGCCGCACGGCCTGCAGCCGCTCGACGAGATCGCGGCCGCCCATGTGCGGCATCACGACGTCCGTGACCATCAGGTGAATCTCGTCCGTGTGGCGCTCGGCGACGCGCAGCGCGTCGACGCCGTGACGCGCCTCGAGGACGACGTAGCCATGCCGGCGGAGGACTTCCCGGGCCAGCGCGCGCACGGCATCCTCGTCTTCGACGAGCAGCACGGTCTCCCATCCGTGCATGGCGTCGGTGGAGCGGCGTCCGAGACTGGCGTCCGACTGGGTGCGCTGCTGCGCGGGCGGGAAATAGACCTTGAACACCGTGCCGTGACCGGGCTCGCTGTACACCCAGATGTAGCCGCCACTCTGCTTGACCATGCCGTACACGGTCGCGAGGCCGAGCCCGCTGCCCTTGCCCTGCTCCTTCGTGGTGAAGAACGGCTCGAAGACGCGGGTGCGAGTGTCCGCGTCCATGCCCTGGCCGGTATCGCCGACTGCGAGCATCACGTAGCGGGCCGCCTTCATCGGCATGTGCGCGATCACGAAGGTCTCGTCCAGATCGACGTTTGCCGTCTCGATCGTCAGCCGTCCGCCCGATGGCATCGCATCGCGGGCGTTGACGGCGAGGTTGACCAGAATCTGCTCGATCGACGCCGGATCGACGCGGACGTTCATCAGATCCGGCGCCAGCGCGGTGACGAGCTCGACGTCTTCGCTGATGAGGCGCCTGAGCAGCTTCTCGAGCTGCTGCACGACGACGTTCATGTCGACGATCTGCGGCTGCAGCATCTGCCGCCGGCTGAAGGCGAGCAGCTGACGCGTCAGCGACGCCGCGCGCTCGCCGGCGGAGTGGATCTCGTCGAGGTCGGCGCGCAGCGGATCCTCGGCCGGCATGTCGTCGCGCATCAGGTTGCAGTAGCCGAGGATCGCGGTCAGCAGGTTGTTGAAATCGTGCGCGATGCCGCCGGCGAGCTGGCCGACCGCCTCCATTTTCTGGGCCTGGCGCAGCTGTTCCTCGAGCTTGCGGCGATCGGTGATGTCGCGCGCGTTGACGACGATCGCCTCGACCGATGGGTCCGACAGGCGGTTGACGGCGACGCTTTCGATCTCGCGCCAGCTGCCGTCGGCGTGCTGGAGCCGGATGTCCTGGTGAATCGGCTTCGCGGGACTGCGCAGCACTTCGCTCATGCGCGCCGACATGGTGTCGCGGTCGTCGGGATGCAGGAACTCGAAGATCGATCCGCCGAGCATCTCGTCGGATCCCCAGCCGAGGTGGCGGGACGAGGACGGCGAGACATAGGTGACGCGCCCCTCGGCGTCGAGCAGCAGCAGCGCATCCGAGCTGTTCTCGACGAGGGCGCGGAACCGCTCTTCGCTCGCGCGCAGCGCCGCTTCGGCCTGGCGCCGCTGGCGCTCGCCGATCCGCAGCGCCAGTGCGAAGCGAACGGCGCGTTCCAGCCCCTCGATCGTGAGCGTGCTCTTGCTCAGGTAGTCGGCGGCGCCGGCCTTCATCGCCTCGACGGCGACGTCCTCGGCGCCGTGTCCGGTGAGGACGATGACCGAGGTGTCGATCCCGCGCTGCTTCAACTCGCGGAGCAGCTCGAGCCCGTCGCGCGACCCGAGCATGTAGTCGACGACCGCGAGATCGAAGGTCGTCGGCGCGGTCAGCTTCGCGAGCGCCTCGTCGTACGATGCCGCGATCTTGATCTCGGCATGCGGCCACGCGCCGCTGGCGCGCAGAAACTCCGTCACCATCTGCGCGTGCTCGATCGCGTCGTCGACGACGAGCAGGCGAATCATGACAGCGTGGGAGTCACCCGCCCGCGGCAACGCGGAAACCGCGGAGCACGCGGAGAGCGCAGAGACGTGGCGGGCGTCGCACGTCGGCCGGCTACGCCGGCCGATTTCCGCGGGCGCGTGCGTGCGTCTTCGTGATCGTCGTGGGCCTGGGTAGTGGCGCAGTTCCCTGCGGACTCCGCGATCTCTGCGGCCTCTGCGTTGATCGTCGCACGGTTGCAGCGGTTCATCGTGATTACCGTCGCCGTCCGAACAGGCCCGCGATCCGGCCGCCCAGGCCCCGGAAGAACCCTTCAATCGCCCGCGTCGCGCGCTGCTTCAGCGAGCCGCGATGGATCGGACACAGCTGCGACGGGACCTTGTCGCCGTCCTTGAAGTACTCAGTGTATGTCGGGCACCCCTCGACCGGCTGCAGGTACGACACGCTGCACAGTTCTTCCGTGTGCACGTCGGACGGCACCGGAAACTCGCGCGCGGGCAGTTCCTTCGCCACCCGCTTCATGAAGTCCGCCCAAATCGGCAGCGCGACGCGCGCGCCGTACGCGTCGCGGCCGATCGACGCCGGCTGATCGAAGCCGACCCAGACGCCGGCCACGACGGCGGTCGAGTAGCCGACGAACCACGCGTCCCGGTAGTCGTCGGTCGTCCCGGTCTTGCCGGCGACCGGGCCGCGAACCCCGAGCGCGCGCGCGGGAGACCCCGTGCCGCGCTCGATCACGTCGCGCAGCATGCTCGTCGTCTGAAATGCGACGGCCGGACTCAGGATGTCGTCCCGCTGAACCGGCTGATCGAATACCGGTCGTCCGCCCGAATCGTACACGCTGACGATCCCGCGCGCCCTGGCGACGAGGCCGCCGCCCGGAAACACCGTGTAGGCCGTCGTCAGGTCGAGCGGCGAGACCACGCCGGTGCCGAGCGCCAGCGACGGCACATCGGGCAGATCGTTCAAGCCGGCGTCGCTGGCAAGGCGCAGCACCGCGCGCGTGCCGACGCGCTGCTGCAGATCGGCTGCCGCGGGGTTGTTCGACTCGAGCAGCGCCGCGCGCAGGGTCAGTGTGTCGGGCTGATTGGCTTCAGCGCTGTGCGGATGCCATTCCGGGTCATCGGGCGCGCGAACGTGCGTGAGGTTGTCGAGCACCGACACCGGCGAGTAGCCCTTCGCGAGCGCCGCCGCGTAGACGAACGGCTTGAACGCGGACCCGGGCTGACGGCGGCTGCGCGCGGCACGGTTGTACGTGCTGCGCGCGTAGTTCGCGCCCCCAACCATCGCGAGGATGTCTCCGGTTGACGGATCCATGGCGACGAGCGCCGCCTCGAGGCCGGGACGCCGCAGCCGCGCCAGGCCGCTCGCGACGCTCTGCTCGGCGGCATCCTGGATCGACGGCAGAAACGCGGTGTGCACCTGCCAGTCGGGCGGGTTGTCGCCGCCGAACTCGTTGCGGAACTGCTGCCGCAGGAATTCCTTCGCAAAACCCGCGCGCGCGTCGCTCGGCTGGCGGTAGGGCTGAATCCGCGGGCGGACTCGCCGGGCCGCTTCTTCCTGCGCGGCGGTGATCAGCCCCTGATCCCGCATCAGCGCGAGCACGACATGACTGCGATCGAGTGCGCCGTCGTAGTTGGTCCACGGCGAGAGCGCGGACGGCGCGCGGATCAGGCCGGCGATGAACGCCGCTTCCGGCAGCGTCACCTGGCTGGCCGGCTTTCGAAACAGGTGCTCGGTCATCGTCTCCACGCCGTAGACGCCGGCGCTGAGATAGACCCGGTTCAGGTAGAACTCGAGAATCTGCTTCTTGGTGAGCTGCGCCTCGATGAGAAACGCGAGCCCCGCTTCCTTCACCTTGCGGCCGTACGACTTCACGTTCGACAGGAACAGCGTGCGCGCAAGCTGCTGGGTCAGCGTACTGCCGCCCTCGACGCGCCCGCCGTGGCGGACGTCGCGGACAACCGCGCGCGCGAGCCCGATCGGGTCGATCCCGGGATGATGATAGAAGCGCCGATCCTCGACCGCGACCACGGCGTGCTGCAGGTCCGCCGAGATGTCGTCGAGCTCGACGTCGTGCCGCTGTTCGTCGAGGCGGAACCAGGGCTGGCCATCGGCGCCGTAGAAGACCGTGTCACCGATCCCGCGGGTCAGCCGGTGGACGGCGACGGCGTACCGAGACAGCCAGACGGCGGAGACGCCGGTTGCCGCGATCAGCCCGAGGAGCAGTGCGAGCGCAATCCACTCAGTGGTGCGACGCGGCCGGAACAGGTTCAGGAGCGCTCCCCTTTCTTTTCCGCCATCTCCTTTTTCTCAGCCAACAGCGAATACAACAGCGCCACCCCGAAGATGACGACGATCAGCCCGAGCGAGAGCCACTTCGGGATCTCGAACGCCACGTAGCCGGCGCTGTGCAAGTACTCGACCAGCAGCTTGACGCTGACCCACGCGATGATGACGAACGCGCCGTCCACGAGCAGCGGATAGCGCTCGACGAGCGCGAGCAGCTGGCCGATGACCATGCGCATCATCACGATCCCGAGAATGCCGCCGGAGAGGATCACCCACATCTTGGGCGACATCGCCACGGCGACGAGAATCGAGTCGATCGCAAACACGATGTCGGTCAGCTCGACCTTGAGCACAGTGGCCCAGAATGCCGACATACCCAGCCAGGGCCGCGCGGGCGGCACCGATCGCCGCTCTTCGGCCGTCTGGCTCCCGCCGAAGTGTCGCACGACGAGGTACAGCAGGTAGCCGGCGCCTACCAGCTTCACCCAGCCAAGCTGAATCAGATAGACGGCGAGCAGCACCGCGATCGTCCGGAACGTGAACGCGCCGACGATGCCGTAGCGGAGCGCCTTGCGCTGCTGCCGCTTGGGAAGGCCGAGGACGAGCACCGCGAGGACCATCGCGTTGTCGGCGCTCAGCAGTCCCTCGAGTGCGACCAGCAGCGCGATTGTCAGGAAGTCCGATCCGTGGACCACAGAGCTTCAGGATACTACCGGCCAAGTTGACACGAGTCGTATCAATGTCTACACTTGGATCGGCGCAAGGTTTGCGAGCAGCCCCATGAGCGTGGAGCAGGAGCTCTTTTTCATCAGCGTTGCCGCCCGGATGCTGGGGATGCATCCGCAGACGCTGCGGAAGTACGAGCGCCTCGGCCTGGTCCAGCCGTCGCGGACGATCGGCAGCATGCGGTTGTACTCGCGCGAGGAACTCGAGCGACTGAAGCTCATCAAGCGCCTCGTCGACGACGGCGGCATCAACCTCGCCGGCGTGCAGCGGCTGCTCGAGATCGCGGAGGTCGTGCAGCGGCTGCGGCCGCTGATGCGCGACGAAGCGCTGTCGGCGCGCGAATCGAAACGGCGCCTCACCCAGGAGCTGGACCAACTGAGTCGCATGCTGGGATTCGACTGATGGATTTCAAGGATTATTACTCCACGCTCGGCGTCTCGAAGACGGCGAGCGAGAAAGAGATCAAACAGGCCTTCCGGAAGCTCGCGCGCAAGCACCATCCGGACGTGAATCCCGGCGACAAGTCGGCCGAGACCAAGTTCAAGGAGATCAACGAGGCGTACGAAGTCCTCGGCGATCCGGCCAAGCGCAAGAAGTACGACGAGCTGGGCGCCAACTGGCGCGCCTACGAACAGGCGGGCGCGCGCCCCGGCGGCGCCGGCTTCGATCCGAGTCAGTTCAGCGGCGGCGGGTGGAACGCCCATTTCGGCGGCGGCGGGCCCGGCGGCGAGAGCGGCTACCGGACGATGACGCCGGAAGAGATGAACGAGATGTTCGGCGACGACAACCCGTTCTCCGATTTCTTCCAGACGTTCTTCGGAGGCGCCGGCGCGGCGGGCGAGGCGCGCACGCGCGGCAGCCGCGGCCGCGCGACGCGCGCGCCGCAGGCGCATCACGGCCGCGACATCGAGCAGGAGATCGAGCTGCCGCTCGAGGACGTCTATCACGGGACGACGCGCCGGTTCGCCATCCAGCACGATGGTCAGACGCGCACGGTCGACGTCCGGATCCCGGCCGGCGTCGGCGAGGGGGCGCGCGTCCGGGTCGCGGGCGAAGGCGAACAGGGGTCCGGCGGCGCACGGGCCGGCGATCTGTACCTTCGGATTCGCACGACGCCGCACGGGCAGTTCGAGCGGAAGGGTCGCGACCTTTACACGCGCGTGCCGGTTCCGCTCACCACCGCGGTGCTCGGCGGCGAAGCCGACGTGAAGACACTCGGTGGCAAATCGCTGCGGCTGAAGATTCCGCAGGCGACGCAGCACGCGCAGGTGTTCCGCCTGAAAGGTCACGGCATGCCGCCGACCGGCAAGGGCGGCGAGACCGGCGACCTCTACGCCACCGTGGACGTCCTGCTGCCGCGCGAGCTGACGCCGGAACAACGCAAGCACTTCGAGGCGCTGCAGAAACTGGAGAAGGACGCGAAGCATTCAGCGGCATGAGGAGCCGCCACCAAGACACGAAGGCACGGCTTGAACTGGGTTTGAACGGCACATTCTTCGTGGCTGCGTGATGTCGTGGCTGATCGACGACGATGAATATCAACAAGTACACTGAAAAAGCGCGCGAAGCGGTCGCTGCCGCGGTCGAGCTCGCGCAGCAGGCCAACAACCCGCAGCTCGAACCCGAGCACCTGCTCGTCGCGCTCGTCGAACAGCGCGAAGGCATCGTGCCGGAGCTGCTGCGCAAGATGAACGCGGACCCGGCCGCGATCGGGCGCGCCGGACGCGAGCTGCTGAAGAAGCTCCCGCAGGCCTACGGCGGCGCGCAACCGGGCATGTCGCCGCGGGCGAAGACGGTCACCGACCAGGCGCAGGCGGAAGCCGATCGTCTCAAGGACGAGTTCGTCAGCACCGAGCACCTGTTCATCGCCATCGCCGACGAAGCCGGACGATCGCCGTCAGCGCAGCTGCTGAAGCAGGCCGGCGTCACCCGCGACTCGATTCTGAAGGGGCTCGCCGGCGTCCGCGGCTCGCAGCGGATCACCAGCGAGAACCCCGAGAGCACCTATCAGGCGCTCGAGCGGTACGGCCGCGATCTCACCGACCTGGCGCGCAAGGGCAAGCTCGATCCGGTGATCGGGCGAGACGAGGAAATCCGCCGCGTCATCCAGGTGTTGTCCCGCCGCACCAAGAACAACCCGGTGCTCATCGGCGAGCCCGGCGTCGGCAAGACGGCGATCGTCGAAGGCCTCGCCGGCCGCATCGTTCGCGGCGACGTCCCCGAAGGTCTGAAGAACAAGCGGATCGTCGCCCTCGACATGGGCGCACTGGTCGCCGGCGCGAAGTATCGCGGCGAGTTCGAGGAGCGGCTGAAGGCGGTCCTCAAGGAGATCACCGACTCGCAGGGCCAGGTGATCCTGTTCATCGACGAGCTGCACACCGTGGTCGGCACCGGCGCCGCCGAGGGCTCGATGGACGCATCGAACATGCTGAAGCCGATGCTGGCGCGCGGCGAACTGCATACCGTCGGCGCGACCACGCTCGACGAGTACCGCAAGTACATCGAGAAGGATCCGGCGCTCGAGCGGCGGTTCCAGCAGGTGCTGGTCGAGGAGCCGACGGTCGAGGACACGATCAGCATTCTTCGCGGCCTGCGCGAGCGCTACGAGATTCACCACGGCGTGCGGATCAAGGACGCGGCGCTCGTGGCCGCCGCGGTGCTGTCGCACCGCTACATCGCCGACCGGTTCCTGCCGGACAAGGCGATCGATCTGGTCGACGAGGCCGCCGCGCGCCTGCGCATGGAAATCGATTCGATGCCAGCCGAGCTCGACGAGCTCGAACGTCGGATCATGCAGCTCGAGATCGAGCGCGAGGCGCTGCGCAAGGAGAAGGACAAGGCATCGCGCGAGCGGCTGGAGCGCCTCGACAAGGAGCTCGCCGATCTCAAGGAGGATCGCAGCGGGCTGGCGGCGCACTGGCAGCAGGAGAAGGACGCGATCCAGTCGATCCGGAAGCTGAAGGAAGAACAGGACGGTCTCCGGACCGCGATCGAGCGCGCCCAGCGCGAAGGCGACTATCAGAAGGCATCCGAGCTGCAGTACGGCCGCGTGCCGAAGCTGGAACAGGAGATCAAGGAGCAGGAAACAAAGCTCGCCCAGCTGCAGAAGGACAAGCGGATGCTCAAGGAGGAGGTCGACGAAGAGGACATCGCCGAGGTCGTCAGCAAGTGGACGCACATCCCGGTCAGCCGGCTGATGGAGGGTGAGATCCAGAAGCTGATCCACATGGAAGAGCGCCTCCACAAGCGCGTGATCGGCCAGGACGAGGCGATCAACGCCGTCGCGAACGCCATCCGCCGTGCCCGCGCCGGCCTTCAGGATCCGAACCGCCCGCTCGGCAGCTTTCTGTTCCTCGGCCCGACAGGCGTCGGCAAGACCGAGCTGGCGCGCGCGCTCGCGGAATTCCTGTTCGACGACGAGCAGGCGATGGTGCGGATCGACATGTCGGAGTACCAGGAGAAGCACACCGTGTCGCGCATGCTCGGGGCGCCGCCCGGCTACGTCGGGTACGAGGAAGCGGGCCAGCTCACCGAAGCCGTCCGCCGCCGCCCGTACGCCGTCGTGCTGTTCGACGAGGTCGAGAAGGCTCACGTCGAGGTGCTGAACGTCCTGCTGCAACTGCTCGACGATGGGCGGCTGACGGACGGCAAGGGGCGGACCGTCGATTTCAAGAACACCGTCGTGATCATGACGTCCAACCTCGGCAGTGCATTCATTACCGAGCGGACGATGGCGGAAGGCGGTACGATTGACGAAGGCACCCGGCGCCAGGTCATGGACGCGCTCCGGGAGCACTTCCGCCCGGAGTTCCTGAACCGGATCGACGAGATCATCTTCTTCCACGCGCTCGGCCGCGAACACATGAAGCGGATTATCGACATCCAGATCGCCGGCCTCACCAAGCGGCTCGAAGAGCGGAAGATTCATGTCGTGCTCACCGACGCCGCGAAGGACCGTCTGGTCCAGGAGGGATACGATCCGGCGTACGGTGCCCGCCCGCTCAAGCGGACGATTCAGCGGCGGCTGCTCGATCCCCTGGCGCTGCGCGTCCTCGAGGGTGATTTCGCCGAGGGAGACACGATCGTGGTTGGCGGCGACGGTAGCGGCTTGACGTTCGAGAAGCAGGAGGCGGTGCGGGCGTGAGGAATGGCCAGGTGGATCGGGTAGGTCAGGTAAGCCAGGTGGGTCAGGCGGGGCGGCCAGGTCAGAAAGGCTCTGCGGATCGCTGATGGCATCACAGCGCCCTAATCCGCGGTTCAATCCGCGCGGCGGCGATCGCCGCGGCCAGCGGCCGCTGACGACGCGGCAGTCGTCGCCGCTGTGGTACGGTCTCGCCTTCCTGATCCTGCTTGGCGTCGCCCAGATGTACTACCTCACGCCGGGCGGCCGCCAGATTCCGTATTCCGAGTTCAAGTCGCTGCTGAAAAACAGTCAGGTCGCCGAAGTGTCGATCGCCGACCAGGTGATCCGCGGCTCGCTGAAGCAGGAAATCCCCGGCAGCGACGGCAAGCCCAGCAAACAGTTCACGACCACGCGCGTCGAGGATCCGAAGCTGACCGAGGAGCTCGAAGCAAAGGGCGTCAAGTACACCGGCGAGGTGGTGAACCACTGGCTGCCCGACCTGCTCGGCTGGATCATTCCCCTCGTATTCCTCGTCGGCATCTGGGGCTTCTTCTTCCGACGGATGTCCGGGGCGGAAGGCGGCGTGATGTCGTTCGCGCGGAGCCGCGCGAAGATCTACGCGGACGACGAAGTGAAGGTGCGCTTCACGGACGTGGCCGGCGTCGAGGAAGCCAAAGACGAGCTGAAGGAGATTGTCGAGTTCCTGAAGACGCCGAAGAAGTACACCAACCTCGGCGGGCGCATTCCGAAAGGGGTGCTGCTCGTCGGTCCGCCCGGAACGGGCAAGACGCTGCTGGCGCGCGCCGTCGCCGGCGAAGCGCACGTGCCCTTCTTCAGCTTGAGCGGATCGGAGTTCGTCGAGATGTTCGTCGGGGTCGGCGCGGCGCGGATCCGCGACCTCTTCCAGCAGGCCGAGGCGAAGGCGCCCTGCATCGTCTTCATCGATGAGCTCGACGCGCTCGGCAAGGTCCGCGTCCAGAGCCCGCTCGGCAGCCACGAGGAGCGCGAGCAGACGCTCAACCAGCTCCTCGCCGAGATGGACGGCTTCGATTCGCGCAAGGGCGTCATCATCATGGGCGCCACGAACCGTCCCGAGGTGCTCGATCCCGCCCTGCTCCGCCCGGGCCGGTTCGATCGCCAGGTGCTGGTGGACAAGCCGGACGTGCGCGGACGCGAGGAGATCCTGCGCATCCACACCAAGGGCGTGAAGATCGCGCCGGACGTCGAGCTGAAAGTCGTCGCGGCGCGTACTGCCGGGTTCGCGGGCGCGGATCTCGCCAACCTGGTCAACGAGGCGGCGCTGCTCGCCGCGCGCAACGACAAGCCGGCGGTGACGATGAAGGATTTCGATTCCGCCATCGATCGGCTGATCGCGGGCCTGGAGAAGAAGCGGGTGATGAGCTCGAAGGAACGCGAGATCGTTGCCTACCACGAATCAGGGCACGCGATCGTCGCCAGCATCCTGCCCGGCCTCGATCCGGTCCACAAGATCTCGATCGTGCAGCGCGGCTTCGGGGCGCTCGGCTACACGATGCAGCTGCCGCTCGAGGATCGCTACCTGATGACCCGCGGGGATCTCTACAGCCAGCTGGCCGTCCTGCTCGGCGGGCGCACCGCCGAGGAGATCGCGCTCGGCGAGATCTCGACCGGCGCGCAGAACGATCTGCAGCGCGCCACCGACATCGCCCGCGCGATGGTCACCGAGTTCGGCATGAGCGACGAGCTCGGCGCGATCAACTACGACGGCAACAAGCGCGCGAAGTTCCTCGACATCCCGATGCCGCAGGAGCGCGGGATGTACGCGGAGGAGACGGCGCAGAAGATCGACGCCGAGATCAAGCGGATCCTCACCGACGCGCACGACAAGGCGCGCGAGATCCTCACCAAGTACCGCGGCAAGCTCGAGTCGGTCACCCGCCGGCTGCTCGACATCGAAGTGATGGAAGGCGACGAGCTCCGCCGCCTGCTCGGCCTCGACAACCCGCCGTCGCTTGGCGTCGACGCCGTGCCGCTCCCGCCGACGGGCCCGTAGGCGTCAGCGCCAGCCTGTCACGCTGCGAACTGCTAGCCCCCAGCCCCTAGTCCCAGCCTCTCCCCCCGACCTGCTGCTTCTAGCCGCCGGTCCCGACGTCGGCGCCCGTCATGGTGCCGGCGGGCGCCGTGGCGGCGGGCGACCATTGTGTGAACGCGATCGCGGCGCCGAGGGCCTGGATGGCGACGACCAGCACGACGCAGCCGGTCCAGCCGGCGGCGCGCCAGACGACCGACGGCACGGCGCCGCCGGCGCTGCCGCCCGCGTAGTAGAACGTCGAATACATCCCGACCGCGAGCGCGCGGCTGCTGCGCGTGACCGCGCCGATGTAGCTGCTCGTGGTCGCCTGCGCGATGAAGACCCCGGTCGAGCACAGCGCAAGTCCGACGACGATGCCGGCGAGCGAGGGCGCCAGCGTCAGCAGCGCACCGGCGCCGCCGATTCCCATCGCCGACGCGATCCCCGCGCGGTGGCCGTAGATGTCGATCCACCAGCCCGCCAGCGGCGTGACGATGGCGCCGACGAGGTACACCACGAACAGCCAGCCGATGGCCACCGTGCTGAGGCTGTACGGGGGCGCCGCGACGTGGAACGTCACGTACGTGAACATCGCCACCTGCGTGAACAGCACGCAGAAGCCAACCGCGCAGGTGGCCGCAAGCTGCCGGTTGCGAAGCAGCTGCGTGACGCCAGGTCCGCCTCGCGACGCCCGCGCCGATTCGGCAGCGCGACGCCGCACTGCCTCGCGGTCTTCTTCAGGCAGCCGCAGCGCGATCAGCGAGGCCGCCGCCGCGGTCAGCACGGCGAGCGCCACGAAGGCCGCGTGCCAGTTGACGTCCGCCGCCACCAGCCCGGCGACGACGCGGCCGGTGAAGCCGCCGATGATCGTCCCGGACATGTACGCGGCGGTCGCGCGGCCGGCGCGCGCCGGCGGCCACACTTCGTGGATGTACGCGACCGCGCTCGCGAAGATGCCCGGCGTCGCGACGCCCTGAACGAACCGCCAGAAGATCAGCTGCCCGAGCGTCTGCGAGGTCGCGGCCAGCGCCGTCGCGAGCGCCAGCGTCCACGCCGAGCCGACGATCACCCGCCGCAGCCCGAGGCGATCGGCGACGCGGCCGATGAACGGCGCGAAAATCGCGATCGCCACCGTCGGGGCGGTGATGGTGAGGCCGGCCTGGAACGGTGACGCGCCGAAGGCGCGCGTGAACAGCGGCAGCAGCGGCTGCGTCGAGTAGAGGTCCAGGAACGCGGCAATCCCGGCCACGATCACCGGGAGCGTCGGCAGCCGTCGCATTGCACTATATTGTTGCCCATGAGACTGCTGCACACGATGACGATCTCGGCGCTCCTCGGCGGCGTCGCGCTGGCGAGCGTGGGCGTCCAGCCTGCGCAGGTCGCGGACGCGCGGCGCACGAAGGCCTTCACCGGGGCGCGCGTGATCGACGGCACTGACCGGCCGCCGATCGACAACGCCACCATCATCGTCAGCGACGGCAAGATCCAGTCGGTGGCGCCCGCCGCCCGCGCGCAGGTGCCGGGCGACGCCGCACGGATCTCGCTCGAAGGCAAGACGGTGATTCCCGGCCTGGTGAACGCGCACGGCCACGTCGGGAACACGGAAGGCCTGGAGCAGGGGCACTACTCCGCCGCCAACGTCCAGCGCGACCTGAAGACCTATGCCGCCTACGGCGTCACGACGGTCTTCTCGCTCGGCGACGATCAGGCGGCGGGCATTCTCGCGCGCGACCAGCAGCGCACGCCGACGCTGAACCGCGCGCGGCTGTTCGTCGCCGGCCCGGTGCTCGATCCGAAGTCCGTGGACGATGCCCACCATCTGGTCGACGAGAACGTCGCGATGAAGGTGGACATCATCAAGATTCGCGTCGACGACAATCTCGGCACGACGCAGAAGATGCGCCCGGAGATCTACAAGGCGGTCATCGACGAGGCGCACAAGAAAGGGATGCGGGTCGCCGTCCACCTGTTCTATCTCGACGACGCGAAGGCGGTGCTCGACGCCGGCGCCGACTTCGTCGCGCACAGCGTCCGCGACACCGACGTCGACGATCCGTTCATCGCGATGCTGAAGCGCCGTGACGTCTGCTACTGCCCGACGTTGATGCGCGAGGTCTCCACGTTCACCTACGACAGCACGCCGTCATGGTTCTCCGATCCGCTGTTCCTGAAGCATGCGGACCCGAAGGCCGTGGAGGCCCTGAAGCAGCCGGCCCGGCAGGAACAGATGAAGACCAACCGCGCCGCGCAGCGCTACAAGGCCGGCCTCGAGGTGGCGAACCGCAACGTGAAGAAGCTCTCCGATGCCGGCGTGAAGATCGCGATGGGGACCGACACCGGTCCGCCGGCACGCTTCCAGGGCTACTTCGAGCTGATGGAGCTCGAGATGATGGCGAAGGCCGGCTTGACGCCGGCAAAGGTCCTCGCGGCAGCGACGCGCGACGCCGCCCGCTGCATGAAGCTCGATCGCGAAGTGGGCACGCTCGAAGCGAACAAGTGGGCCGACTTCGTGGTGCTCGACGCCGATCCGCTCGCGGACATTTCGAACGTGAAGAAGATCAGCGCGGTCTACATCGCGGGCAACGCGGTCGCGCGGTGAGGCGTGTAGGTGTAGGTGCGTAGGCCCGTGGGCTGGGTAGGGTGGGACCGATCAGCCCGCCCCACCAAGCCTATGGGCCCCACACTCTCGTGCCTTCCCCCGCGGCGTCAGCTGCGTGAGAAGGCGAGCCGCACGCGCTCGGCGTGGAGCTCGTGCAGCAGGCGCATGACATTGTAGGCCGTCAGCTGGACGAGCAGCTTCGTCACGTCCTCGTGGAGCTCGTCGCCGAGCTGGCGCTCCACCTGTTTCATCGCCGCCACCAGCCGCTGCTCCTGCCCGGCCAGCTCCTGCTTCGTGATGACGCCGTCGGCCATCGCGCTCGTGAACGAGTCGAGCTTCTCGAGTTGTTCCTGAATCAGCGGATGTTCCGCCTTGTCGTCGAACCAGCTCGTACGCATCATGCCTCCCTGGGAGTGTAGGACTGATCGGCCCATGGAGTGGGTCGGGTAGGACCGATCGGCCCTTCCCTACCCATCCCATGAGCCTATCAGTCCCACATCCCCTCTGCCTCAGAGTTCCCGAACGATCTGCTTCAGCGCAGTGAGCCGCGCCTGCAACTTCGCACGCCCGCCGTCGGCGGCGACCTGCTCGAGCATCGCCGCCGGCAGGAACTGCCGATCGGTGCACTCGAGGATCGCGGCCACTTCCTGCAGCTCGCGCTCGAGCCCCTGCGTCGACGGCATGAACTGCGCGACGACTTCGGCGAGCGCGTCGCGCGTGATGCGATCGCCGCCGGCCAGCAGCGACGTCCGCCAGGCTCGGCCGACCATGCCCTCGATGTCGGCGCCGGACAGGTGGCCGCGCTGCGGGATCGACGGCACGTCCTCGAGCGCCACACGCGACCCGAGCTTCTTCGCCAGGATGACGAACATCTGGCGGATCTCCTGTTCGTCGGTCGGATAGAACAGCGGGATGTGTACTTCGGCGCGGCCCTGACGCTTCAGGTCGATCGGCAGCAGGTCGGGGCGCGCCGTGAGCAGCATCCAGACGATGCGGCCGCGATACCGGGTGTCGCCCATCTGCGCGGCGATCATCGCGAACACGCGGCTCGAGGTCCCCGAGTCGCCGTCCTGCTCGCGGCTGCCCAGCGCGGCGTCCGCTTCATCGACGACCACGACCACCGGGCCCATCGCCCGCAGCACCGAGAGCACCTGTTCGAGATTTCCTTCCGTCTCGCCGACGTACTTCGAGCGGAAGTTCTTCAGCACGACGCACGGGATCCCGATCTCGCCGCTGACGCACTGCGCCAGGAACGACTTCCCCGTGCCGACCGGTCCGCACAGGAGGTAGCCCATCGGCAGCGTGTCGAGCGCGCCGCGCTTGAGCAGCGCCGCATCTTCGCGCAGCCGCGCCTTCGCCGCCTCGTGGCCGACCACCGTGTCGAGGGTCCACCTCGGCTCGATGAACTCGAGCAGCCCGCGGCACTGGCGTTCCAGTAATCGCTTCTTGAGCCCGCGAAACAGCGCCGCGTCGAGCCGCTTGCGGCTCTCCTGCGCCGACTGCACGAGCACGTTGAGATCGGTGAGCGCAATCCCGGCAGTGAGCCTGGCCAGCTCCGCAACGCCGAAGTCCGAGAACGCGTCGATCTTCGCGTCGCCGATCGACGCGCTGATGAACGCCGCCCGATCGGCCTCGGCCGGCAACGGCACTTCGATCGTCGCGACATGCGGGTTGCCGGTGAGCCGATCGCTGAGGTCGGCGAGCTTCTGATCGACGAGCACGAACGCCATGTTCAGGCGCTTGACGTGCGGGCTCATCGCCCAGTTCAGCATGGTCACGAGCTCCGACGACGACTGGAGGCTCAGACGGCCGGGCTCCGCCGCCGGAAAGAGGTACGACGCCTGATCCATCACCACCGCGACGCTGATCCGATCGGCCTCGCCCGCCATGATGTTGGCGCGCACGAGGCGATCGAGCGCCGCGAACGCATTCGCCGGATCCTTCGGCAGGGCGCTCAGATCGCCGATCTTGCGGTTGGCGAGCGTCACCATCTCCTTGAGCCGCTGCTCGTCACGCCCGGCGAAGACGCGGAGGCCGCGGCCGAGGTCGTAGTGCAGGACCAGCGACCAGCGCCCGAACAACTGCTCGGCGAGAAACTCCGCCAGCACGCCGTAGGCCGCCGCCGCGTCCGATCGGACGCGGAACAGATCCTGCGTGTTGCTGTGCAGCACGAAGGCGGCGGTCGTGCCCGAGAAATACAGGTCGGCGAGCTGAACGGCCCATGCGGGAAACCAGTCCGGCAGGTCGGATCGGCGCGGCGGCTGCTCAGGCGTCATGGCGCGCGACGCGGCGAAGGTCGGTCTCCATGATCGGCGGCGGCTCGGTGAGCTGGTCGGCGAGGCCGGTGAGGTGCTGCAGCTCGCTCACCGCCTTCTCGGTCTGGCGCATGCTGTCGGCGGCCGAGTCCACCTGGCTGCTGAGGAAATCGGGATCCTGCCGGTTCACGGCCATCTCGGCGATCGTCTGAATCTTCCCCTCGATGCGATCGAGCTCGATCGAGACGAATTCGGCGTTCTTCTTCGCGCGCGTGAAGTTGTCGAGTCGCAGCTCGGTGCTGGCGAGATTGTCCTGCAGCGAGCGGACGACCCGCTCGTCGCCGCCGGTCTTGGCCGTCTCGAGGCTCTTGCGCAGATCCGCGAGGCGCGCGTCGATTTGCCGCTCGTCCATGCTGGCCAGAAAACGATCGAGCGCGGCCTTCGAGAGCAGCAGCCGCAGGAACAGCCACAGCAGCCGATCGAGGCCGGGCGTGCGGATCTCCTCCGCTCCCGCGTTGACATCGCCGGCGGCACCGCGCACGCCGGCCGCAATCCCGCGCATGTCCACGCAGCGCGAGTGCAGGCGCTCGAAACGCGCCCGCGCCTCCGCAGGAAGCCCGGACAGCATCGTGACGATCGACACCGGCGGCGCGGCCGGCGCTCCCGACGCGCGCGCCGCCGCTCCCGCGGCGTGAACCTTCGCGTCGATCGCCGCCCGGAAGCGCGGAATCGAAATGAGACCCGTCAGGTAGGTCAGTTCGCCGGCGGCGACCAGCGGCAGCAGCACCGGCGCGAGCGGCGTCATCGCGGCAGCCGCGGCGCCGCCAACCAGGAACAGCAGGTTCCATCTGAAGAGGAACGCCTCTTTCACATAGTCGCCCATCCCCGCGGATCGCGGCGGACCTGGCGGCGGACTCTGGAGCGGCGGTGACGTCGGCACGACTCAATCACCAGCCCGCTGCGAGCTCGCGAGCGTGTCGACCAGGTCGCGGATTTCGGCAACCACCTCGATGAAACCGGGCTCCCGCTGCATCTCCTTCGGCGGCCGATCCGGCCCGCGCAGCTCCATCTCGCGGAGGATCGTCCCCGGCGCCGAGGAGAAGACATAGACCCGATCGCCGAGATAGACCGCTTCCTCGATCGAGTGCGTGACGAAGAAGACGGTCGCCTGCGCTTCCTTCCACAGCTCCACCAGCAGCGCCTGCATGTGCAGCCGGGTCGTCGGATCGAGCGCGCCGAACGGCTCGTCCATCAGGATGATCCGCGGCGAGAGGATCAGCGTGCGGGCGATGGCGACGCGCTGGCGCATCCCGCCCGACAGCTCGCTCGGGTACTTCCGGGCGTCCCGCTTGACGTCGAGGCCGACTTTCGCGATCCACTCGTGCGCCCGCGTGCGCCGCTCGGCGGTCGGCACGCCGCGGCACTCGAGCCCGAATGCGACGTTGTCCTCGACCGTCCGGTTGTCGAACGACGTGTAGTCCTGGAACACCATGCTGCGGTCGGGTCCCGGCGCCTTGACCGGCTCTTCGCTGACGAGCACGACCCCTTCGGTCGGCGGATAGTGCGGGCGCAGACCGGCGATCAGACGCAGCACCGTCGACTTCCCGCAGCCGGACGGACCGAGGATGGCGATGAACTCGCCCTTGTTCGGCAGATCCTTCACCGAGAACGTCACGTCCCGGATGACAGTCCGATCGCCGAAGCGCTTGGTGACTCCTTTGAAATCGACGACGTTCGGCGCGGCGGCGGGCGTGCCTTCGGCAGCGTCTGTCACTCAGTCCTCGACGGCTCGGTAAGGAAACACGCCGCGCTGGAACCAGAACAGCAGCCGATCGATGCCGTAGGCGAGCAGCCCGATGATGATCAGGATGAGCACGATGTGCTCCGAGAGTCCGCGGCGCTGGCTGGTCATCAGCAGGTAGCCGAGGCCGTGCTGCGCGTTGATCAGCTCGGCGAGCATGATGTACCCGAATGCGAGGCCGAACAGCTGCCGGAGGCTGTTGACGATGTCCGGCAGCGCGAGGCCGACCAGGACCTTGGTCACGATCTGCCAGGACGAGGCGCCCAGCGTCTGCGCGGTCTCCACGTAGCGATCCGGCACGCCGGTGATCGCCGACACCACGTCGGAGTACACGAACGGGACGCAGGCGATGAAGATGAACATCACCTTCTGCGTCTCGTCGATGCCGAACCAGAGAATCGTGAGAGGGATCAGTGCCGCGACCGGGAGGTTGCGCCCGAACAGCGCCAGCGGCGCGCCCGCCGCTTCAATCACGCGCCACGAACCGGCGGCGATGCCGAACGGCACGCCGATCGCCGCGGCGAGACCGAAGCCGACCAGCACGCGCCGGAGCGTCGCGGCGATGCTGTCGAGCAGCCCGCGATCGGTCCACAGGCTCGGGAAGCTCTTCACCACCTCCGCGGGGCTCGGCAGGATGACCGGCGAGACGAAGCGATCTTCCGAGCCGAGGCCGCTGGTCACGAGCCACCACACCAGGATCACGAGCGCCACCGCGCCGGCGCCGACCAGCTGGCGCGTCACGCGCGACGGCGCGAGCCGCAGCGTGAACAGCCGCCGCTTCGCGGGATCGGTCGGCATCTACTTGGGCGCCGAGGCGGCCTCGGCCGGGTACACCTTCACCTCCACGCGCCGGTTCTTGGCGCTGTTGTCCGGATCGGCCGGGTCGGCGGGCCGGTCCCAGCCGACGCCTGCCGTCGAGAACTGATTCGGCTGCAGCGACGGGAACTTCTTCACGATCGCTTCCTTCACCGAGTTGGCGCGATTCAGCGACAGTTCCTGCACGAGGCTCTTCGGGACGCTCCCGCGCATCGAGCCGTCGGTGTGTCCTTCGATGACGACGCGCGCCGCGCCAAACTGCCCGGCGAGCTTGCCGACTTCCTCGACGACGAAGTTGATGTTGGGATCGTAGAGCTCCTCCACATCCTTGCCGTCGGCATTGCGGGTGACCTTCTTGTTCAGGTCCCACGAGTTCGGGAAGAAATGGATCACGACGGTCTTGGTGAGGATCTCGTCCTTCTCGCCCTGCACCGATCCGGCGCTCGCCGGCGCGAAGTGCGTGTCGTACTCGTTCTTCTGACTGGCGTACTTCTGCTCCGCGCCGAGCTTCTGGATCACCGTGAAGTCCATCACCTGATCGAACGGGGTCTGCTCGGTCACGGCGTTGATCTTCTTGTAGAGGAAATACGCGGTCGCCCAGGTCCGTTCGAAGTTGGTGGGACTGTTCTGGTTCAGGAAGAAGTCGCGGTTCTCGGCGTAGTTGGTGGAGTGCGCGTCGCCGAGCATGCCGAGCGCGTCGCCTTCGGGGATCGAGTAGCCGGCGGCCATCAGCTTCGCGACCTTCTGCTTCGCGTCCTGCTGCTTGAGGTCCTGCATCGCGTCGAAGATGCCGCGCGCGATCCCTTCCATGACGTCGGGGTTGTCCTTGGCGAAGTCGGCGCGGGCGAACCAGACGTCGGCGATCAGCTTGTTCGCCGTCGACGTCGTCACCAGGATGCGGTTGCCCTTGACCTTCTCGAGGTTGTAGATGTCGGGCGCCCAGCTCACCGCGCCGCCGAGCCGCTTGTCGGCGTTGAACGCCGCCGCCGCCTGAAACGCGTCCTGCGTGAACTTGAAGTCCACTTCCGCCGGCTGCACGCCGGCGTTGATCAGCGCATTCAGCACGAAGAAGTGCGACGGCGAGTTCTGCGCGAGCACCACCGTCTTGCCGCGCAGATCCGCCATCGTCTTGACGGCGTCGCGGACGACGATGCCGTCGCCGCCGTTCGACCAGTCGACCTGCTGGTAGACGCGCGGCATCACGCGCGAGTCCTTGCGCAGCCCTTCGAGGAACAACGGCAGCATGTCGAGCGTGGCCCAGCCGATGTGGAGATTTCCGGCGGCGTAGGCGTCGCGCATCGCGACCGGATCGTCGATCAGCACGAGCTCGACCTTGAAATCCTTCCCGCCTGCCGACTTCCAGAGCTTGCCGGGACGAAAGCCGTTGTTCGCGTAGATGATCGGCCCCCACCCGGCCCAGACGTTGATCGCGAACCGGACCGTCCGGTCGGCCATCGGCTTGTAGCTC
>DATFWL010000405.1:0-18082 GCA_035259385.1 Vicinamibacterales bacterium | reverse complement strand
TCGCTTCATGTTCAATGTAGTCATCGACTACCCGTCAGCGGCGGAGGAGCATCGCATCCTGTCGTCGACGACGCGGAACGAGGAACCGGCGATCGAGGCGGTGGCCGCGGCTGCAGACATCGAAGCGATGCGCTATCTCGTTCGCGACGTGCCGGCCGCGTCGAACGTGATCGACTATGCCCTCGCGATCGTTCGCGCCAGCCGGCCTTCGGGTGGGCCCGCCGACGGCGTTCCCGAACCGGTACGGCGCTGGGTGAAATGGGGCGCCGGGCCCCGCGCCGGCCAGGCGCTGGTGCTCGGTGCGAAGTCCCGCGCGCTCCTCGACGGACGAAGCGCCGCATCGCCTGACGACGTCCGAGCCGTGGCGGCGCCGGTGTTGCGGCACCGCATCCTGTTGAACTTTCAGGCCGAGGCCGATGGTGTGGACGCCGATCAGATTGTCGGCCGGCTGCTCGAGGCAGTCCCCGCCGCCTGACGCGTCATGCCAATCGACGGACCTTGTCCGCCTGAAGTGCTCGCGAGCGTCGGCGATCTCGAGCTGGTCGCACGGATTGTCGTCGAAGGGCTCGTCTCCGGCCTGCACCGCAGTCCGTTTCACGGCTACAGCGCCGAGTTCAGCCAGTACCGCCGCTATCGTCCCGGCGACGACCTGAAGTACGTCGACTGGAAGCTGCTCGCGCGCACCGATCGCGTCTTCACGAAGCAGTTCCGCGAGACGACGAACATGGCCGCGTCGATCGTCGTGGATACGAGCGCATCGATGGACTTTCCGCCGGCCGCGATCGCAAAGCCGACGAAATTCCGCTACGGCGTCATCGTCGCGGCCGCGCTCGCGCACGTGATCTCGGGTCAGGGTGACGCGGTCGGCCTCGTGGCTGGGAACGACGTGCTGCCGCCACGCGGCGGGCGCCAGCATCTGCGGCGGCTGCTCGCATCGCTTGGATCGTTGACGCCGGGCGGCGCGTGGCCAGGTCCGGGCATTGTCCGGCGCGCCGCTGATCGCCTGAGCCGTCACGGCCTGCTGATCGTGGTCTCCGACTTCTACGACGAGGAGGAGCGGATGGCCGCCGAACTGCGGCGGGCGCAGCGGATGGGGCACGAAGTGGTGCTGTTTCAGGTGCTCACACGCGACGAGATCGAGCTGCCGTACAACCGCGATCTCGAGTTGGCCGATCTCGAGAGCGGCGCGCGCCTGGCGGTCAATACGGCGCTCGCGCGCCGCGACTATCGCGACGCCGTCGCGGAATTCCTCGAGCGGATGCGAAGCCGGGCGCTCGCCGAGGGTTTCCAGTACACGCTCGCGGTGACCAACACGCCGCCCGCGCGCGCGCTGCGCGGCTTCCTGCTGTCGCGACAGCCGTGAGCCGATCGTGACGTGGCTGAATCCGGCAGCCTGGTTCGCGCTCGTCGCAGTGGCTGCGCCGCTCCTGATTCACCTCCTCGTGCAGCGCCGCGCGGAGCGCTTCGTGTTTCCGACGCTGCGCTTCCTGCGGCCGACGCCACTGATGGCGATCCGCCGGCACCTGCTCGAGGATCCGCTGCTGCTGGCGGTGCGGGCGGCGATCGTCGCCGGCGCTGTTGCCGCTGTGGCCGGGCCACTGGTCGTCACCCGCGCGCGTCAGCGGGCATGGAACCAGCGCGTCGTGCGCGCGATCGTGACGACGGAAGAGACGCCGGCTGCATCGAGTCGATCGCCGGCGTTTCGATCGAGCGAATTCCGCGGCCCGTCAATCGCAGACGGCATCCGGCGCGCTCGCGACTGGTTCGACCGCTCACCGCCTGCGCGACGCGAGCTGGTCATCGCGGCACCGCTCGCCATCGGCTCGCTGTCGTCGGCCGACCTCGCGTCACTGCCGTCGGACGTCGGCATCGCGTTCGAGCCAGTCGGATCGCTGCCGCCGACTCGAAGTACTGGCTACGGCCGCGTGCGCTCGACGGCCGGAACGATCGATCGTGAGGTGACGCTGACCGGCGCGGCGACATCCGTCCGCGACGTCGCGACGGTGGCGCGAGCGAGCGCCGGCGACGCGCTGCCCATCGACGTGGTCGCCTCCGCGCAGGCGCGTCCGCTCGTCGACGCGGCGATTGCAGCCGTGCTCACGCAGCGCGTCTGGTCGCCGCCGTCCGATCGACGCGCGCGACTGATCGTTGCAGACGCCCGCAATGTGGACGCCGCACGATCCGCCGGCGTCCCGACGCCGATGGAACCCTGGATGGCTGATGCGATTGCCCGAATCACCAGGGATACCGACGTTCAGCAGGCGGCCGCGCGCGTGACGGGCGTCCCGCTCGATGACCGCTTTTCGACCGCACGCTGGCAGGTGATCGCAGTGTCAGCCGCGAGCCGTCCGCTTGTCGCGGCCGGCACGGCGGACGATCGACTGGTGATCCTCAGCGGCGCGTCGCCAGACGAGCCGCTGCTGCCGATTCTCGTCCGTGCGCTGGTGAACGCGCTCGCCGTCGTTCCCGATCTCGCGCCGCTCGAAGTCGTCCGCATTGCCGACGCGCAGCTGAGCGCATGGTCGCGGCCGGCCCGCGAGCCGGCGACGCCCCGCGTCGATGCCATTGAATCCGACGATCGACGCTGGCTGTGGCTCGCCGTGATCGGACTGCTCACGTTCGAGACGTCGCTGCGCCGGTCGCGGCGTGCCCGGACGGCGCCTGGCGAAGCAGAGGAGACGGCTCGTGTCGCCTGATCGCCGATCGGACGCTGAACTGGTGATCAGCGACGCCTGTCGCGCCCTCGTGCGACGCGCGCGGGCGATCGCGATCGCCGAAGCGGCCGGTTGGGCCGCGGCGGCCGCGCTCGCATCAGCGTCTGCAGTCACCGCTGCGATCGCTGCAACCTTCATCGTCGCATGGCGCTGGCGCACAACGGGGCACGTCGCGATCGTGCGCGCGATCGAACGGGCCGATCCAGCGTCTCGAAACGTGTTCGTCACGGCCGATGAGCTGCTCGCTGGCCGGCTGACGACGAGCGAGCAGATGAGGGAGCGCGTGCTGGCGGACGCCGGAGCGGTCGCGCGCCGAGTCCGTCCACGCGCCGTCGCGCCGATCGCGCCTGCGGCGCGCGCGGCCGCGGCCGCCGGCGTCGTTCTGGCTGTCGTCTGGACCGTGCCGATCTGGCGAGGGAGCGTCGCGCAGGTGGCGTCGGTCGTGCGATCGCAGTCGACAGGCGGCGGCGCCGCCGCTCCGGCCGCGCAGCTTCGTGTCCGCGCGACAATCGAACCGCCACCATACACTGGCCTGAAGGCGAGCGTCGCCGACGATCCCGAGCAACTGCAGGCGATCGAAGGCAGCACGCTCGCGCTCGACGTGGCGTCGCCGGGCAATCGTCTTACCGTGGAGCACGACGGCGTCGCCGCGGATCTGACGCGCGGCGGCGATCGCGCGTTCGCCTATCGCGCCGCGCTGACCAGGACCGGCTTCATCGTCGTCTCGGCGGCTGGCGTCCGCCGCACCATTCCGATCGTTGTCACGCCGGACCGGCTGCCCACGGTGACGATCACGGCGCCGGGTCGCGATCTCGTGTACGCCGGCGGCAACGCACGCATCTCGTTTACCGCGCATGCCACCGACGACTTCGGGCTTCGCTCGCTGCGGCTGCAGTACACGAAGGTGACCGGTTCGGGCGAGAACTTCGAGTTCGAAGACGGCGAGATTCCGCTCGGTATCGCTCGCGACACGCCGCGCGACTGGAACGGCCGCGCGACGCGAACCATTGCAGACCTGAATCTGCACGACGGCGACATGCTCGTCTACCGCGCGGTCGCCGCCGACGCGCGCGACGGCGGCGGCACCGCCAGTTCGGACGCGTTCCTCATCGAGATCTCGAAGCTCGGCGTCGCCGCGGGAGATGCGTTCACGCTGCCGGAGGAGGAGACGAAGTACGCGCTCAGCCAGCAGATGCTGATCGTGAAGACCGAGCGCCTGCAGCAGCGCCGGTCGGCGTTGTCGGGCGCGGACTTCAGCGAGCAGTCGCTGAACCTCGCGGTCGAGCAGCGGATGATCCGCGCCGAGTTCGTCTTCATGCTCGGCGGCGAAGTGGAGAACGAGGAGACCGAGGCCGAGCAGTCGCACGAGCTGCAGGAAGGCAGGCTGGAGAACCGCGGACAGCGCGACGTGCGCGCCGCGACGCTCGCGATGAGCCGGGCCGAAAAGCTGCTGACCGGTGCCGACACCCGCGAGGCGCTGGTCGCCGAGCGCGCGGCGGTCGCAGCGCTGCAGCGCGCGTTCGCGCGCGATCGCTACATTCTTCGGGCGCTCGCCGCCCGCAGCCCGCTCGATCCGGCGCGGCGGCTCACCGGCAAGGCGACCGGCGCGGCCGACTGGCGGCGTACCGTGCCGGAGGCACCGGTCAACCGCCGGGCGGCGCTGCTGCAGGATCTGCTGCGAGGTATCAGCCAGCTGAACACCGGCCAAACGGAGTCCTTTGCGGCTGCGGCGCGACTCCTTGCCGAGGAAGCGATCCGCATCGATCCGGCCTCGAGCGCGCTGAGACAGGTGGCGACCGACCTGCAGCGCGCCGCCGGCGCCACGGCTCCCGACGTCCGCGCGCGAGCCGTGGCGGATGCAGGAGCAGCGGCCGCAACGGAAGCGCGCGCCGCGCACGCGGCCGCGCCGCTGGACGTCCGCCTGCCGGCCGCGCCGCTGGTTGGTGCGTTCGCGGACACCGTCGAAGCCGCTCGGCTGAAGCCTTCGCGCTACGACGGAGGGCAACGATGACGCGACCGCGCCCGGGCGCAGAACGCAGGGCGGCGGACACCGTCGGAGCCGCTCAGGTGAAGCCTTCGCGCTACGACTCGTCAGGCGATGGTGTACAACGTAGCGCGAAGGCTTTAGCCGAGCGTCGGCGGGGGCGGCGTTGATTCACCTTGCACTGCGCGGCGTGGCCCTCGCGATCGCGATCGCTGCCGCGATCGATCCGGCGGTGTCGATCGTCGCAGCCACACGGCCGCGGATCGCGGTGGTCGTGCAGAACCCGCAATCGTCCGACGCTCGGTCCGTCCGCGCCGCCATCGCTCGCGATTTCGCCGCCGGATACGACGTCGTGCCGCAGATCGTGTCCGACGCCGCGGCGGCGATCGTGATCGGCGATCGCTACCCCGACGAGCCGGTCCCGGATGCGCTGCTCGTCTCCACGGTGACGATCGCGGCACCGTTCGACGGGGTCCGGTTCGTGCGGGTGTCGGCGCCGCGCGACGTGCCGCCGGCCACTACGATCCGCGTGCGGGTCGACGTCGCGGCTCACGACGTGATCGGCCTCACCACGGAGTTGCGCGCTCGCGCCCGAGGCGCTCAGAGTGGATTCGCCTCGCACCGCTGGACGGCGGCGGATGAAGAGTGGCACGCCTCGCTCGACGTCGTGCCGATCGGCGAACCGCCATTCGTCGTCCGTGTCGAAGCCGCCACCCCTCCCGCCCCTCCCGCCCTTCCCGTCGCCGACGTGGTGGTGCAGCGCCGCGACGCGCCCCTCGCCGTCGAGTTCTTCGACGCGCGGCCCTCGTGGGCCTCGACGTTCGTGCGCCGAGCGCTCGAGTCCGACGCGCGCTTCACGGTCGAGAGCCTCAGCGCCGATGCCCGGTCTCTGTCGGCGCGCACCGCAGGCGCTGTTCCGCTTCGCGATCGCGGGCTCGACGCCTTCGCCGCCGTGATCGTCGGTGGCCTCGACAGCCTGTCGGCGCACGACGTCGCAGCGCTCGAGCGATACATTCGCCAGCGCGGCGGCGCCGTCGTGCTGCTCCCCGATCAGCGAATGACCGCCGGCCCGCTGCGTGCGATCGCGCCGCAGCTGACCGAACGGCTCCTCGACCAGCCGTCCACGCTGGTGTCGGCGGACGGCGGCGCCTCGCTCCGCGCCTCGGAGCTTCTCGTCGCGGCGGACCTGCCGCCGGGCAGCGATGTCCTCCAGCACGTGGCTGGCGATCGCGCACCGGTGATCGTCAGCATGCCGCGCGGTGACGGACGGCTGGTTGTCTCCGGCGCGATGGACGCGTGGCGGTATCGCGCGGCCGCGGACGCCGCCTTCGATCGATTCTGGCGGGCAACGATCGCCGGCCTGGCGCTGGCGACGCGGCCGCGGGTCGCGATCGCCGTGACGCCGCCGGTGCTGGGACCAGGTGAGGAGGCCGCCGTGGTCGTGCACGTCCACGGCGGCGACGCCGCGAGCATCAGCGCGTCGGCAGGCGGACAGCCGATCCGCCTCGCGCCGAGCGCCGAACGGGGCGTCTTTCGCGCACGATTCACCGCCGGCCCGGGCAGCACACGCACGTCGCTGGAGGTGCGAGCGGCGGACACCAACGCCGGCGTCGAGTCATCGTCGCTCATCGTGCCGATCGCCGCCGACGCCCGTCACATCGCGCCGGTGCGTCCGCCGTTGTCGCTCCTCTCCGCTTCCCGTCACGGCATCGACGTGCCGCCGGCGCGCGTCAGCGAGATCGCCACGTTCGTGCGAGCGGCGGTATCGCGGCCGCGGGCCGCGCTCGTCAGTCACCCGATGCGATCGACGTGGTGGATCCTGCCGTTCGTCACCTGTCTATCGGCTGAATGGTGGGTCCGCCGGCGGCGGGGGCTTCGCTGACGGCGGTCGAGGTTCGGGGTTCTCGTTCGATGGTTCTGTGGTTCTGGGTTCTCGTTCGCCCGGCCCACGTGATCGGTCTTCGCTACCTGAAGTTCTCCACGACGACCAGGTCGGCGCCGAAGGACACGAACTTCGCGAAGAGGAGCGAGCGGCCGTTCGGGTTGAGTGACATCCCGAATCCGCCGGCGTCGATGACCATCTCATGCGGTTCGCCGCCCGACACCGGAGCAGAAAGGAACGAGGTCGGCGCAAAGATCAACGGGCCGCTTCTCGTCGGTTTGAGGCTTCCCGCCATGTACCAGCCCAGCGGACTCTGGACGCGGGCGAAGGACGCGTCCAGCTCCCAGGAATCCTGCTGGGTATATATGATCTGGAAGGCCGGTGACCGTGGAGCATCGCCGTCGAGCGGCACGAGTTCCCAGCGGGACATAGCAGTCTGCGATGCCACGACCACGGCGGCCGAACCGTCGTACGAAGGCAGGCCGCCGGCGATGCCAATCTTGACCGCCGCGCCTCCTCCTTTCGTCGGAACCTTCCAGACACCATCCGTGGCCGAGTAGACGATCCAGCTGCCGTTTGGCGACCACCAGAAGAAGTCGATCGGCGTCGTCACGCCCGCCAATTCAGGGACGCGCTCGGGAACGCCGCCGGCGGCGGCGACCATGTACGCGCGCATCGCGCCGTCGCTGTCGGACACGAACCCGATCTGCCGGCCTTCCGACGGCTTCCAGCTCGTCGGCCGCGCTTCGCCGCTTTTCAGGCTGGTGATCTGGATCGGGTTCGCGCCGTCTTTGTCGCATATCCAGATCTGCCAGTCCCCGGAGCGGACCGACGCGAACGCGATCTTCTCGCCGTTCGGCGAGTACACCGGAAAGCCGTCGTACTCCGAGGAGGCAATCACCGGTGTGACAGACTGCGTGTGGGTGCCGTCCGGTGACAGATCGATCCGATAGACGTCGACGTTGCTCGTGCTGCGAGAGATGAGCAGACGATTCGTGCGTTGAGACACGGCGATCCCGCCGGGCGCGTCCATCGTCAGCACTCGCCGCGATCGCCCGCCTGACGCCGACACGCGCTCGATGTAGCCTGCGCCGAGCGGGCCGGCTGTGAAGATCAGCTCGGCGTTCCCCAGCCACTGAGGCGAACGATGATGCAGGCCTTCGGCCGTCACCCGTCTCGCCTCGGCGCTGGCGCGCATGTGATCGTCGAGCGCGAGAACGTAAACAGCCGTGGAATTGCCGCGACCGCGGACGAACGCCAGCGACCGGCCGTTCGGTGAGAATCGCGCCTCGCGATCGAATGCGTCCGACGTCGTCAGGCGGTGACGCTCGTCGCCGTCCACCGATCGTACCCAGAGCCCTCCCGGCTCCTGAGTCGTCCGGACAGCGTAGACCAGCCATTTGCCGTCGGCAGACCAGTCGAGCGTTCCCGTATCGGTCCCGTCGACGAGAACGCGCTCCGAGCCGCCGAGCGACGGGACGACCAGCACCTGCGAGCCCGGAGGTCCAACCCGCCGGCGGACGAACGCGATCGTATTTCCGTCGGGCGACCACACCGGATGTTCGTCGTCCGCCGGATCCGAGGTCAGTCGCAGCGGCCGGCCGGCATCGAAACGTTTGATG
Source organism: Vicinamibacterales bacterium (assembly GCA_035259385.1). Taxonomy (GTDB): domain Bacteria; phylum Acidobacteriota; class Vicinamibacteria; order Vicinamibacterales; family CAVVIG01; genus QHWK01. Next base: position 9,880 of record DATFWL010000405.1, on the reverse strand, counting down.
TAGATGTCGCGGTTGTCCCGCCGCTCGCCGCTCCACACGAACGCGACCTGCGCGCCGTCCGCCGATAGACTCGGCGAGTCTTCCGAGCCCGCATAACTCGTCAGCGGCACGGGCCGCAGCGTCTCGCCCACCGGCTCGGCGACCGATCCCTGCTTCATCCAGAGCACGACCGCGACGAGGCCGAGCGCGGCGGCAGCCACAGCAATGCTCCACGTCGCGGTCCGATTGGTCCGCACGACGGCTGGTGGACGATCGCGCGAGGTGCTGCCGCCGGAATCCAGGTCCTGCCTGATCTCGTCGAGGGAGTTCCGCACGTCGGCGATCGATTGCCAGCGCCTGACGGGATCCTTGGCGAGGCAGCGGGCGATGAGACGCGCGAGCGGGCGCGGCAGGCCAGGCACGATCTCGTCTGCCGGCCGCGGATCGGTGTGGAGAATCGCCGCGAGCGTCGCCAGCGGCGACGGGCCCTGGAACGCCCGCTGGCCCGTGACCATCTCGTACAGCATGGCGCCGAACGAAAAAATGTCCGCGCGGGCGTCGACGTCCTTACCCTCGGCCTGCTCGGGCGACATGTACGACAGCGTCCCGAGAATGGCGCCCCTTTCGATCCATGCGGTCTTCCCGGCAGCGGTGAGGGTTCTGGCGTCGTCGGCCGGAACAACGGTGTCGGCCAGCTTGGCGAGACCGAAGTCGAGCAGCTTGGGCACACCCTCCGGCGTCACGATCACATTGGCGGGCTTCAGGTCGCGGTGCACGATGCCGCCCGCGTGCGCCGCGGCCAGCGCGTCGGCGACCGGGATCGCGAGCGCGACCGCGTCGCGCACCCGCATTCCCGATCGTGGGATCGCCTCCGACAACCGCCTGCCGGCGACGTGCTCCATGACGATGAAGTCGGCGTCGGCGTCCGATCCGACGTCGTAGATCGTGACGATGTTCGGATGGTTGAGGGCGCTGGCGGCCCTGGCTTCATGGGCGAATGTGCGCCTGCGCTCCGGGTCGGCCAGCCGCGCCGGGTGCAGCATCTTCAACGCGACCGTCCGACCGAGCCGCGTGTCGCGTGCGCGGTAGACGACGCCCATCCCACCCTCGCCGAGCGTCGCCAGGATTTCGTAGTGTGAGACGGTGCGGCCCACCATCGATGGTGGGCATTCTACCTTCGCGAAGGTCGCTGCACGGCCCGATACCGGAAGCAGTCGATTAGATGGTCGTTCACCATGCCGACAGCCTGCATGTGCGCGTAGACGATCGTCGATCCGACGAAGCTGAAACCGCGCGATTTGAGATCCTTGCTGAACGCGTCGGACTCCGGCGACGTCGCCGGAACCTGCTTCGGTGTCTTCCACCGGTTCACGCGCGGCCGCCCGTTCACGAACTGCCAGCAGTAGGCGTCGAAGCTGCCGAACTCCTGCTGGACCGCGAGAAACGCGCGCGCGTTGCGGACCGCCGCATCGATCTTCATCCGGTTCCGGACGATTGTCGGATCCTCGACCAGCCTCTGGATCCGGCTCGGCGTGTACCGCGCCACGCGCGCGGGATCGAAATCGGCGAACGCCCGCCGGTAACCCTCGCGTTTCGCGAGCACGATCGACCAGCTCAGGCCGGCTTGCGCCGCTTCGAGGACGAGGAACTCGAAATGCTGCCTGTCGTCATGGACCGGCACGCCCCACTCGCGATCGTGGTACTCGAGCATCAGCGGGTTGCCGACGCCCACCCAGGTGCACCGCCGCGGCTCCGTCTTCGTCATGCGGCCTCGCCCTCGTCCTGCTGACATCATTCGCGATTCGGCGCCAGCCCGGAACGGGAACTGAACGCGAGAACCCAGAACGAGAACCCAGAACGAGAACCCCGAACCCCGAACCCGTCACTCACTTACAATCGCATCCGCCTCAATCTCCACCAGCATCGCCGGATCGATCAGCGAACGAACTTCCACCATCGACGTTGCCGGCCGGATCTGGCCGAACACCTCGCCATGCGCGCGGCCGACTTTTTCCCAGTCGGCGGCGATGTTCACGACGTAGATGCGCGTGCGGACCACGTCCTCGAGCCGCGCCCCCGCCTTGGCGAGCGCTGACGTGATGTTCTGCAGCGTCTGCTTCGCCTGCGCGTAGGCGTCGCCGGCAACGAGCGCGCCGTCCGCCCCGGTCGCGGTCGTCCCCGATACCGACACCTGATTGCCGACCCGAACTGCGCGCGAGTAACCGACGATCGGTTCCCATTTCGTGCCGCTTGTCACATTCTCACGTTTCATGTCCTCTCCACGTTAGTCGAACCGTCCCTCGAACGAGCGCTCGACGAACGGTCGAGTCCGTTCGTAGATCGCCAGCTGCTGTCCGGCGGGATCGCGGAACACGAGGCACGGGCCCTGCGGAATCTCGAACGGTTCGTCCAGATCGGTCCAGCGAGCGTCCAACAGATGTTGGCGCGTCGCGGCGAGGCTGGCGACGCGGTAGATCAGAATCGTCGCCTTCGCCGCGAGATGGCTGGCGAGGAGCAGCAGCGGAGCGGCGTCGCACAACTGGACGGCGGCGACCGTCACGCCGCCGTCGCGGATCCGCCACCGCAGGCGGCCGCCGAGCATCGTCGTGTAGAACTGCTCGGCGGCATCGACATCCGGGGCCGGCACGTAGATGTAGTCCAGCGATTCCAAGGTGTTGTGCGGCATCCGATTGGCCGATAAAGCGTAGCGGAAAATGCGCGCGTTCTTCAGACCGCTGCCACCGCGCGTGACGCGGCCCCTCTCCATTTTGACGCTTCTGCTGTGGATCGCCGTGATGGCGGCACTCGTCCGCCGCTCGTATCTCCAGGCATCGGCCGCGACGCTGGCCACCGATCTGGCGCGCTACGGATCGGCCGCGGCGTGGCGCGGCGTCTACTACCGCGGCGAGAAGATCGGCTTCACGGTCAGCCAGACGACTCCCGAGGGCGACGGGTTCGCGCTCGAAGAGGACGGCCGCCTGCAGATGGCTCTGCTCGGGGCCACTACCGCCGCGACGATTCGCACGACGGCGCACGTGGACGCGGGCTTCACGCTGCATGCGTTCGAGTTCTCGCTCGATCCGGGCACCGGCGCAATCGAGGTGCGCGGCCGGATCGACGGCCGCCGCCTGACGCTCGAGGTGCGGACGCCGAGCGGCTCGCGCACCGAACAGCGTGAGCTTGCCGAACCGCCGGCGCTCTCGTTGAATCTGTCGCGGCGTCTCGCGAGCGGCGGCCTGGTCACCGGCGCGAGGCACCAGTGGACGATTTTCGACCCGGCGACGCTGCGCAATTCTCCCGTCACCGTCTCCGTCGGTCGGCGCGAGCTGGTTCGCGGCGCCGGGACCGCGCCGCTGCCGGCGTTCCGCGTCGAGATGGAGTTCGCCGGCCTCCGCACGACGTCGTGGGTCACCGACACCGGCGACGTGATGCGCGAAGAAAGCCCGCTCGGGCTGATCACGGTCCGCGAGTCGCCGGAGAACGCGCGCGCGATGGCGATCTCGCGGCGGATGCAGGTGGACCTGCTGCAGGCGTCTGCGATCGTGCCGCGGATGTCCGCACGCATCGACGAGCCGCGCGACGTCCGCCGGATGCGGCTCCGGTTGACTGGTCTGTCGGGATCCGGTCTCGCGATCGCCGATTTGCAGGGCGTCTCGCAGACGGTCACCGGCGACCTCATCGAGCTCGTCGATCCGCGGCAGCTGCGGCCGCAGCCGCTCGATCCGGCGGCGGCGCACTATCTCGCGGCCGAGCCGTTCATCGAAAGCGACGCGCCGGAGATTCGCGCGGAAGCCGAGACGGCGATCCGCGGCGTCGACGGCGATCGTGCGCGCGCCGAGCGGCTCACGCGACACGTCAACGCGCTGCTCGACAAGAAGCCGACCGTGAGCCTGCCATCGGCCCGCGAAGTGCTGCGCACCAAGGTTGGCGACTGCAACGAGCACACGGCGCTCTACGTCGCGATGGCGCGGGCGATCGGCATCCCCGCGCGCATCGCGGTCGGCCTGGTCTTCATCCACGGGGCGTTCTACTACCACGCGTGGCCCGAGGTGTACGTCGATCGCACCGCCGCAGGTGGACTGTGGCTGCCGGTCGATCCGACGCTCAATCAGTTTCCTGCCGACGCGACGCACCTCCGGCTCACGCGCGGTGGCCTCGAACAGCAGGCGGCCATCCTCCCGCTGATCGGTCATCTGTCGATCAACGTGGAGCAGGTGGAGCTGGCGCCCGACAGCACGCCGATCCTCGTTGGCCGCCAGCCGGTCGATCTCGGGTCGATCGCGATTCCGATTCCGCAGCGGCAGTCGTCGTGCTGTGCCTGCCGCCGATGATTGCAATTCACGACCTCGTCAAGCGCTACGGCCAGTTCACGGCGGTGGACGGCGTGAGCCTGGAGGTCCAGCCGGGAGAGATCCACGGGTTTCTCGGCCCGAACGGCGCCGGCAAGACGACGACGCTGCGGATGATTGCGGGGTTGCTGAAGCCGACCGCGGGGCGTGTCACGGTCAACGGGCACGACATGGCGGAGGCGCCGGAACTGGCCAAGGGATCGCTCGGCTTCATTCCGGATCGGCCGTTCATCTACGAAAAGCTGACCGCCGGCGAGTTCCTCAGGTTTCACGGCGGCCTCTACGGCATGGCCGACGCCGGGCTCGGCGAACGGGTGCGCGAGATGCTCGACCTCTTCGAGCTGGGGCGCTGGGAGAACGAGCTGGTCGAGAGTTTTTCCCACGGGATGAAGCAGCGCGTCGTCATGTGTGCCGCCTTCCTTCACCGCCCTCGCGCGGTCGTCGTCGACGAGCCGATGGTGGGGCTCGATCCGCGCGGCGCGCGGTTGATCAAGGACGTGTTCCGGAAGATGAGCGAGCGCGGCGTCGCTCTGCTGATGAGCACGCACACGCTGGAAGTGGCGCAGGAGATGTGCGATCGCATCAGCATCATCCTGAAAGGCCGCATCATCGCCCGCGGCACGGTGCCCGAGATCCGCGCGATGGGCGACGATCACGACGATCACCTGACGGCGGTGTTCCTGAAGCTCACCGGCGGCAGCGGGCTCCAGGAGATCGACGAGATCGTCTGATGACGCGCCCGTTTCCGTACCTCCTGCTGCCGCACCTCTGGGCGTCGCGCAACCGCGCCCGCCGGCGCGAGCGCGGCGACATCGTGCGTGCGATGCTGTTCGGCGGCATCGCGCTGGCTGTCTGCGCGGCGCTCTACCAGGGCTCGTTCTGGCTGACCGCGCAGCTCGATGGCTACGCGGAGCTCGGCGACTACCTGCTGCGCATCGGCCTGTCGTGGCTGTTTCTCACGTTCCTCTCGTTTCTCGCGTTCAGCGGCGTCGTAACCGCGCTCTCGAGCTTTTTTCTGGCCGACGATCTCCGGCTGCTCCTGGTCGCACCGGTCGCGACACGGCGCCTGTTCCATGCGCGCTTCGCGCGGACGCTGGTGCAGGCGTCGTGGATGGTGGCGATCTTCGTGGTGCCGGTGCTCGCGGGCGTGGGACGCGCGCGATGCGCCGGCGCGGCCTACTACGCGACCGCGATCCTCACCGTCGTGCCGTTCGCGGTGATTCCGGTCGCCGCCGGGACCGCCATCACCCTGCTGCTGGTGAACACGTTTCCGGCGCGGCGCGCGCGCGATCTGCTGATGTTGATGGGGCTGCTGTTCGCGGCCAGCCTGGTCGTGGTGCTGCGGATGATTCGGCCCGAACAGCTGCTGCGCGTCGAGTCGCTGCCGGACGTCACGGGCTTTTTCGCCACGCTGCAGTCGCCGGTCACGCCGCTCCTGCCGTCGTTCTGGGCGGGAGAGCTGCTGTTCGCGAGCCTGCGTGGCGGCCGCGACCTGCTGCACGCCGGCGCGCTGTGGAGCACGGCGCTGGCGTCGGTGGTGCTGCTGGGCGCGGCGGGCGAGCGATGGTACTTCGCCGGGTTCAGCCGATCGCAGGAGGCGGCGAAGACGCGCTTCACGCGGTTCCACGCGATCGACAGAGTCGTGCACTGGCTGCCGTTGTCGAGCGTGCGGCGTCAGCTGCTCGTCAAGGACGTGAAGATCTTCCTGCGCGACGTGAGCCAGTGGTCGCAGCTTCTGTTGCTGCTCGCGCTGGTGCTGCTCTATCTCTACAACTTCCGCGTCCTGGACCTGCAACGGGTTCCGTACATGAGCGTGTTCGTCAAGAGCGTGTACGCGTTCGTGAATCTCGGGATGGCCGGGTTCGTGATGGCAACGGTGACGGTGCGGTTCGTATTTCCGGCGGTCTCGGCCGAGGGCGCGGCGTTCTGGATCATCCGCACCTCGCCGGTACCGCTGCGCGAGTTTCTCTGGTCGAAGTTCTGGACCGGCCTCGTGCCGGTCGTGCTGCTGACGGAAGTGCTGACGATCGCGGCGAACGAGCTGCTCGGCGTCGATCCGTTCATGAAGATCGCGGCGGCGCTTGCGATCCTGTGTATGAGCTTCGCGCTGGTCGGCCTCGCCGCCGGTCTCGGCGCCCGCTACCCGCGGTTCGGCGCCGATCCGAGCCAGGTCGCCGGCTCGTACGGCGGCGTGGCGTTCATGGTGCAGGCGGTGCTGTTCGTCCTCGTCATGATCGCCCTCGTTGGCTGGCCCTCGTCCATCTATCTGGTCCGCCAGGCCCGTGGACTTCCGCTCACGCCGCTGCAGCAACTGCTCGCGGCCGGTTGCTGCGCCGCGGGCGTCGCGCTCAGCGTCGTCGTCTGTCTAGGGTCGATGCGCTCAGGAATCGCGGCGCTGGAGCGAATGAGCGACTGAATTCGGGATTTGGGATTGGGATTCGGGATTCGCGTGTCACGAGGTCAAACCGCACTGTCCGCCGAATCCCAAATCCCGAACCCCGAATCCCGAACCCCAAATCCCAAATCCCGAATCCCGAATCACTCCCAGCGGAACACTCTCGACGAGATCGCCACGCACACCGCGAACACGACGACGAGCGCGGCGACGTCGCCGGCGTGCGCAAACCAGGAGTCGCCCTGCCAGATGCCTTTCAACAGCGACACCGCATAGGTGAGCGGCAGCAGGCGGGCGACGGTTCGCAACCCAGGAGGCATCGAGGCGAGCGGCACGAACAGCCCGGACAGCGCGACCATCGGATAGAAGATCGCGGCCGCGATCGGCTGCGCGAAGCGCGCCGTCGGCACGAGGCTCGCGATGATGAATCCGAGCGACAGCACGCTCCACGTCGAGATCAGGAGCGCGATCGCCGCCGAGCCCACCGACACGCTGACGCCGGACGGATAGTAGCGTTTCCCGGCAAGCACCAGCAGCGCCAGCGTCGCCGCGGTGAACAGCAGCTTGACGACGACGTGCGCGGTGAGAATCGTCGCCGGCCGCAGCGGCGTCGCGCGCAGCCGCTTGAGGATGCCGCCCTCGCGGTAGATCGAAATGATGGTGACGAGCGAGATCACGGCGCTCAGCGCGATGAGGAGCGCGGCAAAGACCGGCAAAATGACGCGCACCCACACGCCGTCTGCTCCAAGCGCCGCCGGAGCACTCGTCCCGGGCGACGTCGCGGGACCGCCGACCGTGCCAGGTGCGAACATGCCGCCGGCGACGCGTCCGAACACGATGAACATCGCCACCGGAATGATGATCGTGCCGACCGCTCCCATCGGCTCGCGCAGGAAGATCTTGATCTCGAGCCACGTCAGCTTCACCAGACCGCGCAGCATGATCAGTCCCTGATCGAGTGACCGGTCAGCCTGAGGAACACGTCCTCGAGGGTCGGCATCAGCGTGCGGAAGTCGGAGACGCGGATCCGATGCGCCGACACGCAGTCGATCACCGCGGCGACGAGGTCGTCGCCGCGCCCCTCGATGGTGAGACGCGCGCCGTGGCGTGTGACCGACTGCGCCTGCGGCAGCTCGCGAAATCGCGCCTCGGCGCCGGTGTCGTCGGTGGTGACCACGACGGTCCGCTCCGGACAGTGCCGCGCGACCAGGCGATCCGGCGTATCGTTGTCGATGATTCGGCCGTGCTCGATGATCGCGACGCGATCGCACAGCCGCTCGGCCTCCTCCATCAGGTGCGTCGTCAGAAAGACGGTCTTGCCGCGGGTGCGAATGTCGCGCACGAGATCCCAGATCGCGCGCCGCGCCTGCGGATCGAGGCCGGTGGTCAGCTCGTCGAGAAAGACCACGTCCGGATCGTTGATGAGCGCGAGCGCGATGAACAGCCGCTGCTTCTGACCGCCCGACAGCGTCATGAACCACGCATTCCGCTTGTCGGCGAGGCCAAGCTGTTCGAGCAGGCGACGGCCGTCGGCCGACGGGCGGCGGTAGAGCGACGCCCAGAAGTCGACCGCCTCCCACACCGTGATGCGCTTCTGCAGCTGCGCCTGCTGCAGCTGGACGCCGATCCGCTGCTGCAGCGCGTAAGCGTCGCGAAACGGATCCATGCCGAGCACCGCGATCGTGCCTCGGTCCGGCCTTCGCAATCCTTCGACGCATTCCATCGTCGTCGTCTTGCCGGCGCCGTTCGGTCCGATCAGGCCGAAGATCTCGCCGTCCGCGACATCGAATGACACCTCGTCCAGCGCCACGAGCGACCCATACGTCTTGCGACAGCCAGACACCTGGACGACAGGAGGACGGGTCGCGGTCACGTGATCGTTACGTCATCGCGTAGACGACGACGTTGACGGCGAACTTCGTGTTGTCCTCGCGCAGGAAGCGCTTGTTGTGCCAGTCGTAGTCCCATTCGCAGCCGTAGTCCTTATTGCTGTAGAGAACCGCGACGCGGTTGCGCCGCTCGATCGCCTTCAGGTAGTCATGGACGATGTTGTCGCCCCAGCCGTTCAGTTCGTGCGAGGTCTGCGGCGGGCCGTCGCGGAAGGCGAAGAAGCTCCGATACAGCGGATGCGACGCAGGCAGCTTCGCCAGCGGCGTGTCGGGAAACACCGCGCGCATCTCCTGCTCGAACGACTTCGCGTACAGGCCGTTGACGTCGTGGTTGCAGTCGTCGGAGAAGAGCAGGCCGCCGGCGTCGGCGAAGCGGCGCAGGTTCTCCCGTTCGGCGGCAGTGAACCGTACCAGCTTGTGGCCGGTCATGAAGACGAACGGAAACGAGAGCAGTTCGTCCGAGCCGGCCGCGATCACGACTTCCTCCTCGTAGACCGGGATCGACGTGTACTCGACGATCGAGTCGAGCACGTTCGCGGCCACCTTGGGGTTGTAGTCCCAGTCGCCAGACTCGTAGCGCAGCCGGGCGAACACGAACTCGTGACCGCGCGGCCTGCCGGCCTGGCGGCCCGGTTGTCGCGGCGCGGTCATCGCGTCGGTCGCCTCGGGCATCAGCTGAAGGGCCGCCGCACGCGCGCCGAGCCGGAGGAAGCGTCGCCGCGAGATCATATAAAATGGCGGTTTTTGTGAACTACCACATTCAGCATTATGACCTCGTGCAGGGGGCACTCGAGATCCAGTACATCGAGGAGTATTTCGGGGAGTTTCCACGCAAGAAGACCGCCGCGGAGATCGTGCGCAGGCTCGAGGGCCGGGCGCACATCATCCTGCTCGCGACGGCGCCGCTGCCCGACGATCCGGGGTCGGTCGTCCCGGTGTCGTTCAAGGTCGCGCACGAGATCAAACATCCTGAGAGCGAGCCGAAGCTGGTCGATCTGATGCACCGGCTGCACGACTACGTGCAGTTCGACGGCCGCCGCGTCCTCTACACGTGGATCGGCGGCACGCGCCGCGACTGGCGCGGCCAGGGCTTCTTCCGCGCGCTCACCGAGCAGCAGGAGCTGTGGGCGATCGAGCAGGGCTTCGACGAGATCGTGGTCAAGACGAAGAACAAGTTCTACGACATGCGCGGCACGCTCGACCATCTCCGCTTCGAGGTCGTGAAGTACGAGCGCAACGCGAGCGACAACGCCGAGTCGAAGGTGTAT
>DATFWL010000404.1:0-25192 GCA_035259385.1 Vicinamibacterales bacterium | reverse complement strand
CACGACGCGGGTTCTCGATCAGAATCGTTCGAAGCGTCGCGTCGTCGACACCGGCGCGACGCAACCGCGGCACGAAGTTGGTGATCGTCATGTCGATGCCCGGCCCGCCCTTCTTGCGCAAGAATCTCTCGCTCGCAAAGTCCGACGACAGGCAGATGCGGTTCGCCAGGCCGGCGTCGAGGAGCGTCAGAATCGTCTTCACGTACTCGTCGGCACGCGGATCATCCGGCTTGCCGCTGTGATCGAAGGCGACATAGGCGCCGCGCTTCGCAATCGTCATGGGCACTACCGTCGGTTGTTCCTTGATGTCGTTCAGATGGCCGATGACGACCCGATCGAGGCTGACGCCGGCTGTTTCGAACAGATCGACCTGATCGAGCGCGCAGCGCGCACACCCGTCGGACGTATGCGTGACGATCGCGAGGCCGGTCCGCTGATGGAGCCTGGCAGCGGCGATCAGCGCCGTTCGTTCGTCAGGATCCATCGGCACACTGGTACCCGTGCCCATTTCTCCGATCGCGCCCCATCGTTCGGCGATCGCGAGCCGCTGGAAATCGTCGGCAATCTGATCGCCGGTCTTGCGCAGCGTACCGGGCGGGTAGTCGGACTTCCCGTGCAACCCGCCGCTCGCGACGATGTGCATCTGCGAGCGAGTCGCGATGGTCCGAAGCGCCTCGATCTTGCGGCCGAGATCGCTGGTACCCATGTCGACGATGCATCGGACGCCACTTGCCCGGCACGCGGCGACTTCGCTCGCAATCAGATCGACGTCGTCGTACCACTTCGTCGTCGGCCGTTCGATACCCCAATCGGTCCCGCCGAGCGACAGATGCTCGTGGATCAGAATGGGTCCATCGATCTCCGCCGGACTCACGTCGCGGAGGATCGTTCGGATGATCGGCGTCCCGGTCTGCCGTCGCAGCGGCAGCGCTGCCGCGGCAAGAGCGGCGATCAGATCGCGGCGTGTCATCATCTGCGTCATCAGTCGCATCTCAAGGCAAGGAGCGGTTCGATACCAAGCGCGCGTCGCGCCGGGATGCTGCACGCGAACGCCGCGACAATCATCAGCACGATCGGAACGCCCGCAAACGTCATCGGATCCAGCGGACGAATGCCGTACAGGGCACCTGCCATCAGGCGCGCCACGACGGCGCCGCTCAGCACGCCGACGACCGCCCCCGCGATCGCGAGCGTCAGGCCGCGACCGACGATCTCCGCAAACATCCGCTCACGCGGAGCGCCGAGAGCGAGACGTATGCCGATGTCCTGCGTTTGCGCCGCAATCGTGTAGGACATCACGCCGTAGATGCCGAGCGCGGCGAGCAACAGCGCGGTGAGCGCGAACAGCGCGACAATCTGCATGGCAAAGCGGCGAGCGGCCAGCGAGCCGGAGACGGCATCGATCAACGGCTCGGCGCTGAAGACCGGCAGCGTCGGATCGAGCGACTGGACGATGGCGCGGACGCGATCCGCCGTCGCAGCCGTGTCCATCGATCCGCGCAGGAAAATCGCCAGGTGCTTCGACGGTTTCTGATACGCGCTCGCGTAGATCTGCGGAACGCCGGGGTCCGCGAGCGTCTCCGTGTGCGCGTCCGCGATGATCCCGACGATCGTCGTCCACGCACTCTGCGATCGCGATAGCTTCACGTGCGCACCGATCGGATCGGCATTCGGCCAAAACGTGCGCGCCATCGCTTGGTTGATGACCGCCACGGCCGGCGTCGTTTCGCTGTCGAACGCGGTGAACCGGCGGCCGCGGAGCGTGGTCATGCCGAGCAGATGAAAATACTCTGGCGTGACGACCGAACCGTCCACGACCGGTGCCTGCGCGACGTCGGTGCCGCGCCCTTCGACGAGCAACGGCACGACGTTCATGTCGCGGTGGGCGTGATCGAGCGGTATGGCGCTGCTGCTGCCAATCGCCGCAAGTTCGACGCCCGGTATCGAGCGCGTCCGCCGGAGCAGCTCGCGAAGGAACGGGGCTTCCTGTTTGGCGGTTGGGTATTTGTCGATGCTGGTGTCGTTCGGGTACGGCAGCCGCGTGCGCACGGTCATGACACTCGCGGGATCGAATCCGAGCCGCACGTTGAGCAGGTCGTAGAAACTGCGCAGCAACAGCCCCGCCGCGATCATCAGCACGATCGAGAGCGTGAATTCGGCGACGACGAGCGCGCTCCGGGTGCGTGCCTGGCGTCGGGAACTCGACCCGCCGCGGGTCGACATCTGGAGCATCGGCATCACGCCCGGGCGGCGAGCGGCAATCGCCGGTGCGCAGCCGAAGACGACGCCAGACGCGAGCGTCACGAGAGCCGCAAACAGCAGCACGCTCCAATTCAGCGTGATGTCGTTGAGCCGCGGCAGTCCTTCGGGAAGCATACGAACGAGCGATGCCTTCGCCACGCTCAGCAACGCGATGCCGGCGGCGCCGCCGACTGCCGACAGGCACAGGCTTTCGGTCAGCACCTGTCGCATCAGCCGATTGGCGCCGGCGCCGATCGCCTGGCGCACCGCGAACTCCCGGCGCCGCGTGCTCGCGCGAGCCAGGAGCAGGTTGGCGACGTTGACGCAGCCGATCGACAACACCAGGCCAACCGCACCAAGCATCAGGATCAGCGACCGGCGCACGTCTCCGACGACGGTGTCCTGCAACGGCACCAGATGGACAGTCCATCCACCGGCGTCGGGATAATCGGCCGGATACTGACGTCGCAGGTCGCAGACGCGCGCATCGATCCGGCCTTGCGCGGCCTTCAGCGTCAGGTCCGGCGCCAGCCTCGCAATTGCGCCGGGGATATTGCGTACACGCCGCGGCGGCTGATACGACAACGGCGGGCCATAAAAGTTCGTGGCCGCCCAGACGTCGACGTTCCGCTCGTCGACGGTCCGACCTGGGGCGTGAAAACCTGGCGGCATGACGCCGACGATGCGATACAGATCGGTGTCGAGCCGGATGCTCCTGTCCAGAATGTGCGGGTCGCCGCCAAAGTCGCCGTTCCAGAGACCGTCGCTGATGACGATTTCACCCAGGTAGCCCGGCGATCGGTTCTCCACCGGGAACGTGCGGCCGAGTTGAGGCGCGACGCCGAGCACCGCGAAGTAGTTCGGCGTGACGCTCATCAGCCGCACGTGGGCCGGTCGCGACGCGCCGGTCAAGTTGTTTTCATCGAACCACGCGAGCGCGACGTGGTCGAAGACGCCCGACCGCTCGAGGTCGAGCCATTCCGGTTGCGAGAGGCCGACGTCGTACGACGCGACCCCAGGGAGGTCGTCGACAACGCTGACGAGACGGTCCGCCTGCGGATACGGCAGCGGATGCAGCAACGTCGCATCGACCACGCTGAACGTCGCCGTCGTCGCACCGATGCCGAGCGCCATCGTCAGCGCCGCGACGAGCGTCACGCCGGGCGCGGTCCGCCACGAGCGGGCGGCGTAACGGACGTCCTGCGCCAACCGGTCCCACCAGAGCCAGCGATGCGATTCGTGGAAGCGTTCGATCGATAGTCCGACGTTGCCGAACGCGCGGCGCGCCGCCGCTCTCGCCTCGTCAGGGCCCAGGCCCTCCTGCTGCAGGCGGTCGATCTCGAACTGCAGGTGCGATTCGATTTCGGCGGCGAAGTCGTCGGTGTCGCGCGTGCGGCGGAGCATGCGTCAACCTTCGATCGGATGGGCATCGAGCACGCGCGCGATCGCGCCGGCAAGACGCTTCCACTTGCTGGTTTCCCTGACGAGTTGCTTCCGGCCCGCAGCGGTGAGGGAGTAGAAGCGCGCGCGCCGATTGTTCTCGGATGTGCCCCACTTCCCCGAAATCCACCGGCGAGCCTCGAGGCGCTGCAGCGCCGGGTAGAGCGCGCCGTGCTCGACCAGCAATTCATTTTCGGAGGTCTGCTTGATCGTGCGCATGATCGCGTGGCCGTGTTGCGGCTCGAAGATCAGCGTCCGCAGAATCAGCAGATCGAGGGTTCCCTGCAGGAGGTCGAGCGGTTCGTGCCTATGGGTAGACATCTAACCGAAGCATGGACCCATCTCGGGTCAGATGTCAACCTGACGGACGATCAGCCGGCGCTGGTTCTGTTCGAGCGACCTGGGACGAACCACTGGCCTGGGGAAACTGGCGTTGAGGCTGCCGGCCCTTGCCGATCGTCGACGTGCAGCGAAGCCGCGTCGATGCTGCATCACTATCGGCGCTAAGATTGCCGGAGTTCCTGAGCGCGGCCGCCGCGCGACTCTGCTCCGATTCCGCGGAAGAACATGAAATCAATCGTTCCGGTCATCTACGCGAATGGCGCTCCAGTCAGCGGGGCATCTGTCCGCCTGAACATCGGTCCGAATCAGTGGGTCAGCGGTACGACCGGTGCAGACGGCACCGCGAATCTCGTCGTTTCCGATTCGTTGCAAGACACGCAATTCGAGGTCACGGCAAACGGGTTTCAGCCGTACGGGACACACGTCAATCTCGGACTGAGCGGCAATCTCCAGATTCGCGTCGGACTTGGTGCAGACCCGAATCGGCCACACGACATCATCCTGCCGCCCCTGACGCCCGTCGCGCCTCCGGTGCCGATCCTGATCCCCTCGGGACCCTATTTCGTGGACCAGAGCGGAGCGCGCGCCGTTCTCAACGGGACCGGCCAGTTCTCAGCGCTACGGCAGTTCATCGACGGCGTAGACCTCTCGCCGCTGATTCGGGAGTCCCGGGAACTCGGGTTCAACTGCTGGCGGATCTTCTGTCAGGGGTCGATTGCCCAGAACGGCGTCCTGAATCTGTTCCCGCAGCAGATCGGGAACTACTACGGACTGCTCGCGGAAGGCGTGCGACGACTGAATGCGGCGGGGATTCTCCCGTTGCTGACGGTCTTCGTCGATAACCAGGATGTGAAACTCGGGACGGATCATTGGCTGCGTGTGGCCGATGCGGTGCGGCCGCACTCGGTGCTGCTGTCTGGCGGGAACGAGTGGAAGAAGAACGGCTTTGACCCGCAATCGTTGCCGAATCCGAACGTGCCGCTGTGGTCGCGGGGGAGCAGTCTCGGAGACGATCCAGATGGGCCGCCGACCATGAATGGCGCGGTCTTCGCAGAATGGCATCCGCGACGAGATTTCCCGCGCTCGCTGGACGATACGGTCGCGTCGTATACGAATCTCACGTCTCGCGGCCGGAATCGATTGATCGTCGATGAACCGCCGCGCATGGGCGCAGATGGGAGCGATGCGATCTACGCCGACCCTCAGACGTGCTGGCGGTTCGCGCGGCACTACAGCACCGAATGGGCCGGCGCCGTCTTTCACTCCAGAGCAGGGCAAAGGAGCGCGCTGATGGATGACGTGACGCGGGCCTGTGCGCAGCGGTGGTCGGACGGGATGCGGATCTGAGCGGTCAAGCGCGGCTTCGACGCCAGATCAGCGCCGCGGTGCGGTCGAAGAGCCACTCGCATGCAGGACCCAATCGCTGTGCTGCGCATGTCGCGGAATCGGCGTGTTTCGCGATCAACGCGCCGCTCCAGCGACGCTCGGAAACGCACCGGCCGCGGTCGGCTACACCCGGATGTCAGCCGGTGGCGAGATCCTTGTACCAGAGCAACTGGACCTCGTCTGGGCATTCAGGGTAGATGCCGCGATTAACCGCGCGCAGCACCAAGCCGTATCGTGCATAGAACCTGCAAGCCGGCACGTTGACGTTCTGTGTCTCGACCTTCAATTGCCGGCAGCGTCTCACCAACGCCCAGGCCTCGGCTGCCCGAAAGAGCGCCGCGCCTACGCCCTGTCGGCGCCGCTCAGGGTGAACGCGTATGTCCCAGAGCACGGCCAGGTCGGACCGTCCCTCGAGCATGTGCAGTTGGGGCGTGTCGTATGCGACCGCTGCACCGCCAACGAACTGGCCGTCGATGCGCGCGACCATCAGACCCCAGCGCGCCGTGTCGAAGCGACCCGGCCACTGCGCGGGGACCTCAGCAATCGCGTCGTAGTCCTTCAAGTACGGCTTCGCGACGGGCCGCTCCGACAATCTGAACCCGTTGTGCGCATGATCGGCGGCGACGTCGAAGACCGCTCGGACTTCGAAGGCGATAGGGATCCGGCCGTATGCGACGAGCGCCGCATCCGAGACCCCCTCAACATCGATCGTCATCTCGCGCTGCCATCCGGCGAACGTGCCGTTTCAGCCGCGGCGGGTCATGATGGCGCACCCGTTACTCACATCGCAGCGCGACGACCGGATCCACCAGAGAAGCTGCAATGGCAGGAGGGCTGCTCTCATTGGCGCGTTTGAGAATTATTCGGCGTCAGCTTCAGCAGCTTGCCGCCGGCCCCGTCGGTCAGCACTTAGACGGCACCGTCCTGAAAGACGCGCACGTCGCGGATCCGCTGATTGAGATCCGTCAGCAGCGCTTCCTCGTTGACGACCTTGTCGTCTTTGTCCAACGCCAGACGGAAAATCGCCTGGCCGGCCAGGCCACCGACCAGCACGCTGGTCCTCCATTGCGGGAAGAGGTCGCCGCGATAGAAGACGAGGCCGGACGGTGCGATGACTGGATCCCAGTAATATCGCGGCTGCTCGAGCCCCTGCTTCTCGACGATGGCGTCGCCGATCTTCGTGCCGGGATAGTTGATGCCGTGCACGATCACCGGCCAGCCGTAGTTCTTGCCCTTCTCGATCAGATTCAGCTCATCGCCACCGCGCGGACCATGTTCAACTTCCCACAGCCGTCCATCGGGTGCGAAGGTCAAACCCTGTGGCGTACGATGACCCATCGACCAGACTTCCGGCAGGCCAAGCGAAGGATTGCCGGGCGCCGGCTTGCCTTCTGGCGTGATGTGGATCACCTTGCCCAGGTATTTGTCGCGTTGCTGCGCCTGCATCGGAATCGGATCGCCGGTCGATCGGTCCCCAAGCGCGACGAAGAGGTTGCCGTCCTTCGGATCGATGGCGATGCGGGAACCGGTCTGGCTCAGCGCTCTGTTGGTGAACGGGGTGCCCTGAAAGATCGTGCGCACATCCGACACCGTGCCCGCGTCCTCGTCCAACGTGGCACTGTCGACGGCTTGAACGCACGTGTCGGCATCAATCGTGCGCATGTAGACGAAGAAGATTCTGTGGTTGCTCGCGAACGTCCGATCCAATGCGACGTCGAGGAGGCCGGCCTGTCCGCGGAAATACACCGGCGGCATATTTGCGGAGATCGTGTGCAGATCCGAACCATCCCTGTTGAGGATGCGCAGGCGGCCCGGCTTCTCCGTGATGAGAAATCGTCCGCTCGGCAGGAGCGCGACCGCCCAGGGGTTGTCCAAGCCGCTGGCGATGGTCGTGACCGCGACGTCCGTCGTCTTGTGATAGGGAGCATGCGTCTGCCCCGGAAACACCGGATGATCGGTATCCAGTTCTGGAGGGCGCCTGTCGATGGGCTGGCCTTCGACCGTGAATTTCTCGAAGGACCGCCGGGTGATGCCGGCGTTGCCTCGACCGGCAGGCGCCGTCTGGGCCATCAGCAATGGAACCATCACCAGTCCGACGACGGCGCCGATCATGACGAATCGCTTCATTGTGGTCTCCTCGCTGTCTAGCGCTCGCCGTCGAAAAGTTCAACGGCTCCAATACGTTCGGCGTTTCCTGCAGGCACACGGCAACCTGCTGGGTTCAGAGTCGGCAGCTCGACCGCTACGGCTCGACGTGCGGACGACGCGAAGCGGATCACCGCGACCGTCGCGACCGACGTGACGCCTCGTCCGATCATGGCCAGCGACCACGCCAGCGTCAATCATTTTGCCGCGGTATATATCGGTGAAGAACCAGCCTGTCGAGGTGTTGTGTGTTTCGCCGCGCAACTGGACGAAACGGCTGGTAGAAGATCACGTGCTCTGGTTGCCCGCGCGTCTGCCCGGAAGGCGCGCTCGCAACCACCGGATCTGTCCGCGATGATTGATTTCATCTTCCGCGACATGAAACCACGCCCAGTGCGCGTTGACTGCAGGCGCCACGCTCACGGATTGTTCCAACCACGCATCGTCACGGGCGGCGAGACGCTCGAGCGTCCGCTCACGCACGGACTTCAACTCATCGAGGTAATCGTCAAGAGATCGATCCCGCAACGCACGTCGCCCCTCGTCTCCTAACTGCAGGGCTATCGACCACTCGCGATTCTCTTCCGGCGAAAGAAGGCGATTTTCGAACGTCATGACCTGATAGGCGCGCTCTACGGCGATGATGTGCGCGAGCAGAGCGCCGATTGAGTTGCTCTGCGCGTCGTGCAGATGATCGAGCTCCGCGAGCGTCAGTCCATCCACGGCGGCCGCGGTGGTCGACCTCGCATAGGTCAGCATGCCAACCAGCCTTCCGATCGCTGGCGTGTAGCCGGGAATTGGCTCTATACGAAGTGGCGATGGGTACGTCATCGGGAATGACCAGCGTCGGGTAACGACTGCGAAAGTCTCGTTGTCATGATATCCCCGCCCACGAAGAGCGCACGGCGCACGTTACGTATGCCCACTATAATCGCCGTGGTGAGGTCCGCTTCGAAGGCGACGGTTCTGCGTCGCCCCGCTCCCGGTCAGCAGAGCATGACGCGCGAACAACATTCGGGCGAACGCATTTTCGTGTGCCTCGCCGGCGCGACCGGCTGGGCCGGATCGGAACTGGCGCGGGCAATTGCTGGCGCTGGCGACCTGGCGCTCAGCGCAGCGATCTCTCGCGCGCAGGCGGGGAGAAATCTCGGCGACGTCCTCGGCGAGGCTCGAATCGACTGCCCGATCTACGCTTCTGCGACGGAAGCGCTCGAGCATCGCTGCAATGTCTTCGTGGAGTACACGAAGCCACACATCGCCAGAGCCAACGTCGTCGCCGCGCTCGAACATGGCGCGCACGTCGTCGTCGGCACATCGGGGCTGACCGACAGCGACTACGCGGAGATCGATGTCATCGCCCGGCGGGCGGAACGAGGCGTGCTCGCAGTCGGCAACTTCGCTCTCACCGTGGTGCTGATGCAGAAGTTCGCGGAGATGGCGGCGAGGTGGATCCCGCAGTGGGAGATTATCGACTACGCCCACGACGACAAGGTCGATGCGCCGAGCGGCACTGCCCGTGAGCTCGCGAACCGCCTGTCTCGGGTCCGGCGAGCCGAGCCCACGGTTCCCGTCGAGCAGACCGTCGGCGAGCGCGAAGCCCGCGGCGCGACGCTCGGAGGTGCTCAGGTGCACTCGGTGCGGCTTCCGCGATTCGTCATCAGTGCCGAAGTCATCTTCGGCATGCCGGATCAGACGTTGAGCATCCGGCATGATTCCGGCGCGAGCGCTCGGCCGTATGTCGACGGCGCCTTGATTGCGATTCGCCGTGTCTCGACCCTGAAGGGCGTCCATCGTGGTCTGAACGCTGTGCTCGATCTGTAGGCCGACGTCGCGACAGGCCAACGACGGTCGTGCCGGCCGGTCAACCCATGCCGCCTTCCTCATGTGGGAGAGCGACCCGTTGGCTCAAAACGCGAATCGCAAAATCTCGATCAACCTGTGTGAGTTGACCTCGCTCGATGGGACCGTTCGCTTCCTCGAGGACAGCGCTCATCGCATGCATGATCGCGCGAGGTCTCAATTCGGCACTCTTTGCGATCTCTGCGATGACCGCCCTGACGGCTTCCTCAGTGAATGGAAAATAGGTTCCCTCCTTATCAAAACTTCCGGGCCGGAACTCGTGTAAGACATCTTTTACAAAGGACAGGGCTTCGTCGGATCGTAAAGGCGGAAGAACGAACACTTTGGCTCGCCCGATGCGATCGCGAAGTTCCCGGCGCAACCACGGTGGCAGACCCTTCTGCGGATTCCCGGAGAACGATACCAATAAACTGAAGCGTTTGGGGCAGGCGTTGAACGTGGAGCTCAGGCCGACGTTGATCGCCTCTTTCAACTTCGCGCTGCAGCGCTCGATCCGCTGAAACTCGTCGAGAATCCAGATTAGTCTCGCTCCGGGTCGACCGCGCAACCGGGCGGCCTCGTTGAGAAGATCCGCCAGCGCGGCGAGGATTCGCACCGATTCCTCAATCGAGTCGATCTTCCTGGCAACGCCAATGGAGCGCAGCTGAGCGACCGGGAGCGGTTCACCCCGGAGCCACCGAGCGGCGATCAGCTGTCGCTGTGCGTCTCCCGATGCCAGCGCCTGGAGAGCGCTTGCGAGATCGGGTGAGGCGAGCACGAGTCTCCGATCGAGAGCCTCTGCTGAAGGGCCGGTCCGAATCTCGAGGTACGCGTCGACGAACCGATCGAGATCGGAGCCGGTCGTGAACGCGCGGAAGACGTCGAGGAAGCCGCGAACCGAGGTCGGAAACTCGCTGTAGACGGTTATGAGACTCAGGCCCTCGTTGCGTCGATTCACGAGATCGGCTTGGTTGGCCAGATACAGGAGCGTATGCGTCTTGCCAGCCCCGAACCACGCCCAGAACAGATGGATCGATGATGTGTCCCGTCCGGAAACAGTCTGGAGCAGTTCTGTGAGCTCGGCCTGCAGTTCCCGGCGATCTGCCATGAACCTGCAATATTCGCGGTCCGGTACGACTGGAAAGGGCCAACGGGTGAGCGCCAGGTGGGGAAATTGAGTCGACGCCTGTCGTCGATCGGACTCGGCCGATCCACGATCCAGCAGCCGATCGTGAGCCGCAACCAGCTCATGATGGAGATCGCGCGTCGATGGATATCGATCGTCCGGAGTTTTCGCGAGACATCGCTCAATCGTCCATTTGAGTTGCGCCGGCAGCGCGGCGAGCCGATCGATCGGCTCCGGCTCATCCGCGACGACTGCTACGGCCGCTTCAATCGGCGAGGCGCGTTCAAACGCGCGCCGTCCCGTGGCGAGCTCGTAGAGAATTGCACCGAACGCGAATTGATCCGACCGATAGTCGACGGCCTGCCCGCGTGCCTGCTCCGGCGACATGTAACCCGCTGTTCCGAGGATCGCGCCCGAACCCGTCAGCGAGGATGTCGATGGGATGCCTGCGGATTCTCGTCGTGTCGAGGGCTCGGCTTTCGCAATGCCAAAGTCGAGAATCTTCGCGGTGTCTTCGAGACCTACGATGATGTTCTCTGGCTTCAGATCGCGATGCACGATGCCCCGTTCGTGCGCGGCGACGAGCCCGGCCGCAATCTGCACTGCGATCTTGAGCAGACGGCCGAGGGGGAGCGCTCCTGAAGCGGCCATCTGACGAAGCGTGAGACCGTCGAGGAATTCCATTGCGATGTAGAGGAGTCCCTCGATCTCCCCGACGTCATAGATGGTGACGATATTGGGGTGGCTCAGGGCCGCCGCCGCACGGGCCTCCCGTTCGAAGCGGCGACGGGACTCTGCGCTCGCCGGATGCGCCGACAGAATCTTGATTGCGACATCGCGGTGGAGGCGTGGGTCCCTTGCGCGATGGACCTCGCCCATGCCTCCGCGGCCGATGAGCGAGATGACTTCGTAAGGTCCAAGTCGTGCGCCCTGGGGGAGCGACGCGAGACCTGCGGCCTGCCCTCCTTCCAGAATCGCCGGCATCGACACGCCAGCCTGCACACGCAAGAGAGTTTCCGCATCGTCGGGGTGGGCGAGCAGCGCCTCGACGTCCCGTCGCAGCGACTCATCTCCCAGACATGCGACGTCGAGAAACGCTCGCTGGCTCGCTGAGTCGCGTCCCAGGGCTGCTTGGAACAGCACTGAGATCTGGCGCCACCGCTCGGGATCCACGGCTGGACGTGCCATTCTAGCTCCCGCGCCGATTCCACTGAAGCGTCGTTAGCCCGCCGTCGCCAGACGGATCCGGCCAGCGGCGATTGCTGCGAGCGTGTCAACGACGAACGGTTTCTCTCGATCTTGAACCCGGGCCTTGAGAGTCGCGACAGAATCGCCACGCAGCACGGGCACTCGACATTGTGCAATCGTCGCCCCGGTGTCGTAGTGCGACTCAACGTGATGAATCGAGATGCCCGTTTCCGATTCACCGGCCTGCAGAACGGCCTCAAAAACACGATCGCCGTACATACCCTTGCCACCGAACTTCGGCAGGAGGGCTGGATGTGTGTTGAGAATCCGGCCCTGGAACTCCGCAAGCACGCGTGGCCCCAGTTGCTTCACGTATCCCGCGAGGAACACGAGATCGACCTTCGCCAGTTTCAGAGCATCACGAATTGCGACATCCAGAGCATCGGCGTCGGCGTGAGTGTGCGAGGAGAGATGAACGGCCGCCACGCCTGCCTGTCTGGCTCGCTCGAGGGCGCGAGCGCCGCCGTTGTTGCTGATGACGACCACAACGCGACCCGAGATTCTGCATTCCGCACAGGCATCGAGCACGACCTGGAGGGTGGAGCCCTCGTGCGAGGCAAGTACGCCGATGTTCATCGATCGCGCTGATCTGCCTGGCTGACGCCGGCTATTTTATGCAATAGCTTCTACTCCGTCCGAAGCGCGACGACCGGATCGACGCCGCATGCGCGGCGGGCCGGCAGATAGCTCGCGAGGCACGCGACGGCGAGCATGGCGCCCGAAACCAGACCCCACGTTCCAGCATCGAACGGACCGACGCCGAACAGCACGCCCGACAAAACCCGTGACATCGCAAATGCAAGGGACCACCCCACGGCCATGCCGCAGATCGCGGGCGCCAGTCCATCTCGAAGCATGAGGCTGGTGACACTGGCAGGGGAAGCACCCATCGCGATGCGAATCCCTATCTCGAACGTCCGCTGTGCAACCGAGTACGCAATCACAGCGTATATGCCCGCGAGCGACAGCATGAGTGCGATCACCGCGAACGTGGACAACAGCGTGGTCGAGAACCGGCGCGGCGCGAGCGACTCCGCAATGAGCTGCGCCATCGGTTTCACGTCGAAGACAAAAGCATCCTTGTCGATCTCGACAATTCGTCGACGGATATCGGAATACGGCCGCAAGGGATCACCGTCGGTTCGAACAACCAACGTGATTGCGGATTGTGGCCATAACCCTTCGGGAAAGTAGAACTCGTGTCCGGGTTCTTCACCGAGTCCCGAGTATCTGACGTCGCCCACGACACCGATAATCACCGAGGAACTCTTTTCAAACGACATCCGCACTCTCTTGCCGAGCGCATCCTGCCCTGGCCACAACCGCGCCGCCAATGTGCGGCTGACGATCACGGATGGGAGACTGCCCACCGGACCCGCTTCATCATGTTCGTCATAGTCGCGGCCGGACAGGATCGGGATGTTCATGACACGGAAGTATCCGGGACTGACAATTCGGATTGGTGCCAGGGATCGATCCGCAGGGCTGTCCGGTTTTCCTTCGACGCTGAACAGGCCATGAAAGCTTCCAGCGTGCATCGGCAAGCCCTGGATGACCGCTGCGCCACGGACCTCCGGCAGGGCTTCGACCGAACGGATCACCTGGCGTGAAAACACGACGTTGTGTCTCCATTCGGCTTTGTTATTCGGGAGCGAGATGGTCATCGTCAGCATGTTTCGCGGATCGAAACCGGGATCGATATGCCAGAGTCGGTCCGCGCTCTTGACCGTGAGCCCCATGGCGATCAACAGCACGAGCGCCATGGCTACTTCCGCAGCAACGAGAAGGGCGGCAAGGCGTTGCCGGCTGCGGCCGGCTGCGGGACTTCGCGTGTCGAGTTTCATCGTATCGCCGGGATGGGCAGACGAAACTCGAAACGCAGGAACAGTACCCGTCATCAACGCAGTCAATGAAACCACTGCCACGGTGAACAGGAGAACGGTCGGATCCAGGGTGGCATCGTGCGCGAGCGGCACGTCCGCCGGGATCAAGGATCGGAGAAGAACCAGACTTCCATACGCCAGAGCGATACCGATCACACCCGACAGCAGCGCGATCAATGCGGATTCGGCCATGAACTGCCGCAGGATTCGCAGCCGCGCAGCACCGAGGGCGGCGCGTATGGCCACCTCTTTCTGGCGCGCTGTGGCGCCTGCCAGCAGCAGGTTGGCAACGTTTCCGCACGCGACCAGCAGCACCAGACCTGTGCAGGCAAAAAGCAACAGCACTACGCGGCGCGACCCGCCCAACACCTGATCACGCAGCGGGACGACGCGAACGCCGAGACCGTCGTTGGTGTCGGGGTGCGCGGCAGCGAGATTGGCGGACATGGCATCCATCTCAGCCTGGGCTTGCTCGAGCGACACTCCCGGACGCAATCGGGCAACGACGTCAAGGTCGCCAACGTCGCGCTTTGACGGATCCAGATACTCGGGAACCCAGAAATCGACGGAGTCGCCGATACCAATGCCGGACACACCCAAATCGGAATCGCCACTGAGCGGAAGGAAGTGCACGTCGGACAACGCGATGCCGACGACGACATATGGCGTCGGTCCGACGCGGCTCAGATTGATGACGTTCACGTCGAGCACCTTGCCGAGCAGCCCTGGATTCGATCCGAAGCGCCGACGCCACAGGCTGCCGCCGAGAATGATCTCGGACCTGCGCCGTTGCGGATCGCTCGGGTTGAATGTGTCGCCCGTCAACTGGACGCCTAACACGCGGAAAAACTCTTGCGTGATCCGTAAACCGCGCAGCCGCTCGCTCCGATCGCCGCCGATCAGGTCGACCGTCTGCCATCGATAGCCGGCGATCGCCTCGAACGATTTCGCCTGGGCTTGCCAGTCGAGCAGGTTCGCCGGTGCAGCAGCGGTCCACGGCAGGGCGTGGGAGGGATTCGTCGAACGAAGCATCACCAGGCGATCGGCGCGGGCATACGGCAGCGGATGCCCGAGCATCGCGTACCCGACGCTGAAAATCGCGGTGTTCGCCCCGACACCGACCGCAAGGCTCAGCACCGCGACAGCCGTTGAAATGCCGCCGCGTGTGACCATTCGAAGTGCATACCGGATGTCCGATGAGAGCCCGTGCATCGCTGTGAGGATAGCTCCGCTCCGACTCTGTTCCAAGCCTCCGCTTCTCTTCAACGTACTGTGATTGACAGAGCGTTTCGCTCAACCGTCGGCGGACGATTCCGTCGGCGCTCGTTCGAGCACTGAAACCTGCCCGGCAAATTCGTCGTCCGGATGCGCCATGGTCAAAACAGTACCGTCTCGAGACAACGACCAGTGATCCCGAAAATGCAGCTCGCGGCCGCCTGCGGTCAACCTTGTTTCGACTATCAACGTGGATCCTTGCCAGTGAGCACTGGTCTCGCCGACATGGTTTCCGAAGACGACTGGCGTTGCGATTCCGGTCGTCTGAAAGGTGAGCTCGTTCCTCTGTTCGTCGCCCGACGCGGACACGACCAGCACCAGTTGATGAACTGAATTCCCTTCGTGCTGAATGGTCACTGCGATGCGGCGGGGAACGGGCCCTTTCAGGTGGCTGTTCTCGAGATTCAATTCCCAAACGCCTGAGAAATCAGGGGGCGCCATCGGGGGTGGCCTCCGGCGAACGAGCATATCCGACCGGTGCTCCGGGCACGAGCGGCGCGGGCCGCAGCGGCGGACCACATCCCAGAGCAGCCTGGCCGAGACGCCGTCTCCCCCAAGGCGCCCGGACTGTTGGAGCCGCGGAACACCGGTCCGGACAACCCTTCACGCCTGCGCGCCGTCCAACCAGCCATGACTGCTTCGACGGGAGACCTGCGTCTCGCCCTCCGCGGCCTGCGCCGCAGCCCGCTGTTTGCGATCGTCGCCACGTTGTCGCTCGCGCTGGGGATTGGCGCGAACACGGCCATCTTCACGCTGATGGACCAGATCCTGCTGCGCAGGCTGCCCGTCAAGGATCCCGAGCGGCTCGTGATGCTGTACCAGCAGGGCGCGCACAATGGCAGCAACATGGGCATGCGGATGCATTCGTATCCCGTCTACCAGGATCTGCAGCAGCGCGCCGAGCCCCTCGCCGAAGTGCTCTGCCGCCGTCTTGCGCCAGCCTCGCTCAGCGTCGACAACCAGACCGAGCGCATCACCGCCGAGTTGGTGTCCGGCAACTACTTCTCGATGCTCGGCGTGAAGCCGGCGCTCGGACGCGTGTTCTCCTCCGAGGAAGATGGCCGCGTCTACGGCGGCCATCCGGTCGTCGTTCTCAGCTACGACTACTGGGTGCGCCGCTTCGCAGCCGATCCGAACGTCGTCGGCAAGAAAGTCCTCGTCAACGACTACCCGATGAACATTGTCGGGGTCTCGTCCGGCGAATTCCGCGGGTTCGATCCGGCGCAGTCGCCGCAGATCCGCGTGCCGATCCTGATGAAGCGCGTGATGCTGCCGGAGTGGACCTGGATGCGCGCCGACGACCGGCGGGCGCGCTGGGTGCAGGTGTTCGCACGGCTCAAGCCGGGGTACACGGTCGAAACGGCCGCCGCGCCGCTGCAGCTGCTGTTCACGCAAATCCGCCAGTACGAAATCACGCTGCCTGCGGCAAAGGACTGGTCGGCGTACTCACGCGATCAGTTCATGAAAGGGAAGATGCTCGTGACGAGCGCCGCGACCGGATTCTCGCCGCTGCGCAACGACTTCTCGACCGGACTCATCGTGTTGATGTGCATGGTCGGCCTCGTCCTGCTGATCGCCTGCGCGAACGTGGCGAATCTGCTGATCGCGCGCGCGTTGATGCGGCAGAAAGAGCTCGCGGTGCGGCTGTCCCTCGGCGCATCGCGCGGGCGGCTGGTCCGTCAGATGCTCGTCGAGAGCGGCGTCCTGTCGGCGCTCGGCGGGATCGCCGGCATCGCGCTCGCGGTCGCGTTGACGCGCACGCTGCTCACGCTGGTGCCGACCAACGGCCAGCCGCTGTCGATTACCGCCCGTCCCGACCTCCGAATCCTCACCTTCACGATGGTGTTGACCGCGGCGACCGGCATCGTCTTCGGGCTGATTCCCGCGCTTCGAGCCAGCCGTTCTGATCCGTGGACGACGCTCAAAGACACGATGGGATCGATTGCCGGCAGCAGCGGTTCGCTCTTCCTGCGCAAAGGTCTGGTCACCGCGCAGGTCGCGCTCAGCTTCCTGCTGTTGTTTGGCGCGGGGCTGTTCGTCCGGAGCCTGCAGAACCTGAAGACAACGGACACCGGGGTGACGCTGGACAACCTCGTCACGTTTCAGCTGGCGCCGCAATTGAACGGCTACGACAACGTGCGAGGTACGCGGCTCACCCAGGAACTGCTCGAGCGACTGCGCGGATCGGCTGGCGTGAGGTCAGCGGCGCTCGCCGCCGTCCCGATCCTGAGCGGCAACGAGTGGGACAACCGCACCGCCGTCGAGGGACACAAAGCCGCCGACGGCGAAGACATGCAGGCATTCATGAACGCGCTGTCGCCCGAATACTTCAAGACGATGCACATCCCGATGCTCGAGGGTCGCGACTTCACGGCGGCGGACGTCAAGAAGGACTCGAAGATCGCGATCGTCAACAGGCGCTTCGCGACCCATTTCTTCGGCGACAAGAGCGCGGTCGGCCGACACCTCGGACAGGGTGGCTGGCCGAATCCCACGCTGGACGTCGAGATCATCGGCGTCGTCGACGACTCGCTGTACGAAGGGCCGCGCCAGGGCATCCGCCGGCAGGTATTCATTCCCGCGTGGGGCGCGGGGAGTGCGACGTTCTACGTGCGGACGACGATGGGATCGTCGGCCGCATTCGCGCTGATCCGGCGCGAGGTGCAGGCGCTCGATCGATCGTTGCCGGTCTTCGAAACGAAGACGGTCCAGGCGCAGCTCGACGAGACGCTGCTCACCGATCGCCTGGTTGCACTGCTGTCGGCAGGATTCGGCATGCTCGCGACCGTGCTCGCGTCGATCGGTCTCTACGGCGTGATGGCGTTCGTCGTCGCGCGGCGGCGGAAGGAGCTCGGAATCCGCATCGCGCTCGGGGCGCAGCGCACGGCGATTCTCTGGTCGGTGATGCAGGAAGTGCTGATCCTGCTGTCGATCGGGCTGGTCGTCGGCATCCCGACCGGTCTCGGACTCGGAAAGTTCGTGTCCGCGCAGCTGTACGGGATCCAAGGCCACGACCCGTCGGTCGCGGTCGGGACGATGCTGCTGCTGACGATCGTGTCGGCGCTGGCCGGCCTGATTCCGGCCCACCGCGCCAGTCGCGTCGATCCGATTCTTGCGCTCCGCTACGAATGACAGGTATCGGTGCGCACATGCCTCACTGCGGTGGAAGATCGCGCAACAGGTAGAGAGCCGATGACAAGTAGTAGTTTCGCGCGATGGCGTTGACCTGCCGCTCGCCGAGCTCGACCAGCGCCCGGGCCTTGATCCTCTTCGCGCCGGCGTTTGCGCTGTCGTTCGCCAGCACGTAGTCGGCAAGTTCGGCCGCCCATGTGAACTCGCTGGCAGCCAGCGCCTCGCGTCCGCGTGCCAGCACCTGGTCGACGCCACCAATCAGGCCGACCAGCTTTGCGGCCCGATCCTTCTCCGGAAGCGGAAACAGGTTGGTTGCGTTTCCGTCGAACCAGCCCACGCGTTCCGCGTAGATGCCGCGCACCGTCCATTCGACGCCGCCGTAGAACTCCTGGAGGTACCGGTTCTCCGCCAGAGAGGGCGGAAGCTTCACGTGCCGCACCAGTTCGTCGGGGCGCTCGCCCTGCTTCATCCCCGCGATCGTCTGGTCGAGAACCGACTTGATGCCATCGCGGTACGCCGTGAGCGCGGCGCCCGCGGCGGCGCCGCCCAGAACGGGGCGCGTGTGGCTCGGCACCAGGTCCTCCGGTTCCAGCTCGATCATCTTCCCCAGACTGGCGATCCAATCCTCTGGCATACGTGCCCGCGCGCCTCGGATGGGACTGAGGTTCGGGAAGGCGCGCAGGAAGTCGTCTCCGGGCATCAAGACCCGCTTCTCGGGCACCCACACCGAGATGGCGTCCGCGGTCTCGCCGGGTGTGTAGAGAAGCTGCAGCCGCACGCCGGCGAACGTCAGCAGCAGTTGGTCGCCGCTGAACGTGCGCGTGGGAGGCAGGTAGCCTTCCCGAGTCGGAGGTGTGACCCGCCCGACTTCCATCTGCACGCCGGCGTTGATGTACATCGACTCCGGCAGCGACATCCCGAACTGGTCGCCGCCATCGCGCGCGGCGCGGCCGATGTCCGGCACGGCCTCGACGAGCCGCTGATGGCTCACGATCTCCGGATGATCCGTCCCCGCAAAGACGCGAGCCCCGCCGGTGTGGTCCGGGTGCGAGTGGGTGTAGATGATCGCTCGCACCGGCGTGCGAAGGCGCTCGCCGAATGCGGTCCGGATGGCGCGCGCGGCCACCGGGTCGGTGGCGGTATCGACGATGATGGAGCCGCTGTCGCCCTGGATCAGGATCACATTGCTGGCCGAATAACCAACGGCGACGTACACGCCGTCGGCAACCTGGATGACCTCCTTGCGAAACTCGTTCGACTGCGCCCGCAATTTCTCACGGCCCGCGTAATCCTGGGCGGCTGCAGAAATGCACGACGCGAGGAGCAATGTGACCGTCAGCGCCGAAGCGGTCCGACCGGTCCAACTCCGCATCTGATCCTCCACGCAGGCTGCGTTCATCTTACAGACTACGACTCAGGCGTGAGGAATCGGGTGCTTTCCAGTCGGGTCACAGCTTCGGTACAGATACGTGGAACAGCTTCGCTGGCGATGATCCCGCGTGCTCGATGCGCGCGGTTTCCGACGGACCGAGGTAGATACCCGCGCCCT
Organism: Vicinamibacterales bacterium; assembly: GCA_035259385.1. Lineage (GTDB taxonomy): Bacteria > Acidobacteriota > Vicinamibacteria > Vicinamibacterales > CAVVIG01 > QHWK01. Next base: position 5,586 of record DATFWL010000404.1, on the reverse strand, counting down.
TGCCCACCTCGTGATCGCTGCCGTTGAGCGTGATCGTCGCCTCGCCCTCCATCAGGTACAGGAGATGGTGAAAGCCCGGTTCGCCGGCGTCGAGACGATCGCCGCGATTCAGCCAATGCAGGCGGGCAACCACGTTCTTCGCGCCGGCGAGCTGATTGTTGAGGATCTCCGCAACTTCCCCGGCGCCGGCGATCGCCGTGCGTGGGATGCGGTTGGCGTCGATGTAGGTGTTCGCCATCAGCTCTGCACCCACACGCTCCCGTCCACCCGTTCCCATCGCAGCTCGTCCGGCGTGCCGTCGAGGATGTGCGTCTTGAAGCGGTTCGGCGCCTGGAATTCGAAGTAGAACAGCTCGTTGTCCGCGTTCGCGCGAAGGCGATGCCGCGTCTCCGCCGGAATGAACACCATGCTGCCGGGACCAACCGGCTCGATCCCTTCCGGCGTCTCGACGGTGCCCTTCCCTTCCATGATGAAGTAGAAGTGCTCGCAGACCTCGTGGTAGTGATACGGCGACGATCCGCCCTCGTGATACCGCATCACGCCGGCAAGCATGTCGTCGATGTGCGTCAGTTCCTTGTTGACGAAGAAGGTTCGCTCGCGTCCGGGCACGACCGAGACAAGCCGCGGCAATTGATCCTGGTGAAAGATGTACGCCATCAGCTAGCCCCCCCAGCCGCTACTCCGCATTGCAGGGAGTTGGTTTCCATCCCTTGTTGTCCGCCTGCTTCTTGAACTGCACGCTGCGGACGTATGGCTGCGCAAGGTACTGCGGGTCCTCGAGCATGTTCGTGACGACGAGATAGTCGGCGCCCTCGTCGGTAAGCGTCGTCCAGTACTCCGTCAGCACCGCATTCGGGCCGTACGGCACGCCGTTCCGCCGGAAATATCCCGGCTTGAGATGCGTCGTCACCGTTTTCAGCGAGCCGTGTGCCGGCTTCACGGTCATCGGCCGCCCTCGCCGCCCGCTCCCGCCGCCGTCCATCTCCCAGAGCGCCGTCGAGTAGCCTTGCCACGACGGGGCTTCCCCGGCCGGCGCCTCGCCGCCAAAGTGCAGCACGCGCGTCTGTGTGCCGGCGTCCGCCTCGACGACCAGCGTGCGATCGTCCTGCCAGCTGATACGAAGCCGCCCCGGCAGGTGCATCAACCCGCCGGCGCCATAGGCGCGGCACTGCTCGCCGGCCGCCTTGTCTTTCGCGGGATCCCACGCCTCCGCCGCGCGCCGGCCTTCGGCGTTCACCGGAAGGTACAGGACGTCGCCCTTCGGCGGCGTGACCATGCGCCAGCGCCAGTCGTCGGTCACGAGCGACACCCAGTAGCCGGTCAGATCGATCGGCGCCGCCGCACGCGGCGCCGCCGGAGGGGCTGGCGGCGCACCGCGGCCGCGCTGCGCCTGCAGGGAGACCGCAGAGAAGGCAGAGAGCGCAGAGAAAGCAACCGCAGAGAGCGCAGAACACGCAGAGATTAACCTGAAGTGCCTCAGCCGTCGGCCGACGTTCGCGGCGGTGCGGCAGTGAAGACAGAACTTCAGCAGGACAGAAAGAGAGAATTTTCTCAGCGGTCTCTGCGAACTCCGCGGTTGATGCCGCGTCGGGGCCATTACGGGTTCTTCTTCTTGTTGATGGGCGCTGGTGTGGCCGGCTTCGCGGCAGGTTTTGGCTGCAGCGTCGTGTAGACCGCCTCGACGAACTTGTCCGTCGACCACCGCTCGGTGCTGAGGCCCCAGCGCGGGTCGTAGTCGGCGGTGATCTTCGCCGCCTTCACCTGCTCGAGCGTCCTGCCCTGTTTGATCAGCGCCTGCGTGCGGTCCCGGATGATCGTCAGCATGTCGCGGTAGTAGGCGAGGTCGGCGCCATCGCTCATCCGCCCATGGCCCGGCACGATCATCGTACCGCCCTCCATCCGGAACTCCGGAATCACGATGTCGAGCATCCGGTTGACGCCGTCGATGATGCCGTTGATGCCGCCGCCGTGCCCGACGTCGATGAACGGATAGGTCGTCATCTGAAACAGATCGCCGGTTGCGATCACGTCGGATCCGCGGAAGTACACGAACACGTCGCCGTCGGTATGCGCGTTCGGCGTGTGAACGATCTGGATGCCGTCGCCGTTGAAGAAGTGACTCAGCTTCATCGACTCCTGGTGGAAGGTGTCGGTCGGCCAGGCCCCCTCCGGCGTGGGCGCCTGCGTTCCCGTCGGCGCGCTCAGGTGATTCAGCGTGTTCTCGTAGGCAAAGATCGCGGCGCCCTGCCCCGCGTCGGTGATGTCGCCGGCGACGTTGCCGCCGGTAAAGGTGCGGCCGGCTTTCGCGAGCCGCTCGTTGCCGCCGACGTGATCGGGGTGGAAGTGGGTGTTGACGATGTAGCGGATCGGTTTCGGCGGCGCGACCGGGTTGAGCGAGTTCTGCAGCGTCCCGCGCGTCTCCGCGCCCCAGCGCATGTCGAACGGCGGCTCCTTCGCCTGCATCTGCCGCTGCACCTGGCGGACGACGTCGAGGACCTTCTCGCTCATGTTCGCGAGACCGGTGTCGACGAGCAGCACGCCGTCCTTGCCGATCGACGCGGTGATGTTGCCGCCGGCGCCGGCGATCATGTAGACGCTGCCGTGGACCGGGAGGATCTCGATCGGCGAATCGGCGGATCGCGCCGGCGGCTGCGCGGCGCGCCCGGCAGGCGCGCCGCCGGCGAGGGCGAGCGCGATCGTCGCGAAAAGAATCTGTCTCATAACTGACGCTCGGCTAAAGCCGTCGCGCTCCGTTTGCGGCGCGCGCTATTTTCTGCGGCCCGCCTGGATCTTCTCCTGAATCTCCGGATACATCGTCTCCGCGCCCGCGGTGACGACGTTCCACGGGATGTTGTAGCGGTTCGCGAAGTCCTTCACATCGTCGACGTACTGCGCCGTGCCCGGGAGGTTGTGCGGCACGATGCCGCGCTGCCGATCGACTTCCTCGACCACGTTGCACGGGTACGGCGGAATGTTCTGGTGCGTGTCGAGCTGATACTCGGTGCTGCGGATCAGCGGCTCGGTGAGATAGACCGGGTCGTACTCGACGAGGAGGAACGTCAGGTAGTTGCCGCGGCGAATCAGGAACTGGTTCACCGTGACCCGGTCGCTGTGAAAGACGCCGTCGCGCTTCAAGTACTCTTCCTTGATGTGCGTGGTGTGGATCTTCAGCATGTCGCCCACCCACACGCCGGTCGAGAACCCGCCCCACGTGTGCGGCGCGTTCTCCGACGGGTGCGGCCGGCCGTCCATGTAGACCGCCTTGTCGATCGATCGCAGCCATTCCATGTGCCACGCCGTCACCTGGCGCGACACCGGGTCGACTTCCTTGGAAATGCGCAGCTGCGACGGCCCGCGCGAGATGTACGAGACGGCGTGCGGACGGCACTGCCATTCCGGCAGCGTCTGAATCGACGCGACCCAGGCCATCGCGCGCAGCCGCGCCGCCTCGTTCATCGGGATGCCGACCCAGTCGCCGAGCTCGGTGTTGCCGGTGTTGTCCTCCTCGCGGACCGGCGTCCACTCACCGGACAGATCGACGCCGCGCGCGGTGGTGTTGACGTCCTCTTCCTGTGCGCGGCCGCGCAGGGTGCCGGCGCCGCCGAGCCACGCCGCGACGACCACCGCGGCGATGATCGACGCGCGAGAGAGGCGTGAGATAACGATCGTCACGATCCGCCTTCCCCTCTGTGTCCTCTGTTACCCTTTGCGTCCTTGGCCGGGATGCCGTGATCAGAAGACGTACTTCGCGCCGAACTGCAGGATGCGCGGATCGCCCGCCTGCAGAATCTGCCCGAACGTGGCGTTGCTCAGGTTCACCACGGGGTTCATCCTGATGAAGTTGTTGGTGATGTTGAACGCCTCCAGCCGGAACTCGACGCTCTGCGACTTCGCCAGCTTCACCAGCCGCGCCAGGGCCATGTCGATCTGCCAGCGCGACGGTCCGTACAAACTGTTGCGGACGTAGTTGCCGAGCGTCCCGAACGCCGGCTGCGCGAACGCTCCCGGGTTCAGATAGTTCGTCAGCGACGACGTGTCGCCGTAGCCGTTGTCGAGCACCACCGTCGCCCGCTGGTTCGTGCCGAGGATGCCGGTGAGCGCGCGGTCCTGACCCGCGACCACGTTCAACGTGCTGCCCGATTGCGCGCGCAACAGGCCGGACACGCGCCAGTCGGAGAAGATCGCCGCGGTCGTGCCAGTCAGCGTCGGCGTCTGATAGCTCGCCGTGATGTTGCCGACATGACGGCGATCGAGATCGCAGGCGCCCTGATCGAACGACGGGTTGTTCGGATCGGTCCATCCAGATTGGACGTTCGGCAGCTGCTGGCTCGGCAGCCCGGTGCATTTCGACAAGGTGTAGTTCGCGCTGTAGGTCAGGCGCGCTCCGCGGCGCTCGAACGACAGCAGCATCCCGTTGTAGCGCTCCCAGCCGCTGTCGTCGTGCGCGTCGAGGTTGGCGATGAGCGCGCCGTTGACCGGATCGACCTGACTGAGCACGCGCCGCTGCTGCAGGATGCTGTTCATGCAGGTGCCGAAGTTGCCCGCGCCGGGCACGCACGTCACCGGCACGCCGTTGAGGATCGCCGACGTCACGCTCGTCAACCCGTAGTTGAGCGCCTGCATGTTCCAGAGATGCGTGGTGTAGGCGCCGATGTAGCTCGCCGTCGCGACCCAGTTGCTGCCGATCTGTCGCTGCAGGCTCGCGTTGTACGACTGCACCGTGGTCGGATGAATGTTCGGATCGATCGCCAGGTAGTTCGCGCCGGGCGAGAAGCGCGCGTTGGCCGGCGCCGCTTCGCCGGCGTTGCTGTCGAACGGCAGCGGGAACGGATTGCCGCCGGGATATCCGAGGAACGGGTTGTCGAAGCCGCCGACCGGACTCTGGATGCGCACGTCCGAACCCCACGGCGGCGCGATCGCGGTGTTCAAGTGGTACTGACCGTTGACGAAGTCATAGGCGATCCCGTACGAGGAGCGCAGCGACATCCGCCCATCGCCCTCCGGATCCCACGCGACGCCGACGCGCGGCGCGAAGTTGGTCCACCGCCTGTTCATCCCGGCGAAACCATTCGGGAAACCCGGATCGCCCGGGTAGGTGAACCCGGGCGGCGCGTTCGTGAACTGCGTCGTGTGCTGGCCCGACGTGAACCCGTCGAGGCTGAAGTTGTAGATCGCGCCGTTGGTGATCTGCTGCGGGAAGTACGGCTCCCAGCGCAGGCCATAGTTCAGCGTCGTCCGATCGTTCGCCTTCCAGCTGTCCTGGGCGTAGAGGCCGAGGTACCACTCGGTCATGAACAGGTTGTTCGGACCGGCGCCGGTGAACTGGTTCGGCCGGCCGACCATGAAATCGGCCAGGCCGGCGCCGACCGCGGAGCCATCGAAGCTGAACGTGCCGGGGCTCCGGACGTTGGCGAGCGACGTCGATTTCCAGTACGCCGCGCTGCTGCCGAACGCGAACTGGTGATTGCCTTTGATGATCTGCAGATCGTCGCCGAACTGCAGCGTGTTGGTGTCGAAGGTCGATTCGCTCTCGGTGCCGCCGCCGAGATTGAAGCCGCCCGTCATGGTGAGCAGCAGATAGTGCGG
>DATFWL010000403.1:0-8044 GCA_035259385.1 Vicinamibacterales bacterium | reverse complement strand
CTCGATGCTGTAGCCGTCGTGCACGCGGAAGGCGTCCTGCAGATCGCTGTAGCGATGCAGCATCGCCTCGTGTTCGGCGTCCGGAATGGCTGCGTCGCCCAGCCGCTCCTCGAGGACGTGCATCTCGCCCTTCATCGCGATGAGCTCGCCGAACGCGCTCGCCGCCTCGTCGAAGAGCGTGCGGCCGGCATGGCTGAGGCCGTCCTGCGGCAGGTAGCCGACGGTCAACGCCGCCGGTTTCAGGATGCCGCCGGAATCGGGCTCGTCGAGCCCGGCCATCATGCGCAGGAGCGTGGTCTTGCCGGCGCCGTTCGGACCGCACAGGCCGACCCGCTCGCGGTCGGTGATCTGCCACGTGACGTGGTCGAACAGCACACGATCGCCGAATGACTTGGTGAGCGCTGACAGCTGGATCATGAGCGACGTAACCGACGCGGACCTCTAAGTGTAACAGAGCAGATGGTTTGCGACCTTCGACGTGAGCCGGGCGAACGTCGCACTCTTGTCACATCTGCAGCGCAGCCGCGCCGCCTACGATCAGCTCCAGCGTGTGTGCCAGCGCGCGCAGGTGAGTCATGAAGGGGGTTGCTTCTCTACTCGCGGCATGTGCAGCGGTCGGCCTTGCCGGCTGTTCGAGCGGCAGCAGCGACTCGTCGTCGCCGATCACGGTGCCGTCGCCGACGGTCGCGGAGAATTTCACCGGCACCATCGCCGTGAACGGGACGGACTTTCACGGCTTCACCGTGGGCGGATCAGGCGGGACCGTCAGCGTGACGCTCACGGCGGCGGGGCCGCCGTCGACGATCTACATGGGCGTGGGCATCGGCACACCGGCCGCCGCCACGGCGACGGCCGCATCGAGCTGCGCGGTGCTCGCCAACGGATCGGTGGCGACGCCGCCGGGAACGGCGCCGCAACTGTCGGGCACGGCCGGACCGGGGAACTATTGCGTGACCGTGTTCGACGTCGGCAACCAGACCGCGGAAGTCACCTACGCGGTCACGGTGCAGCACCCGTAGGCCGGGCCGCTGCTATTCTCCGAGCGCCTTTGCCGCTGCCGCCAGCACCTGCGGCACGCGGAACGGCTTGGTCAAGTAGCCGGCCACTCCGAGGTTCACCGCTTCGATCGCGCTCGACTCGGTGGAGAAGCCGGTGATGATGATCACCGGCAGGTCCGCCTTGTAGCGCTTCGCTTCACGGATGACCGTGAGGCCGTCCATGCCGGGCATCTTCAGGTCCGCGATCAGCAGGTCGTACGGATAGAGCCGCATCCGCTCCAGCGCCGATCGTCCGTCTGGGGCGACGTCGACGTCGTATTCGGCGAGCGCGAGCGTCTTCGCGAGGAGGTCGCGGATGCTCGCCTCGTCGTCCACGACGAGGACGCGGGGCCGCGTGGTCCCGGTTGCCGGCCGCGTCGGCACGGGCGCCACCGATCGGACGGCGCCGCCGGCGCCGCGCGGCCGCTGGCTGTCGAGCCACGCGTCGATGTCGCGTTTGCGGAAGCGCCACTGGCGTCCGACGCGAACGGCGGGAATCTTGCCCGCCTTGATCAGCCGATACACCGTCCGGAGATTGACCTGGAGGTATTCCAGGACTTCTTCGGTCGTCAGAAACGTTTCGTCAATCATGCGTCAGCGTCCTGGTGACGGCGCGATGGGGAGCTCCACCGTGAACACCGCGCCGCCCTCGGGGTGATTAGCGGCGAGGATCTGCCCGCCATGCTCCTGCACGATGCCGTAGGTAATCGCCAAACCGAGCCCGGTGCCCTTGCCGACTTCCTTGGTCGTGTAGAACGGTTCGAAAATCCGCGACAGTGTATCCTCAGGAATCCCGGTTCCGGTATCGCGCACCGTCGCGATGATGCGGTCGCGCGCGTGGTCCACGGCCGTGCGGATCTCGAGCCTCCCGCCGTGGCCGGTCGCCGCGATCGCGTGCTCCGCGTTCATCACCATGTTGAGAAACACCTGGTGAAGGAGCAATGGATCGCTCGGCACGCGGGGCAGCTTCTCGTCATAGTGTCGCACGACTTCGATGCCAATCGCGCGGTGTGCGGCCGCTCTCAGTGAAAGAACCTTCTGCAGCACCACGTTGAGGCTGACCCGGCGGCGCACCAGACGCCGGGAGCCGGCGAAGACGAGCAGGTTCCGGACGATCTTCGCCGCGCGGTCCGCCTCACGATAAATCGTCTGGACCTCGCGGCGCAGTTGTTTCGGGAACGCCCCGGTCACGCGCAGGAGCTCGAGATGCCCGAGCACGCCCTGCAGCGGGTTGTTCAACTCGTGGGCGATACCGGCGACGAACTGCCCCAGCGCGGCGAGCTTCTCGCTCTGGGTCAGCCGCTTGCGCAGCTCCTCGCGCTCGCTCTCGAGCCGGGTCTGTGTCGTCAGGTCGCGCGCCACGATCACGCTGCCCACCGGCTCGCGCTCGTGGTTCAACAGGTCCGTGACGGTGACCATGAACGGCCCGTTGAATTTCGGGTCCACGACCTCGCGCGTGACCGCGGCCTCCGCGCTCTTGGTTGCCTTCTGCGTCTCGCGCCGGTCGTCGAGCCACGCGCTCAGCTCCGGGCCGATACACCGGGAGATTGGCTGGTCGAGCAGCTCCTCGCGCGACCGTCCGATCCGCGTCGCAAACGCCTGGTTCACGTGAATGAGATGGCCGCGCATGTCGGCGACGGCAATGAGGTGCGTGATCGAGTCGAAGGTGTTTTCCAGCTCGCGGCGCGCCCGCATCACGTCGTCGAGCAGCTGCAGGTTCTCGATCGCGCTCGACAGCTGCCGCCCGAGTTCATCGGCGCGATCGAGGAGATCGAGCTCGCCGCCGGTTTCGACGCGGACTCCCTCGAACACCACGCTGCCGAGCGCGCGGCGCGTGCCCCGCAGCGGCACGGTGACGATGGGCGTGACCGCGTCGTCGGAGGGCGGCACGATCTCCGACCGGACCCGCCGCATCGAGGCCGCCGCCGGCGCCGATGCATCGTCGGTGCTGACGCGGATGCCTCGTGACACGTCGGCCGAATCCGACGAGGCCTGCAGCACGAGCTGGCGGGCGCGCCGTTCGTGGATCCAGACCGAGGTCCGATCGGCGCCGAACAGACGGTTCGCGCCGACGCAGAAGATGTCGAGGCCGGCCGCGAGGTTCAGCGTCGCCGCCAGGCTGGCGGTGAATTCGTCGAGCAGTTCCCTCACGTCGCGCTGCAGTTGTTCGGCCTGGCGCAGGTGCAGCAGCTCCAGCGCCGTGATGAAGGCGTCTCCGGCTTCCATCCCCGCGTCTTCGACGGAGCCCGGCGTCGGCGCGGTGTGAAAGCCGATCGCAAGCAGCCCGAGCCGGTCCGACCCGCGAACGAGCGGCAGCAGCAGCGCCGACCGCGTGGCGAGACGGTCGGCGAGCTCGGGGACCTGACGGGAAGCCTCGGCGACGAGAATCGCCGCGCGGCGCGAGAATCCATCGGCAACGAGCGCCGCTTCGTCCGGCAGCGGCGCCCACGGATCGGTGCGCAGGGCATCGATGCCGAAGGCCGACGTCGTGTGCAGACCTGCAGTCCGCGGGTTGTGCTGAAACAGCAGCGAGCAGGCGCCGCCGGTCGTCTCGACGGCGTGCTGATGAAGCAGAGGGAGAAGGTCGGTCGCCTTGAGGCTGTGAGCCAGCAGCGAGGCCAGCGGTCGTTGGGCGGTGTTTCTGGGCATCGTGCTCGAGGGTGGCTCGGGCAGTCCGGGCGGATTGTACTGGATTGTCTGGCGTAAGGCCAATACAATCAGGCTGTTAGGTCTCCAGACTGCCGGGCGGCTTCCGCCGTCTTATTTCCTGACAAGAGAGGGCCTTCCGCGCTCCCGCATGACGTGGACGGACGAAGAGCTCGTCGCCCGATCGATCGGCGGCGACTCAGAGAGCTTCAACGAACTGGTGCTGCGATGGGAGCGTCCCATCTACGCCCTCGCGTACCGCACGATCGGTCGCGAAGAGGATGCGCGAGACGTGTGTCAGGAGACGTTTCTCCGTGCGTTTCGCGCCCTGCCGGGGTTCCGCGGCCAGGCGAAGTTCTCGTCGTGGCTCTACCGGATCGCGTTGAACCTCTGCCGCGACTGGATCCGCCGCGAGCGGCGGGCTCCGATCGTGCAGCCGCCCGAGGACGTCGACGTGATGGAGCTTGCCGCCGCGTCCGAACCCTCGGAATCGATCGAAGACCTGGTTGCACGGAAAGATCTGTCGCGCGCAGTCGAACGGGCAATGTCGGTGCTGCCCGATGAGCAGCGTACGGCTATTGTTTTGAAGGAATATCACGGGTTGACGTTCCAGGAGATTGCCGAGCTCCTCGGGTGTCCGTTGAGCACGGTGAAAACACGTTTGTATCAGGGACTCACGGTCCTTCGGCGCGAGCTCGCAAAAGGCGAGCAGAGGCGCACGAAAGCGACGCTATGACTGAACTGGTCTGCAACTACCCGGGCGATCGTGACGCCGCACTGGTCACGTTCGTCTACGACGACGAATCACTCGACTCCGGCGACCGCGCCGCATTCGGAGCGCATCTGGCGACCTGCGAGGTCTGCCAGGACGAGGTCGACGCGCTGCGAGGCGTGCGCGCACAACTCGGGCGTTGGAACCCGCCGGCGCCGAACTTCGCCATCGCCGTCAGCGCCACGCCGGGTCCATTGGCCATCCACCACGAAGCATCAGCAATCAACCATCAGCCATCTCGGGGATCGCGCTGGTGGCGGGAGATTCCGGCGTGGGCGCAGGTGGCTGCGGCGCTGCTCTTTCTGGGAATCTCGGCGGGGCTCGCCAACCTCGACGTTCGGTACGATCAGCAGGGCCTGAGCATCCGCACCGGATGGTCGCAGCCGCGCGACGCGCGGGCGTCTGCCGCGCCAGCGGCTGCCGTCGCAGGGTCGTCGCCGGCCGACGCGCCCTGGAAGGCCGATCTCACCGCGCTCGAACGACAGCTCCGCGCAGAAATGCGGGTGACGCCGACAGCGACGGAGCAGGCGCGGGCCGCGGCGGCACGCGGCAGCGACGCGGATATCCGACGCGTGCGCGCCCTCGTGGACGAGAGTGAGAAGCGTCAGCAGCGCGAGCTCGCATTGAGGCTCGCCGAACTGCTTCGTGACGTGAACGTGCAGCGACAGGCCGATCTCGCGAAGGTGAATCGCGCGCTCGGCGCGGTCGAAAACAATCTGGGAGTGGAAGTCCTGAAGACGCGGCAGCAGGTGAACCTGATGTATCGTGCGTCGCAGGTCGTCAGATAAGGCAGGGGGACAGCGTGACACGGCTTGCATCGATTCTGACCATCGGCACGATTGCGGCCGGCGCCGCGGCATCGGCTGCGGCCCAGCCGGCGAGCGCGCAGCGCGCCGCCGCCGAGCAGCGCTATCAGATCGGCCAGATGGAGCGCGTGCTGGAGGGCGCCGTCGAGCACGGCGTCACCATTACACGCGACCGTCTGCAGGCACTCGCACAGGTGCCGGCCGACATGCTGGTCAGCGACAACGCGCATGCGCGCGGCTTCCGGCTCGAAGGCTACGGCGTGTTCTTCGACGTCGTCGTGCCCTCTTTCGAGACGACGCTGACATGGAGCCTGCGGACGCTCGATCAGAACGATCTCGGTCTCGACAGCGCGCTCCGCACGCTCCAGACGTATATCAAGACCGCCGGCGATCCGAACCTCGAGCAGGCGCTGAAGCGCCTCGAGCTGCAGGTGAATCCTGCAGTGCTCGCCCGGACGTCGCTGCCCGACGTCGGCGGCGCGCGCAACGCGACCGGCTCCGCGGCGTCGGTGGACGACAAGGCGGCCGCAGCCGCCGATCCGATCCTCGCCGATCCGAACGAGGCCTACCGGACCGAAGTGATGCAGGCGCTGAAGGACGCGATGCTCGCGCACAGCGGCGCGCTCAACATCGGCGCCGGCGAATGGCTGACGATTGCCGCCAAAGGCAACGACGATCGGCCGCGGCTCGCGCCGGCCGACACCGCGAACACCCGCATCATTCGGCTGAAGGGATCCGATCTCGCGGATTTTCTCGCCGGCAAGATCACACGCGAAGAAGCGCTCCAGCGGATTGAAGTCAAGGTCTTCTGAGAATTGCTGATTGCCGATTGCTGATTGCGCTGAGTGGCGAGCGGGCACGCCGCCCGTCACAATCAGCGATTAGCAATCAGCAATCAGCAATGGTTAGAATGGCGCGCTATGCGCGCGCTCGTTCGGCTGCTGCTGGGTGTCGCCGCGGTGAGTTCCGCCGCGTGCGGACCGACTGTCGATCTCACCAAGGGGCTCCAGGTCACCATCGTCACCACCGGCTGGTACGACGTCGGCATCGTCAACGGGCAGAACAAGCTCGTGCCGGCGGTGTCGTTCACGCTCAAGAACATCTCGGATCAGAAACTCGTTTCGCTGCAAGTGAACGCGCAGTTCAAGCGTGTCAGCGAGGCGGATGAGTGGGGCACCCAGCTCGTGACCGCGGCCGGCTCGTCCGGCCTGCCGGCGGGGGGGACGACTGACGTGCTGGTGGCGAAATCGCCGCGCGGCTACACCGGCAGCGATCAGTCGCGCCAGGAGATGCTCCAGAACAGCCACTTCGTCGACGCCAAGGTCGATCTGTTCGTGAAGTACGGGTCGACTCAGTGGACGCGCATCGGAACCTACCCCATCACGCGCCAACTGCTGGCGAAATGACCTCGCCTCTCTTTAGAGATTGCGCGCGACGCGGGTCGAGTCTTCGTAGCGCGAGGGCCTCGCCTGAGCGGCCGTCGTCAGCGCCCACAGCGTGAGCAACGCCATCGACCCGTCACCGGCGGCGAACAGCAGAAACGACGCCGGGGAGTGGCGCACGATGTAATCGGCGATGAAGGTCAGCGCGCCGATTCCCTTCAGCATCGGTCCCATCACCCACAGATACGTGCGGCCGCCGACCGAGTCCGGTTCGCGGTACGGAATCACGTAGCCGGCAGCGACGGCAACGAGGAAGACGCCGTTCAGATCGGCGTGAATGGGAGGCTGGGGCAGCGCGACGTTGAAAATCTGCGCCATCAGCGGCCGCCCCGCCACCATCATGACGGCGATCAGGCCGTCGTAGATGGCGGATGCGACCGCGACTGCGCTGCGTCGATTCACTGAATCTTCTTCAGCTCGCCTTCGTAAGTGGTCGTGTGGTCCGGTGTGATGCGGACGTCGAAGGACAGCGATTCGTACCCCGGCGCGCGCACCTCGATGCGATGCGGACCAGAATCGAGGTGCAGGCGCTGGAAGATTCCGTCGAAGTCGTCCACCTGGCCGACGTAATAGCCGTCGACGTAGACCTCGGCCTCGCGCGGCTTGATCTTCAGGCGGAGCTTGCCTTCGTCGTTCGACGTCGACTGGTAGCCGCCCTGCGGATCGGCGGGGGACCCGCCGTACCACGGATCGTAGTACCCGCCGTAGAAGCCGTAGCCGCCGGCACCGTAGCCCCAGGGGTCATAGTACCCGTAGCCGTATCCGTACGGACCGTAGTAACCGCCGGGAACGTAGATGCCGACGCCGCCGCTCGGCGGACGAGGCGTCGTGCCGCGCGGTACCGCGGTGCCAACCGGTTCGCCGCTGTCACGCGGACGCGCGTAGGCCGGCACGCCGGTTCCGGCACCGGCGCCGCCGGTGTTCGCGGCCTTCCCGGTCGGCTCGCCGGCATTCGTTCGCCGCCCACGCTCGCCGCTCGCTACGGCAGTATTCTGCGTGCTTCCGCCGGTGGCGCCACCAGGGTTCGCGGACGAACCCTTCGGTACTGCAGATCCCGCGTTGCCACCACCGTTGGCGTTGGTGCGCGCTTCGTGCGGCATCGAGAAGCCGTTGCTGCCTGTCGCGCCGCCGCCGCGGTGAGCGCCGCCGGAATCTCCGCCCCGAGTGGCGGCGCCGCCCGAGGCTCCACCGCCGGACTGAGAGCCGCCGCCCGACGACGAGCCGGAATGGGTCGCGCCGCCGCCTCCTCCGCCGCCGCTCGGCGCGCTCGGGGCGGGACCGGCCTTCGCGCCACCGCCGCCTCCGCCACCGCCCGGCGCGGCCTTGTTCTCCTGCGCCGTT